>CAZCGG010000179.1:0-6220 GCA_964498135.1 uncultured Candidatus Moduliflexus sp.
CGGTCAGCGTGGCGTGGTTTCATTACGATCCGGCTGTGGTGAAACATTACGACATTAACGATATCAATCAGGCGTATCTGCCGTTCGATGTCATTGCGTATTGGAGGGTTCTATGGAACGGAAAATAGGTAGCATCATGCTTGTCGGGCTGATAGCAGGGCTGTTACAGTGTTCAAGAGCTTTTGCCTGCTCTGAGCCATTGCCAGAAACATCAGCATCATTTTTGACATCGAAACTTATCGCTTATCCATCGTTACGCGATTATATTCGTACCGAAGGCGATTTTGACACGTCAGAAGGTGATCTGGTCGAAAAATACCGCTCGAATCTTCTGGAATGGCAGCAAATCTTTCGGGATGTCGGCATATATGCGAATCTGGATGATTTAGCGTTTTTGGTGTATGAACTTGATGAAAGAACGCTATCGGACGTGAAACAAGGCATGTCCGTGTTTTGGAAATTGCGCCGCGCTTTCCGAAACAGCCTGCTGCATCCTGATTTTTCAGGCCGCAATCGTATTACGGTATACGATTGGCAAGGATTTTCTGACATATTGACGGCAAGGCATTCGAACCGGGACAAACTCAAGCGCGTCCTGCCATTTTTTTATACATCCGATGATGAGAAATTGGAAGACATTATCGGCTATCTCGATTTTGCGAAGGAATGGCAATACGAATCATACGATCAGCAAAAACGATCATGGGAAGAATCTCAGGACACGCCTATTTTTAAACGTTCCTTTTATCTCAAGACAGTTACTTCGATTGAAAAAGAATTCGATCAGATTTCTTCCGACGCGATTAAAATGCGATACGCATATCAATTGATTCGATTAGCGCATTACTGGGGAGCATTTTCAGATGCGGTCGCGTTATACGATCTGCTTGTTCCACCGCTGAAAACCAATAGCATCATTCGCTACTGGGCAATGGAACAGAAAGCGGGCGCGCTTCGCGGGTTGCAGCGAGAAGCCGAAGCGTTGTATTATTATTCCATTGTCTTCGACCATGCGCCGGAACGCCGGGAAGTGGTGCGGCGCAGCTTACGCATTCTCGATTTCTCCGAAGACCTTTGGCGGCAAGCGTACACGTTCGCGAAAACGCCGCGCGAAAAAGCGGGATTATGGATACTCTGGACCATCTATTATGGAGATCGCAACACCATTGCGCCATTGTCGGCGATGGCTGAGATTGCTCCGCGTTCCAGTTTTCTGGAAAGCCTGCTACTCTGGCATTTGAAAAACCATGAGCAGCACGGTTTTCTGAGGAGTTTTTTAGGACGCCATGAACTCGACGCGCTCGATCTCGAATATCTCGCCGAATTCAAAAACTTTACGCTGAACACTCTACAGCGCGGCAATGTCCGCCGCCCTGCCGTCTGGCATCTTGCGGCGGGGTATCTCGCGTTTATGGAATCATTTGCCCTGAAGAATGAACGCGAAGCGTTGTCCTATCTCAAGCAGGCGGAAGCCGAAGCAGGCGGCGATCTCGTCCTGCTTCATCAGGCAAGACTCTTCCGACATCTCATAGAATTGCGCCAAATCAGACGAATTGATTCCGCCTTCGAAACGTCGCTTCTCCCGGAATTGCAATGGCTGGCTTCGCAGCAGGAAACCATCTTGTTTCAAAGTGTGATGTTTGCGATGGGACAAAAATATCTGCTGCAAAATGATTTGCCGAAAGCGATATGTTGTTTTTTTCGCAGCCAAAATCTGTTTCCGCCGAATGCGGAATTTTGGGATGACTGGCTGCAAACAGTCTATTTACGCGGAGCAGGAAATATGACTGTCGATGTGTATGCCACCTCAGACGATATCGAAGCGTTGCATGTCTTTGTCATGCAATCGTCGCCCTCGCCATTCGCGCTCTTTTTATTGCAGGATTTTCCGTTGTCGCGGGAACAAATTCTGGACACGTGGGGAACGCATCTGCTGCGCGAGAATCGTTTCGATGAGGCGCAGCGCGTATTCGAACGGATTTCACCTGCGTATTGGGAAGACGACCGTTGCGGCTCAAATAATCAAGGAGAATCTTTTTGCCTGACAACCAGCTTTTTTGACAATCCGCATCATCATTCGCATCAATTCTCGCGAATGAATAAAGCGGTCTTTGCAAATGCGTTAGTCGAGTTGCAGCGCCGCGCCCGCGAAGAACCGGCCAATGCCGCGCAATATTACTGGCAAATCGCGAATGGCTTGTATAATTCGCCATTTTGGGGATATGCCGGGGTTGTCTGGGATGGCGGCATGATCGAGACGTTTGGCAACCGAGATATCGGAACATTCCGTTTTTTCGGAGAATTTCACGATGAGACCGTTCGGAGAGAGTCCGTATTTTTGAATGCGTATGGCACGCATTATCTTGCCAAAGATTATTATGAAAAAGCGCTCATGTCCGGCGCTGATGATGAACTTGCCGCCGAGATGTTAGCCGTCTCGCAGTTATGCAACATTCGCGCCTTCACGCGGATACACGGCTACGGGGAAAAACTTCCTCCGGCGGAGCGTGACTATTTCCGCCTACTGCACGAACGCTACGCAAACACGGCGTTTCATCAACGCCTGCTTGAGGAATGCCCGCAATTCAAGGAATATGTGCGGCAGCATTTTTAGACATGTTCGCGCCTCTCAAATGGCTAACGCTGTCAGACACCTTGAAGGTGTCTGACAGCGTTAGCCATAACTTTTTCTGGACATTTACGCAATATACATTGAGGCGATGTTCTGCGGGTCAATTTCGTAAGCCGGATCGAACGAGGTTTCGATGCCGAGTTTTTTGTCGAGAATCGCGCCGGTCACTTGGCTGCCGTCTTTCAGGCGCACCAAGTAATATTTGAATTTCGGCGGCGCAAACGCGGCGTCTTCGATGCGCCGGATTTCGCTGATATTGACCGTTTCCAGCCGCAATGTTTTTGTGCTGGTTTGAAGTTTCAGCGATGTTGTCATCATGCGGCCGAGAAATTTGGCGTCGTCTTTCAGCTTGAACCGGTAAATAAGCTCCCCTTTCTTTTCGGGGTTGATAATCATGTCCGGCAGATGCTCGGCGGAAATCGTCGTGATCTCAGGCTGCCGGGCGATAATGGTTTCGATGACATGCTTGAGTTCTTCGATGTTGCCGGGCCAGCTATAATTGACGAGCGCGTTCCTGGCGCTTTCGGAGATGCCGGAAACGGCGGACTGATGCGCGTCCCGGCTCGTCGCCGCTAAATGCTCGGCAATGGCGAGAATGTCCTCTTTGCGCTCGCGCAGCGGCGGAATATGGACGATTTTCCCGCCGCGCCGCTTCATTTCGTCGAGCGTTTCTCGGTTGGTCAATTCATCTTGCAGCGCGATATTCAAATCATGCACCATCGAAAAAATAAAGCGGTTATTGACTTCAACCTCGTTCGTCGAATTGAGGCGGGGAAATTGCAGCCGCCCATCTACGGAGCGATTGCTCAGCAATTGCGTGATGATGGTCTGCACGTCGTGATCCATTTCGGAAAGGCGTTTGATGAAAATCGTGCCGCGATCCGCCTCTTCCAGCCAGCCCGGCTGATTTTCGCTGCCGAGAAATTGGCGTTTGGCCGTCTCTTTTTCTAACGCAAACCCCGGAATCGTCAGAAATTTGCCCGACCGCCCCGACGTGTGATGAATCGCCTGCGCCAAAAATCCCATCCCGCTGCCGGTTTCCCCCCATAACAGGATGGAGGCGGCGGATTCAATATATGGCCCGATTTCTTTCAAAACTTGCTGCATGGCTTCGGATTTGAACATGACATTGTTCAGAATTTTTTCCATAACGCTCCTCGCTGTAAAGTGACGAGATCAATAGATCGTGGCGCGAACGCCGCGCTCCCTGCTCAAAAAGGCCAACCGCGTTTTTTCCCTGTTTCATTGATTGCGCACATGATACGTAATGAAATCGGTTCGTGTCAAGAAAAAACGTCATCTTTCCAGACGCCGCCGCGCGATTGCGATAGGGGCGCATGAAAATTTTTTCTTTCCCCGCATAGAGTTCTTGACACTGCGTGCGCGACTTCGAAGGATGCGTCAGGTTATTTACTTACGTTACGCAGTCGGCAGTTATTCACCCCGAAGGGGTGAGATGTTGAGAGAAAGAAAACGCCCGTATAGAATAATAGACCTCTTGCATACGTCATGATTTCCTCGGCACCCCGTTCGCTCTGAGCCTGTCGAAGAGCGGATTTCAACGGTCAAGCGCGCCTTCGGCAGGCTCAGGGCGAACGGAAGAGACTTTTGCAAGAGGTCTAATGAATGCCGCAGCGCATTCAGGGCTGCGCGAGGAATGTTATGAATTTGCATATTGACATGAAAACCCGCGAACAAACGTGCATCATTGACGTGCGCGGCGAAGTTGATCTCTATTCGTCTCCCAAAATGCGCGAGGCGATTTTTTCCGCGATGAAACAGCGTCCGCTGCCCGCGATTATCGTGGACTTGACGCACGTGACATACACAGATAGCTCCGGGATTGCCACATTAGTCGAAGGGTTGCAGATTTCGCAGGAGCGTCAGGCGCGGTTCAAATTAGTCGGCCTGTCGCAGGCCGTGTTAGAAGTGTTCCAATTAGCGCGGTTAGAGACAGTGTTCGAAATCTATCCGACGCTTGAGGCGGCGCTGCTCTCCGCATGATTTCTCAATGGCTTGGCAAAATCGGGCATCAAACGCTGCTCTTTTTCGGGCGCGTGTATGACGCAACGGAACTCACGATTGACGCCATGTATTGGATGCTTGTCGCGCCGGTGCGCGGCAAAGGGCTGCGCTGGCGGACAAGCGTGGAGCAGATGGTGATTGTCGGCGTCAACTCGATTCCTTTGATTGCGATGCTCTCGTTCATCGTCGGCATGATTTTAGCGTTGCAGGGCGCGTATGTGCTGCGTCCATTCGGCGCGGTCATTTACGTCGCCGATCTCGTCGGCGTCACGATGACGCGCGAACTCGCGCCGCTCGTCGCCGCCATTATCGTCACCGGGCGCAGCGGCTCGGCGTTTGCCGCCGAAATCGGCACCATGATCGTCTCGGAAGAAGTGGACGCGCTCACGACGATTGGCCTGAATCCGATTAAATTTCTCGTTGTGCCGAAACTGCTGGCGATTATCATCATGCAGCCGTGCCTGACGATGGTTGCCAACGTTGTGTCCATGCTGGGCGGCCTGTTCATCGCTGTTACGCTGCTCGATGTTGGCGCAATTCGCTATATCAATGAAACGTTCAGCGTCTTGGTGCTGCAAGACATCGTGACCGGGCTGATTAAAAGTTTGTTTTTTGCCGTGATTATCGCCTTAGTCGGCTGTTATGAAGGATTTCAGGTGGAAGGCGGCGCGGAAGGCGTCGGCATCCATACGACGGCCTCCGTCGTGAAATCCATCGTGTTTATCATTTTCGCGGATTTATTCGTCACCATCTTTTTTTACTTTTTCTTATGACGCGGGAAAACATGCAGGAATACGCGATTGTCGTCGAGCATCTCGTCACCTATTTCGGCGACCGCCGCATTCTGGATGACGTGAACGTGCAGGTGCGGCGCGGCGAAGTGCTGGTCGTGTTAGGCGGCAGCGGCTGCGGCAAAACGACGTTTCTGCGCCATTTGATCGGCTTATTGCAGCCGCGTTCCGGCCATATTTACATCAAAGGCCAAGATATTACGCAATTGAACGAAGATCAGATGAACAGCATCCGCAAAAAAATGGGGATGCTGTTCCAGAGCGCGGCGCTGTTCAATTCCATGACGCTCGGCGATAACGTCGCGCTGCCACTGCGCGAGCATACGCGGCTCGCCGATTCCACGATTCGCATCATGAGCCGCATCAAGCTCGGTCTCGTCGGATTGACGGGCTTCGACGAATTCAAGCCCGCGCAGTTGAGCGGCGGCATGAAAAAGCGCGCCGGATTAGCCCGCGCCCTCGCCATGGATCCGGAAATTCTCTTTTTCGATGAGCCGTCCGCCGGATTAGACCCGATTGTGGCCGCCGAAATTGACGAATTGATTCTGAAACTGAAACGCGCTTTTCACATGACGATGGTAGTGGTCACGCACGAACTCGCCAGCGCGTTTTTGATTGCCGACCGGATCGTGATGCTCGATAAAGGAAATGTGATTGCCTTTGGCTCGCCGCAAGAGATTCAAAAAAGCGAGCATCCCCGCGTCCGCCAATTTTTGAACCGCGAGCCGAATTCGGAAGCGCAGGATGACCAGAAATATTTGCAATTAATTAC
>CAZCGG010000179.1:6320-7416 GCA_964498135.1 uncultured Candidatus Moduliflexus sp.
TTAACTTTTAGGACGCCATGAAATACAGCACGAATGAAATTAAAGTCGGTTTTGTCGTTGTCGCCTCAACCGTCGCCTTTTTGGCCTTTATTATTTTCTTGAGCGGAAGCGGCTTTTGGAAAAAAACCGTCCCGTACAAAACGGAATTGAATATGTCCGTCGGGCTGGAAGCCGGGGATCTTGTCCGGTATCACGGCATGAAAGTCGGCGCGATTACGGATGTCAACGTCTCGCCGACCAATCCAGAGAAAATCGAAATCTTTTTTCTCGTGGATGAAAAAACGCCGGTCAAAAAAGATTCGAAGATATTTCCCAACTATATCGGCTTATTAGGCTCGTTTTATTTAGAAATCATGGAAGGCAGCCTGCAAGAGCCGAACGCGCCCGCCAATTACATGCTTTCCTCCGCAGAAGTCCTGCAATTCAGCGAATTGATCGGCCAAGTCAATTCCATTACCGCCAGCATGGGCAGCGTGCTGAAAAACGTGGATGATTTGTTTGCGCAGATTAACACGAACGTTGTGAAAATTACCGAACATGCCGATCAATTGATTCTGAACGCCAACGAATTCATTAACGAAGACAATCAGAAAAAAGTGGATTCCATTTTGGAAAATGTTGACCTGATCGTCAAAAGCAACGCCGAAACGATTGAGGGCGTCTTGAAGAATCTGCGGAGCATGCTGACGCAGGTGGACACGCTTTCCGGCTCGCTGAATCGGGTGTTCGTGGATAATGAGGCGCAGATTCAAGAGATGATCAAACTGCTGAATTCGTTCATCACGACCGGCGAACAGACGCTGGGCGATTTTCAGGAATTGTTCGGCGTCAGCAAAGAGGATATTCGGGCGATTCTCAGCAACACCAACGCGGCCACGCAGCATTTTTCGGAGTTTGCCGCCGAAATTCACGGCAACCGCGAACGCATTGACAAAATGATTCAAAATATCGAAGGCGTTTCCGAGCGGATTCAGCAATTCCTGCAATTTGCCGATCAGGAGAGCAGCGCCGACGCGCGCGCCGTGCTGGAAAATTTGCTGGCGTCGTCGGATAGCCTGAAATTTGTCTTGCAGCGCGTCCGCGACAATAACGAAAA
>CAZCGG010000179.1:7516-9718 GCA_964498135.1 uncultured Candidatus Moduliflexus sp.
CGCAGATGCTTGACGAGGCGCAAGTCGTCGTGAGCAACGTGAAAGGCTTGACCGATTTCGCCGCCGCGAAACAGCCGGAATTGGACGCGCTGCTGACAAACCTGAACGCGTCCGTCAAGAGCGTGACGACCTTCACGGGCATGCTGGAAACGCAGACGCCGACGATTGAGGCCGTGCTGCTCAACGTCAAAGACACGACGGCGCAGCTCAAGACGTTTTCGGAATTTTTGACCGCGAATCAGGACAAAATCGGCGCGACGCTGACGAACGCGCAGACCGTGTCGGCAAGCGTTGCCGAAAAATCCGAGCAAATCAAGCTCATCATTGACAATCTGAGCGCGACTTCCGGGAATATTGCGGAGTTCTCCGCCTTTGCGAACACGCAGACCGGCGACATTGACGCCATGATTACGGCCATCAACGCTACGCTGACTGAAACGACGAATTTCATCGCCACGCTGAACGCGAACAAAGAGTCCATCACGGGGATTTTGACCAGCACGCATCAGACCATGACGAACGCGGCGACGTTCTCGCAGCAGCTTGCCGAAGGTGACGACGCCGTGAAAAATATTCTCGCCAGCGTGGAAAGCATGGCGACGGATTTGAGCAATCTTGCGAAGCAAATCAGCGCGCAAAGCGAGAATATCGCCCCGATTTTGGAGAATGCGCGGGGCATTACGCAGGACGTGAAAGCGTTCAGCGGCGTTCTGGCCGCTCGGCAAGCGGACATAGACGCGGCGGTCACGAATTTGCGCGCCGTGCTGAAAAATTTCGAGGTCGTATCGAAGACGCTGGCCGAGCAGAATAAGAACATCGGCGCGACGCTTGCCGGGTCCGCCAAAGCGATGGATGACGTCAGCGTCGTGACGGCGAAACTCCGCGAAAATGCGCCGAATATTGACGCGACGATTCAAAACCTCGTCCAGATTTCCGATGATATGAAGTCTGTTTCAGCCGTTGCGAAAAACTCTCGCAACAAAGTGGGAAAAATAGTTGACAATCTTGAAAAAGTCGCGGAGAATCTGCGTGATTTTTCAAAATATGTGAAAGAGAATCCCTGGAGCATGACTCGGATTGTTCCGCAAGAGGAGCGAGGGATCACGCGGTAAGTCAGGCTGAACCGAGCCAGCCTCGCCAAAGAGAGTGACGTATGGAACAGCAAACAGTGTATCAACGGTATTGGGAGTATATCCGGCGCTGGATGGCGAACCAGAAGAAGCCGCCGACGACAACGCCGTCTCAACCGACGACGCCGACCGCGCCGACTCAGCCGCAAACGCCGACTCAGCCGCAAACGCCGACGCAGCCGACAACGCCGAAGCCGCCAGCGCAGCCGACAATACCACCAGAAAACAAGGAGAAGAACATGACGAAAAAAGCGTTAGTAGTTGGAATTGATAAGTATAAAAATCCCGCGTGGAATTTGCAAGGGTGCAGCATGGATGCCGCCGTGATGAGCGGGATGCTGCAAGATCATTTTGGCTTTCCCGGCGATAACGTCCGGCTGCTGCTCGATGAGCGCGCCACGAAAGCCAATATGTTGTCGCGGCTGGATTGGTTAGTGCGCGACGCCAAGCCGGGCGACGTGCTGGCCTTTTTTTACGCCGGGCATGGCTCGCAGGTGCGCGACCGCAACGGCGACGAGCTTGATGACCATCTGGATGAAATCCTCTGCCCGCATGATTTGAATTGGGATGATCCCCTGTCGGACGACGTGCTGTCGCAATATTTTTCCCGCGTCCCTGAAGGCGTGAATCTGACGGTGATTTTCGATTGCTGCAACTCCGGCACGGCCACCCGCTCCTTGTACCTGCCAGTCGGCATGGACGGGAAGTATGGCGAGCCGGAATACAAAAAGAGCCGGTTCATCAGTCCGCCGTTGGATATTGAACATCGCTCGCGTGGAACCGTGCTGCCGACGTTGAAAGTTGGCGAGGTTCTGATGAAGAATAATCATATTTTGATGACGGCATGCCAATCGAATCAGGAAGCGCAGGAAAAGTCTATTGAAGGCCAAATTCGCGGCGCGTTTTCGTATTATTTGCAAGCCGTGCTGAAACGGGCGAACTGGGTGATTACTTACCGGGAAGCGCATTTAGCCGCCATGACGCGGCTGAAAGACAACGGCTACGTGCAGGTGCCGCAATTGGAAGCCCCGGCCGCCTACATGGAAAAGACGCTGTTCGGCTCGTTTGCCGC
>CAZCGG010000180.1:0-9425 GCA_964498135.1 uncultured Candidatus Moduliflexus sp.
AATGATGGCGTCAACGTCCCGCTTGCCGGTTTCGGCATTCGGGATATTGTCGTTTATGGAAACCGCACAATGCAGAACGGAGCAAACGGCAATTCTGCCGTCAAATTGCGCATTCGCAATATTACCAAAACATTTTCTTCGCGGAATCAGCAAAATTTATTGGCGTTGGATCGGATTGATTTGGACGTGACGACCGGCGAATTTATCTGCCTTGTCGGGCCGAGCGGCTGCGGCAAGACGACGCTGCTGAATATCATCGCCGGTCTGGAACAGCCGGATACCGGCGAAATTCTCGAAGATGGCAGCCCCATCACGCGCCCCGGCCAAGATCGGCTGATGATGTTTCAAGAAGCCGCGCTGTTTCCTTGGCTAAACGTCATTTCCAACGTGATGTACGGCTTGAATTTGAAACCCGGCCTTTCGAAAGCCGAGCGGCGCGACATCGCGGAAACGTACCTGAAAATGGTCGGATTGGAGCATTTCATGCATGCCAACATTCACCAGCTTTCCGGCGGCATGAAGCAGCGCGTCGCCCTGGCGCGGTCGCTTGCGCCGGATCCGAAACTGCTGCTCATGGATGAGCCGTTCGCCGCGCTCGACGCCATGACTCGCGAGCAATTTTACAGCGACTTGCAGCGCATTTGGGAAACCACGCACAAAACCATCATTCTCGTCACGCATAACATCCGCGAGGCGGCCTGCCTCGGCGACCGCGTGTTTTTGTTTTCGCCGCGTCCGGGGCGCATTTATGAGGAATTTAAAATTCTGCTGCCGCGCCCGCGCGACATCAATTCCGTCACGTTAGCCGAATACGCCACGCAAATTCAACATGCGATGAAAAAAACCGCATAGCAATGGAATTTTTTGAACTTTTGGAGTGGGACAGACATTCTTGTCTGTCCGGCGCAGACAAGAATGTCTGCGCTACCAATCCTTCGAAAATGTTGTCATCTCGTTATGAAACGATTTATTACCGCAAGCTTCTTTTTTCTCGGCCTGATTGCGATTTGGGAAATGCTCTTTCGAGCGAAAGTCTGGTCGCCGGTGCTGCTGCCGTCGCCCAACATGGTCGGATTGTATTTCGTTCACGCCGCGCAAGACGGCTCGCTGTTTCAGGCAATGGCGGTCACGCTGCAACGCCTCCTCATCGGCTACGCCATCGGGTTGGGACTCGGCTTTCCATTGGGGCAGTTGACCGCAAAATTTCAGGTGTGCAACGATACGATTGGCGTGTTAGCGTTGGGGCTGCAAACGCTGCCGAGCGTCTGCTGGGTGCCGCTTTCGCTGCTCTGGTTCGGGCAGACCGAAACCGCCATGCAATTCGTCGTGGTGATGGGCTGCCTCTGGTCAATTTCGCTGGCGACGGATACCGGCATTCGGAACGTGCCGCCGATTTACGCCCGCGCCGCCCGCACGATGGGTTCGCGCGGCCTGCACACGCTGCTGACCGTCACGTTTCCGGCGTCGCTGCCGTTTATCGTGAGCGGCATGAAACAAGGGTGGGCGTTTGCGTGGCGGTCGCTGATGGCGGCGGAAATTTACGTCACGATTATTTCCGGCTTCGGCCTCGGCCATTTGCTGCATTACGGGCGCGAATTGCAGGCGATGGATCAAGTGATCGGCGTGATTTTTATTATCATCGCGCTCGGCCTGTTAGTGGATAAACTCGTCTTTTCGCCGATTGAAAAATTTCTGCATTACCGGTGGGGAACGAAATAGGCGGCGGTCAGCAATCTTCAAGCCGGTAGCGCTCGATTTTTTCCGCCAGCGTTTTGCGCGTAATGTCCAATTCTCGCGCCGTTTTCGACTTATTATAGCGATTCCGCCGCAGCGCGTCGCGAATGATTTCCGTTTCGCGCTGCGCCACAAGCGTGTCAATCGTCTCTTTCAACGACCCGCCCCGCGCCGTCTCCGCGTGATTGGCGTGGGCGGACAATTTTGAAAACATGCTCCGTTGCAGGCCGTCCACGCCAATCGTCCGGCATTCGCTCAACAACACGGCGTTGTTGATGACATGCTCCAATTCCCGCACGTTTCCCGGCCAATCATACGCCATCAGCGCGCGCAACGCCTCATCATTCACCGCCATGACCTGCGCGTGATATTTTTGGTTATATTTCTCGATAAAATGGTTGATGAGCAGCGGAATGTCGCCTTTGCGCTCCCGCAGCGACGGCAGATGCAGGCGCGCCACGTGAATGCGATAATAGAGGTCTTCGCGGAATTTTCCGGCCTGCACCGCCTGCTCGATGTCTTTGTTCGTCGCCGCAATTATGCGCGCGTCAACCATAATGCGCTTCGTGCCGCCGACGCGCTCGAACGTCTGCTCTTCAATCACGCGCAGCAGCTTAGCCTGAATGTCAAGCGGCATATCGCCGATTTCGTCTAAAAACAGCGTGCCTTGATTGGCGATCTCGAATTTGCCGATTTTGCGGCTGACTGCGCCGGTAAACGCGCCGCGTTCATGGCCGAATAATTCGCTGAGCAGCAGATGCTCGGAGAGCGCGGCGCAATTCACGCAGACAAACGCGCCGTCGCGCCGGTTGCTCGTGAAATGCAGATACCGCGCCATCACCTCTTTGCCCGTCCCGCTTTCGCCGGTAATCAGGGCAGTCACGGCGGTCTCTTTGATTTTGTCCGCTTGCCGCAGCAGCGCCAATAATTCGGGATCGTGCGTGATGCAATGATGCGTCGGCGTTTGATGCAACAATTCGCTGCGCAGAAATGTGTTCTGCTTTTTCAAGGCGCGCAAATCAAGATGTGTGTAGGCGACATCCAGCAGATTCGCGTTGTCAATCGGCTTGAGCAAATAATCGGACGCGCCCTCTTTCATCGAATTGACGGCGGTTTCGATGCTGCCGTAACCGGTCATCATGATGACAATCATCTCCGGCTCAATCTGCTTGAGTTCTTTCAGCAGCGCCAGCCCGCCCTGCCCGCTTTTCAGGCGAATATCAAGCAGCGCGAGATCTATCGCGTTTTTTGAGGCAATCGCGCGCGCCTCGTCGCCGTCGCCGACGGCATAGACGCGGAATCCCTGTTTTTTAAACAGCCGTTCCAGCCCGTAGCGCAGCCCTTCTTCGTCGTCAACGATGAGCAGCGACAATCCTTTTCCCCGCGTTTCCACATTCATGATGTTCTGACGCTTTTGTCTCGCGCAAATGCGCCAAGCCTTGCGCCTTCACGCGAATAATTTCTCTATATGATATTACGCACATCCATCTTTTAACCCCGAAGGGGTGCCATGATTGTAGCACAAAGAATGCCGCCCCCACCGAGACAACCCCGACGGGGTGGCATATTGTGAGGGGAACGGCCTACGCACTGATCATGTCACCCCTTCGGGGTTAAAAAACGTTGGAGCAATGCATAAGACGGGGTGCGAAGATGTCAAGCAGAAGGTGCGGCGGCGCGGAAAATTTTGGCGTTTTGTTCGGCTGCGCTCATCCTGAATAGATCGCCGCCCATAAATTTTTCATTTTTCTTCTTGACAGAATTTCAGCAGAGACGCTATGTTAAAAACATTGATAAACAGACAGATTCGATTTGCAATTTTTCTTTTTCACAAGGAAACACCCAATGACCACAACATCGCCTCATGCGCAACAGAGCCGGTTTAACGCCGCAGTCACGCTGTCGGTGTGGGCGCGATGCCATTTACTGCACGTGTCTCTTACCCTTCTGCTCCCCCGAAGCGGGGGATCTTGCCTGTAATATTTCCGAGACGGACGGTCGCCTGAATTGGCCGGACGGCTCGCGCATCTTCATTTTTCATTACAACAAACACGCAATTGATTTTTGTTCGGCGTGGCGTTCATGCGCCGAAATGCGTCAGGCAGCGCGCTGTTCATATCCCGAAGACGCCTTCCCATCGCTCAGGCACGAACGTGGATATGTTTGACGGCCTGTTTTCGACTGCCGGAAACATTTCGCCGCGCGCCATCCGAAGCGCGAGTTTTGCGCAGATTTTGGCACAGAACGTTGCGTCAAGGAAAGCTGTCAGAGACCTTGAAGGTGTCTGACAACTCTGTCCATAACCTTTTCGGTCAATACATTGTCACTCGTAACGCGTATCATCAACACAAACATGCGGCGGCGATGGATCAAAATATTTTTGCGCCATTTCCGCCGCTAAAAGGAGCATATTTTATGACACGCATGAATTTTGATCGCTATCGTCCCTTTCCGCCCGTGAGCCTGACGAATCGCCAATGGCCGGGCAACACCATCACCGCCGCGCCGATGTGGTGCAGCGTGGATTTGCGCGACGGCAACCAAGCCCTGCGCATCCCGATGAACGTCGAAGAAAAGCTGAAATTGTTCGAACTGTTGGTCGAAGTCGGCTTCAAAGAAATCGAAATCGGCTTTCCGTCGGCGGCGCAGGTCGAATATGAATTTGCGCGCCTGCTGATTGAGGAAAACCGCATTCCCGACGACGTGACGATTCAAGTGCTGGTGCAATGCCGCGAACACCTGATTAAAACGACGTTCGAGGCGTTGGAAGGCGTAAATAAGGCGATTGTGCATTTCTACAATTCGACTTCGACCTTGCAGCGCGATGTCGTCTTCAACATGGGCATGGACGAGATCAAAAGCGTCGCCATTCAGGGCGCGAAATGGGTGAAGCAATGCCAGAAAGAGCAGGATAATCCGGGCATCCGCTTTGAATATTCGCCGGAAAGCTTCACCGGCACGGAATTGGAGTATGCGGTTGACGTCTGCCATGCGGTTATGGACATCATGGAGCCGACGCCGCAGAATCCGTTGATTTTGAACCTGCCGTCAACGGTGGAAATGGCGACGGCGAATATCTATGCCGATCAAGTCGAATGGTTCTGCCGGAATATCCGGCAGCGCGACAGCGTGTTGATCAGCCTGCACGCGCACAATGATCGCGGCACGGCGGTCGCGGCGGCGGAATTGGCAGTCATGGCGGGCGCAGATCGCGTCGAAGGCACGCTGTTCGGCAACGGCGAGCGCACGGGCAACATGGACATCGTGACGATGGCGTTGAACCTGTTTTCACAGGGCGTTGACCCGCAACTGGATTTCACGAACATCAACCACGTCCGCGACGTGTACAAAGAATGCACGCGCATGGAGATTCACCCGCGCCATCCTTATGTCGGCGAACTCGTCTATACGGCGTTTTCCGGCTCGCATCAGGACGCGATTAACAAAGGCATGAGCGCGCAGGAAACGCGCGGCAGCAGCGTGTGGGCGGTGCCGTATCTGCCGATTGACCCGCAGGATGTGGGGCGGACGTATCAATCCATTATTCGCATCAACAGCCAGTCCGGCAAAGGGGGCGTCGCGTACATCATGGAGCGCGAATTCGGCTTCAAGATGCCGAAATCCATGCACCCTGAATTTGGGCGCGTCATCCAGCACATCACGGATGAAACCGGCGAAGAATTGCCGCCGCAGCGCATTTGGGAAATTTTCGAGCAGGAATATTTGAAAAAGACCTACCCGTATCATGTGAAAGAGTGCCATATTGCGGTGGATGCGACGGAAGAGGCGGCGTCCGCCACGACGGTCAAGGCGGTGATTGCGGTGGATGGCAGCGACATCAGATTTGAAGGCAAGGGGAACGGCCCGATTGATGCCTTTGTGCGCGGCTTTAACGAGCGTTCCAGCGTGAACTTTGCGCTGCAATCGTACAGCGAGCATGACATTGATCACGGCTCGGATTCTCGCGCCGCCGCGTATATCAGCATTAAAAATGACGCAGGGCGGACGGCCTTTGGCGTCGGCGTGGACGCCAACATCAACATCGCCTCCATCAAAGCGATTCTGAGCGCGTTGAACCGGCTGGCCGCGTAATGCAACAGGAAATCTGTCAGACACGTTCAGACGTGTCTGACAGATTCAACGCAAGAATTATTTCTTCTTTGCGGACGTTTCCGGCGCGGCGGGCGCAAGCGCCTGTTCCAGGATCGTCCCTTTCACCAACTGCGCGAACACGTCGGCCACGCTTCTGCCGCCGAGAATCGCCATCGGCGACATGCTTTCCGCGACGCGCTCCGCCAGCGCTTTATCCGAGAACGCTTGCAACGCGGCGATCAATTGCGGCGACACGGCGTTTGCCTTATTGACAACCGCTTCGACTTCGGCCTGCAATTCCTCGATTTTTTGGCGCATCCGCCGTTCCGTCACCGACAGGTCAAGCGTGTATTTCGCTTCTTGGCGCGCCAAATCCGCCTGATTCACCGCGTTAATCGCCTGCTGCTGCGCCAACTGCGCGTCGAGCTTGCGCTGTTCCGCATCGGCTTCTGCCTGAATTTGCGCCAATTTCAGCGTCAGCCGTTTCGCGGCCTCCGCGATCTGCAAATCAAGCAGCAATTGCTGCGTGTCGGCGTCGGTTTTGGCAACGTTCTGGCGAATCGTTTCTTTCTGCTTATGCGCCTCAAAAGTACGCTGTTCCGCTGCCAATTCGAGCGTTTGCTCAACGGCGGAGTGCTGCGACTGCACGAGCAGGTCGGCAATCGTCTCGTCGCCAATCTGCACGTCCAACACTTCCACGTCATAAATCCGCATGCCGTTTTCCTCGAACACGAGACCGGGACGCTTGCCGCCCTCGCCGGACGCGCCGATAATCGTGTCGCGGATAATCTTGATCGCGTTCGAATAAAATGCTTCGATGCCGTGCCGTTTAATGGCGTTTCGCAGCATCGAACGGGTGTGGTCGGTCAAAAATTTCACGTAATTTTCGACATTGAACCATTTTTCCGGCTCGCCTTCGAAATTGACGCGATACGAGACGCGCATCCGCACCGGGCAAAGGTCGCTGGTTTCCGCCTCAATCACGTCCGACACCTTGTTGTGCAGCACACGCAGATACACTGTTTTCAACAGCGTGTCGTCCTGTTTCGGCGTGCCGGTCGAAAGTTTCATGAGTTCCAGAATCTCGTCATATTCCAGCAGATACGTCATGGGGCCGACAATGACCTTGCGCTCGCCGGTTTTGCTGACGACTAATACAGCGTAGCCAGTCCAGATATTGATCGCGACCGCGCCTTCGTATTTGGTGTCGAGCGTAATCGTGCGGGGCGGCGAATATTTCTGTTTGCGCTTGAAGGCGTCTCCGGCAAATTCGGCGGGCGGCGCGGGCGCGGCTTCTTCGCTGCCCATGGTCGCGGCGGCAACTGGCGCGGCGATTTTCAATTCCTGCTCGCTGACAAATTCCTCCCCCTTTTCCTTGCGCGTCATTTCCATTAAGCGGCGGTTGTATTCCAGCGCCTCCTGATTGCCGGGAAACCACGTTTCCACGAGTTTCGGGTCAATCACGCGCCGCACAATGACCTCTTTGCGCGGATCGGGCAGCAGCATGCATGGCCCTTTCGCCAGCCGAATCTGCCCGTTAGAGCGGTTCAGCACATATCGCGCTTCGCCCGCAGGGATCGCCACCGAATAATGCACTTCCTGCTCGCCGTAGCGGATAATCGCGTGTTCCGAACGCGGGAAATAAATCATCTGGTCTTTGCCGGTAATGAACATTTCGTCGCCGACTTCGTACTTTTTGCCGCCCTCTTCATACGGCGCGATGACTTTGATATACAAGCCACTGATTTCGTTCAGTTCGATAGCCCGAAATTTCCGCGATCCGTCTTTGCTGATAAAGGTTTCCGTCGGTTTGGGGAACACGACCGCCGGGCCTTTGATAAAGCGTTTGTTGCCGTCTTCGTCGAGCAGAATGCAGTATTCGAGGCGCTCAAGCGTCACGGCGTCGCGGACGTACTGCTTCATGTAGATGTCCAGCACGACCTCCACTCCGGTTGGCGGAATGTAAAATGACACTTCCGTGCCTTTGATGACAAGCTGCTTGCCAAGCGTCAAATCCGACGCTTCCGGCTTGGCGTCGGCGGCGGGCGCGTCTTCCGGCGCGGCGGGCTTCATGACCGCTTTCCCCCAGTTGGCGCGGGCGGCCTCTTCGTCATAGACGCGGACGATCAGATATTGATTCGAGCGGAGATGATGGCCTTGAATGACGCGCACCATCTGCCCCGGCCAAGGGGCGAAGGCGACCGGGCCGGGAATGTTGACCTTGCGCCCGATGTCGAGCGGCGGCAGGCTGTTCGCCGTGCCGGGCGTCGGCGGCTTGCCGTCTTTCGCCGGATTTTTAAGCATCACGTACCACCCTTCCGGCGCAATCGCAAACAGTTGAATCGCCTTTTCCAGCAGGCAGCGTTCGAAGCGTTTCGTGTTGCTGTTGAACACGACCGGCTGATCCGTGTTCGCCAAACTCGTTTTGTGCGGCCCCACGTAATTCACGATGTTGCCTTTGGTTTCGTCCAAAATAAAGGCGTGTTCGTTCGGGGCTAAGATTAAATCGCGTTCTCGGCGGGTATCATCTGGCATGGCGCGTTCCTCCCCTGTTTTTTGGTGGATAAAAGCCCTGTGAATCGTTGCAAGGCGGGTCATTCAGAGAATGCGTTTTGCTCGCACCGCAGAAAAATTGCGTGCAGCATGCCTAAAATCGCGGGCGGATCGTTTAACGAATACGGCAACGTTTCGTAGGCGTCGCCATTGACCGTCAGCGTGTAAAATTTCCAAACCTCGCCGTTCGTCACAACGCCGAACACGTCAATCTGCCGGTCATTCTGCGCGTTATTCCACCGGCAGGCGGACATTTCCACGAGGCACTGCGCCAATCCTTGATCGAAATCATCCTTTTTGGCCTCGACGACGCACACGAACGGCGTTTCAAGATACGCGCGTTTCGGCGCAACTAAATAATCTACCGTGCCGGTAAATTCATCGCTTTGCAACGGCGCGGCTTTCCAGATTTTGAGACGCGGATGATATTCTAATGTTTCTTCGCAGATAGCGTCAATCAGGAGTTCTTTGGCTTTTTCCGAGATGGTGAGATCGAAATGTTCAAGGCGGCGCAAACGCTCTTGAAAAAATGGCGTTGGCTGAAGCGACTGAACGTGAATGCTCCATTTTTGGAGTTCCGTGAGATGCAATGCTTTAAACGCCTCATGCGCGTCGAAACTTGAAAAATTCTTCTGCTTTTTCGTTTTCATGACATCCCCTTTTTCTGGTGTGAATACGCATCTTACAACATGATATTTCCGCCGATTCATTTCGGAATGTCAAGCAGATTTTTTTGTAAAATCGCCTAAAACCGCAGAGGCGCGGAAAACGCGGAGAACTATTTTTTCTCCGCGTTCTCCGCGCCTCTGCGGTGATGATAAAAACAGCCTCCGCTATTTTTTCAATTCAACGGCTTTATCAACGCAATATTGAACAATAGACCAAAAAGCTTTTTTGTTTTTTTCAAAAAACTGCGATACCTTTTCCTCTGTTTCGGAAAATTCGACGGCTTTGACAAATCCCTCAAATGCGGATGAAAAGATAGCGACATGCCCATTATGACGGACAATAAGTGCTTTTTGCTAAAGCTCGATCCCATCAGCGAC
>CAZCGG010000181.1:0-3223 GCA_964498135.1 uncultured Candidatus Moduliflexus sp.
CCATTCAAATGAACGCGCTGGAAGAAGCCCTCTCAGAAGTGTCTTGAGGCGGTTTTTTTCAGTAAACCTCTTGCAAAAGTCCCACCGTTCGCCCTGAGCCGGGCGAAGGGCGCGAACTGACAACATACGCTCTTCGACACGCTCAGAGCGAACGGGAATTTGACGCAAAAAGACACATGCAAGAGCTATCGTGTCGCGCTTTGCAAAAGTCCCACCGTTCGCCCTGAGCCGGTCGAAGGGCGCGAACTGACAATATACGCTCTTCGACACGCTCAGAGCGAACGGGAATTTGACGCAAAAAGACACATGCAAGAGGTATCGTGTCGCGCTAAGCCGTTGTAAGCGCATCCTGTGCGAGTTTGGCGCGAGATCGCATGTTTGATGCCGCCTGACTTTCCCTCCGCAGCGCACAGCCTGCCTTCACGCCGATTTTTATTCGCGGGTGGATATTTTTCTTTACAAGAAGCCGCGAGATGCGTCATACTTCTTAAGTATTCCTTGCGTTATCCGAGCAATTCGGAAAAATCGGAGAAAAGGACGGCGAACATGTCAGCGATTCTGGTGGTAGATGACGATGCCAGCGTGCGCTATGTCATTATGCGTCAATTGCGGAAATGGCAATACGCCGCCATTGAAGCGGAAGGCGGCGATCAGGCGCTTGCCGCGCTGCAAGCCGCCCAAGTCGCGTTAGTCCTCTTAGATCAGATGATGCCGGATTGCTCAGGCATGGAAACGTTCGCCCGCCTCAAAACGCTGCTGCCGTCGCCTCCGCCGGTCATTCTGATGACAGCCTATTCCTCGGTCGAACTCGCGGTGGAATTTTTGAAAGCCGGCGGCACGGACTTCGTGCAAAAGCCGATTGAGATGGATGTGCTGGCCGTTAAAATCCAGCAGGCGATTGCGGCGGATGAACACCGGCGGCGCATTCAGGATGAACTGCGCAAGCTGTCGCAGGCAGTCGAACAGAGTCCCAGCGTCGTGCTGATTACCGATTTGGACAGCCGCATCGAATACATCAATCCCCAATGCGCGAAATTGACCGGCTATCGCCCGGAAGAAGTCATTGGCAACACGCCCAGCGTCTTCAAATCGGGAACGCATTCCGATCTGTTTTATCAACATCTTTGGCAGACGCTCATGTCCGGGCATGAATGGCGCGGCGAATTCTGCAACCGGAAGAAAAACGGGGAGTTGTATTGGGAATCGGCGTCAATTTCTTCGCTGAAAAATCAGGCCGGGGAGGTGACGCATTGGCTGAAAGTCGCGGAAGACATCACGGAGCGCAAAAAGGCCGAAACCGCCCTGCAAGAGGCGCGCATGCTTGCCGAAAACGCGAACCGGGCGAAAAGCGATTTTTTGGCCGGAATCAGCCATGAACTCCGCACGCCGCTCAACGGGATTTTAGGCTATACGCAGATTTTGCAGCAAGATCGCCTGCTCACCGCCGAACAGCGCCGGGCGATTGAGGTGATTCACCGCAGCGGCGAGCATCTGCTGCTGCTGATCAATGAGATTTTGGATCTCTCCAAAATCGAGGCGCGGCGGCTCGAACTCGCGCCGTCGCCCGTCTATCTGCCGCATTTTTTAGCGGACATTGCTGAACTCGTGCGGGTGCGCGCCCAGCAAAAAGACCTGATGTTCCACGTCGAATTTGACGCCAATCTGCCGAACGGCATCCTTGCCGACGAAAAACGCCTGCGCCAAGTGCTGCTCAATCTACTCGGCAACGCCGTCAAATTCACCCTTTCCGGCAACATTACGTTTCGCGTCCTCGCGTCTTGCTCATCGCCCTTGCCGCAGACGATGCTCGTTCAGGAAGATGGCGCGGCCGCGCCGGAAGTTCACGCCTGTCGGAGGATTCGCTTTGAAATCCGCGATACCGGCGTCGGCATTCCGCCGGAGCAATCAGACCAAATTTTCGCGCCATTTCATCAGGTCAAAGATCGGCGCGTGAAAAAAGAGGAAGGCACGGGCTTGGGGCTCTCCATCAGCCAGCAATTGGTGCGGCTGATGGGCGGGGAAATCACCGTCGAGAGCATTGTCGGCCAAGGCAGTTCGTTTTGGTTCGAGCTTGAATTTCCGGTCGAAGAAAGCATGATCGCGCTGCCGCCGAAAGAGAGCATGCCGATGCCGGTCGGCATCATCGGCGACGCTCCGCGCATTTTGGTGGTGGATGACGCCTCGAATAATCGCGCGCTGCTGCGAGACATGCTCGCGCCGCTCGGCTTTTCCGTCGAAGAGGCGGTCAACGGGCAAGACGCGCTTGAAAAGGCGCAGGCGACGCATCCGAATTTAGTGCTGATGGATTTGATCATGCCGGTCATGGACGGCATCACGGCGGTCAAGCGTCTCCGCCAAATCCCGGAATTGACTGAAACGGTGGTGATTGCGATCTCGGCCAGCGTCCAGAACGACACCCGCGACATCAGCCTAACGTCGGGCTGCAACGACTATTTAGCAAAGCCGATCAAGATGCCCGCGCTCTTCCAAATGTTGCGCGATTATCTCAAGATCGAATGGCAATATGCGGAGACGGCGGCCGCAACGGAGTCGGCCGCGTCCGCCCCGTCCGCACCGATGATGTACCCGCCGATGGATGAGTTGGGCGAATTGCTCAGAATGGCGTGGATGGGCGACGTGATCGGGATTCAGGACGCCGTTCAAAAACTAGTGGCCGCGAACGCCGCGCTGACGCCGTTTGCGCAAACCATCGAGCGGCTCTCCAATAATTTTCTGATTGAAGAAATGCAGGATTTCCTGCTTCAGGCTGTGTATGATTCCTATGACGCCACTGCCCAATGAGCCGCCGACCATTCTCATTGTTGACGATTATCCGGCCAATCTGCGCGTCCTGCTCGATTCGCTGAAAACATCGGGTTGGAAAGTGTTAGTCGCCACCAACGGCGAAAGCGCGCTGCGGCAGGCGAATTTTGCCGCGCCTGACGTGATTTTATTGGACGTGATGATGCCGGACATGAACGGATTTGACACCTGCCGCCGCCTGAAACAGCAGGCCAACACGAAGGACATTCCCGTCATTTTCATGACGGCGCTCTCCGACATCGTTGACAAACTCAATGGATTTCAGGCGGGCGGCGTGGATTACATCACCAAGCCGTTTGACACCTATGAGTTGACGGCCAGAATCAAGGCGCATGTCGAGTTGAAGCGGACGCAGGAGCAGTTGAGGCAGGCGAATCGGGAGTTGCAAGAGGCGAATCAG
>CAZCGG010000181.1:3323-9333 GCA_964498135.1 uncultured Candidatus Moduliflexus sp.
GCCAAGCTGCTGCGCGCGAATATCAGAACGCATGATCTTGCGGCGCGGTGGGGCGGCGAAGAATTTTTGCTCCTGCTCCCCGATACCGACGCGGCGCAGGCGGCGGCGCTTGCCGAACGCATTCGCGCGGCGGCCGCCGCCATGACGTTCGCGCACTGCGGGCAGCGGCTCGCCCTGACCATGACTTTCGGCGTCAGCATGTATCGCGCCGCCGCCGGAATTCACGTATGTTTGAAAGAGGCGGATTTGGCCTTATATCAAGGGAAAGCGCAGGGAAAAAATTGCGTGGTTCTTTTTCAAGAAGAGCAGTGACGTCTCGAGATTTTTGACGTCTTCAAGACGTCAAAAGTCAGCAACAACTCAGATAGATGAGGGATGTATGGCGACACAGGCGACGAACAAACCGACGATTTTAGTCGTTGACGATAACCCGACGAATTTGCAGGTGTTATTGGAATCGCTCAAGCGCACCGGCTTTAAGATTTTAGTGGCGCGCACCGGCGAAAACGCGATTCAGCAGGCCGAATACGGCAAGCCGGATTTGATTCTGCTGGACGTGATGATGCCCGGAATTGACGGATTCGAGACCTGCCGCCGGTTCAAAACGCTTGATGCGTTTAAAGAAATTCCGATCATTTTCATGACGGCGTTGACCGATACGACGGATAAACTCAAGGGTTTTCAGGCCGGGGGCGTGGATTACGTGACGAAACCGCTTCAGCATGAAGAAGTGCTGGCGCGCGTCGTCACGCATCTCACGATTCGCCGTTTGCAGCAAGAATCGCGGGAACAACATCTTCTGCTGCAAGAAAAACACGCGGAATTGCAGGCGTTGAACGCCAGCAAGGACAAGTTTTTTTCCATCATCTCGCACGATTTGCGCAGCCCATTGTCGTCTGTGCTGGTCGGCCTGCGCTTATTAACCGATCCTGAAAGCCGCGTCTCTGAGAGCGAAAAAGAAGAGATTCTGCACGATTCCCGCAGGACGGTCGAGCAGTTGTACAGCCTGCTTGATAATTTATTGGTCTGGTCGCGGCTTCAGCGCGGCCTTATGGAATATGCGCCGAAGCAGATTGATCTCCAGCCATTGTTTGAGCGCAACGCGACGCTCTTTGCGGCGAACGCGGAGCAAAAGCAGATTGCCATCCGGCAGACCGTGACCGCGCCGATCTTTGCCTTCGCGGATTCTCAGATGATTGACACGGTGATTCGCAATTTGATTTCGAACGCGCTGAAATTTACCGAAGCGCGCGGCGCAATCACGCTTTCCGCCTGCCAAAATGACCAAAACGTCGAAATCACGGTGGCGGATACGGGGATCGGGATGGACGCGGAGGCCGTCGCCAAGCTCTTCCGGCTGGATGTGCGCTATAATCAACTCGGCACGGCCGGAGAAAAAGGGACGGGTTTAGGGCTGAACGTCTGCAAAGAATTTGCCGAAAAAAACGGCGGCAGCATTGCGGTGGAAAGCGTTGTCGGCGCAGGCACGACATTCCGCGTCACGCTGCCGAAATCTTCGCCCGCCAACCCCGACGCGGCGGAATGATTCATTCCAAAACCTCCGTAGCCTCCGTTTCTTAGAGAAACGGAGGTTTTTTTATGCCTTCCCAAAAAATCCAATATTATTGATATGTTTCAATATTTTTTGATTTATTTGATAAAAAATACTTGACAAATACCATTTAAAATACCATATTGTTGATATAAATCAATTAAATATGATTTATATGCAAATTTCGGAACACGCAAACGGAGGAAAAATGGAAGACCGCTTATTGGTAATTGACGTGGAAGAGTCGCTCGAATTGCTCAATGCTTTGAGTTCCGAGACGCGCTTGGCGATGCTCAAATTCTTGAGCGGCCAGAAATTGAACGTGAACGAATTGGCCGAAAAACTGAGTCTGCCGCAATCCACCGTTTCGACCAACCTTTCCATTCTTGAAAAAGCGGGGTTAATTGCCGCCGAATCCGCGGCCGGGCGCAGAGGCTCGAAAAAAGTCTGCTCCGTCCCGTTCGATGAAATCCTTATTCGGCTGCCCGGCATGAAAAAAGAAGTCGCCCGCAATATCATCGAAGTCGCCATGCCCATCGGCTTGTACACCGATTTCGAGGTGTCGCCGCCGTGCGGCCTCTGCTCGCGGGAAGAAATTATCGGCTTTCTGGACGTGCCGGACACGTTTTTAAGCCCGCAGCGCGCGATGGCCGGGTTGATTTGGTTCGAGCGCGGCTTTGTCGAATACAAATTCCCGAACAACCTGAAAGGCGCGATGGAATTGGAGCAGTTGGAGCTTTCGATGGAGCTATCGTCAGAAGCGCCGGGAACGAATAAAGATTGGCCATCGGATATTACCGTTTGGGTGAACGGCGTCGAAATTGGGACGTGGACATCGCCCGGCGATTTCGGGGACGTGCGCGGCAAATTGACGCCGGAATGGTGGAAATTGGCCGGATCGCAATACGGCTTGCTGAAAAATTGGCGCGTCACGAAAGACGGCGCGTTCATTGACGGCATGAGCGTCTCCGGTGTCACTCTGGCGGATATTGACGTGCGTGGACATTCATCGGTCAAAGTGCGAATCGGCATCAAAGAGAATGCCCGAAATGTCGGCGGCATCAATATTTTCGGCAAAGGGTTCGGGAATTACGATCAAGATATTGTCGTCAAGATGTATTTACGCGAAGAAGAACAGGCCTAATCAAAGGAGGTGGTGCGCGGGGGCGCAAATTCCCCGTCAATTGGTCGCATGCAGGTTGTTTAGTCTCGCAGGTTGTTTTCAAGAAACATTATTTAATCAAGGTATTTTGGAGGATGTTTGCAATGAAAAAAATCGCAGCAGCCGCAGTAGCCGCCATGTTCATGGCAGGCGCGGGTTTGGCCGTTCCGCAGGCGCAGGCCGCCGACCCGACTGAGTTCACGTTCTGGACATTCAATGAATTTCACGCCCAATTCATGGAAGACGCTTTAACCACTTGGAATCAGCAGCACTCGGATCAACCGATTGCGATTAAAAGCGAAGTGTATCCGTTCGACGACATGCACAACAAGGCGTTGATCGCCTTGCAATCAGGCGTCGGCGCGCCGGATTTCATTGACATCGAACTGCGTAAATTCCCGACTTTCTTAAAAGGGAGCGACGTGCAGTTAGCGCCGTTGAACAGCATTGTTGAGCCGGAACTCGACAAATTTGTCAAAGCGCGGCTCGATTTATACTCAAAAAATGGCCAATATTACGGCATTGATTATCATGTTGGCGCGACGGTTATCTATTATAATACAGAGATTTTGAAACAAGCGGGCGTGGATGCTGACAAAATCGTGACATGGGCGGATTTCGTCGCGGCAGGCAAGCAGGTGTTGGAAAAAACCGGCAAGCCGATGATGACGATTGAAGGAGGCGACGTGTTCACGCATTGGGCGTTGATTTCGCAGCGCGGCTCGGATTTCCTCGATAAAGACGGCAAGCCGATCATGGATGACCAGATCAACATTGAAGCGCTGCAATTCCAGCATGACCTGGTGTTCAAAGAAAAGATCGCCATTGTTGCGCCAGGCGGATATCATCACGCTGAAGAATACTATGGATTCATGAACGGCGGCGGCGCGGCAGCCGTCATGATGCCGATGTGGTACATGGGGCGTTTCACAGATTACATGCCTGATTTGAAAGGCAAAATCATCATTCGCCCGATGCCGCGCTGGGAAGAAGGCGGATTCCGTTCCGCCGGGTTAGGCGGAACAGGCACGGCGCTGACCAATCAGTGCAAAAACATCGAATTAGCCAAAGCGTTCTTGGCGCATGCCAAATTGTCGCAGGAAGGGAATATCCATGTGTGGAATTTCTTAGGGTTCGATCCGATTCGGTGGGATGTGTGGCCGATGTTGAAAGATCAACCGGCGAACAAATACACAGACTATTTCGGCAAAGAATTCTTCGACATGCTGATGCAGATCAAAGATGAAATCAACCCGATTCACATCGGCGATGTGCTGCCGCAAGCGACGGATACGTTCCGAGGAACGACAGCGAATAACGTGCTGGTCGAGGATTCAATGTCCGCTGAAGAAGCCTTGAAAGAATTGGCGGAAGAATCGCGCGCCGCATTAGAATAACATCCGGCAAGTCCATGCGAACGGGAGGCTGCTGTTCGGCCTCCTGTTTCAAGCCGCATCTACCATCTTACAAGGAGAACTCCGGTGAAAAACAATATTTTGTATTCACAAAAAGTCGCGCCGTATCTATTTGTGTTTCCATTTATCATTTCATTTACGCTCTTTTTTCTCTATCCGATTATCAGCACCATCATGATGAGTTTTCAAAAAGTGCTGCCCGGCGAAGTGACGTTTATTGGATTGAAAAATTATGAACGCCTGTTGAATTCGCACTTTTACGCCGCGCTCTGGAATAGCGCGCGCTACACGTTCTGGACGCTGCTGGTTTTGATTCCGCTTCCCATGTTGTTAGCGGTGCTGCTGAACAGCAAACTGACGCCCTGCAAAAATTTTTTCAAAGCGAGCTTATTTATTCCGATTCTGACTTCGACGATTGTTGCCGGAACGATTTTCCGCCTGCTCTTCAGCGAAATGGACACCGGTTTTGCCAACTCGATGCTGCATGCGTTCGGTTTTGAAAGCCTCAAATGGCTGCGCAAGCGAGAAACAGCCATGTTCTTGATGGTGCTGCTCTGCTCATGGCGGTGGCTGGGCGTGAACATTCTCTACTTTCTCGCCGGACTGCAAGCCGTGCCGCAGGAATTATACGAAGCGGCGGAGATTGACGGCGCGGGAACGTGGGATCGCTTTCGGCATATCACTTTTCCGCTTCTCAAGCCGGTCACGATTTACGTGCTGACGATTAGCGTCTATGGCGGCTTCCGCATGTTTGAGGAGAGTTATGTCTATTGGCAATCGAATTCGCCAAGCGACATCGGTTTAACGATTGTCTCGTATCTTTATCAACGCGGCATTCAAATGAATGAAATGGGCTTGGCATCGGCCATCGGCGTCGTCTTGTTGGGCATTGTGCTAACGATTAACCTGATGCAGCTTTTCATGACCGGCACGCTCGGAAAGGAGAAAGAATAGGCTGGAGAAGGAAGCGCCGCTTCTTTCCGTCACGGTCTGATCATTATGAATTCAAAAACTCGCCAGAAAATTGGCATCATTCTGCTGCTCTCGCTCTTTGCGTTTCTCTCGCTCTTTCCGTTTTACTGCCTGTTTTTAGCCTCATTCAAACCGGCGAACGAGTTGATGCGCACGGGCTTGAATACCAAAATTCAAGCCGAATCGCTGACGCTCTACAATTATAAGTACATCTTTTCAAAAGATGGCATGCGGTATCTGAGTTGGTATCGAAACAGTCTCATCGTGACGGCGGCGCAGACGGTCGCGTCGCTCTTTTTCTCCGCGCTCGTCGGCTATGGGCTGGCGATTTACAAATTCAAAGGCCGCGGACTGCTCTTCGGGCTGGTGCTGTTCACGATGATGATTCCAGTTGAAATTTTGATTTTGCCCCTCTATAAAACCATGATGGCATTTCGCCTGCTGAACACCTATGCGGGCATTATCCTGCCATTCATCGTCGTGCCGTTCGCGGTCTTCTTTTTCCGGCAGTACGCCATCGGCCTGCCGATGGAACTGCTCGATGCGGCGCGGATTGACGGCTGCACGGAATTTGGCTCGTTCTTCCGCGTCATGCTGCCGCTTATGACGCCCGCGTTCGGCGCAATGGCGATCCTGCAAGCCCTATTCAGTTGGAACAACGTCCTCTGGCCGTTGATCGTGTTGCGGACGCCGGAAATGTTCACGCTGCCGATTGGCTTGTCGTCGCTGCTGACGCCTTACGGCAACAATTACGTGCTGCTCATCTCCGGCGCGGTGTTGGCGGTCTTGCCGATTCTGGCGCTGTTCCTGCTCTTCCAACGTTCCTTTATTGCCGGGCTGACCATCGGCGCGGTGAAAGGATGACAATCATTCCAATGGCGAGTTGTCAGACGCCTTGAAGGTGTCTGA
>CAZCGG010000182.1:0-9303 GCA_964498135.1 uncultured Candidatus Moduliflexus sp.
CGCATGACCGCCGCAAGCTGCTCGAATTTTTGATTGAGGAGAATCTGCTCGATTTCCATCGCCTCTTTCCGGCGGTCGAACGTCCAAATCATGAGTTCAAACGCAATCAGGCGCGGCTCGATTTGCTCCAGACGATCATCGAAATATTTTTGCAGCGAATCCGCGTGCTTTTGAAACACGTCAATATGTGTTTGAAACGCTTCAAGGAGCGTTTGAAAATCGGAGATTTTCGCTTGAAACGTCGTCAATTGGGCTTGGAATGAATCGAATTGCCCTTGAAACGCGGTCAATTGCGTTTGATATGAATCGAATTGCCCTTGAAACGCGGTCAGTTGGACTTGGAACGAATCGAATTGCCCCTGAAATGAGGTCAGTTGCGATTGATATGAATCGAATTGCCCCTGAAACGCGGTCAATTGCGTTTGGAACGAATCAAGCTGCGTTTGGAATTTCTGCAAATGCGTTCCGGTTTCTTGCCGCAGCCGCGCCAACTCCGCATCAATCAAATCCACCGCCCCGTTCAACGTTTGCACGACTTTTGCGTTAAACGCTTGCTGCGCGTCTTTCAAAAGATGTTGCCGCCGAATCACCTCGTCAATTGACGGCTGAACAGTGCGCGCGATAAACGCTTTGATCGGAAGCAGCAATCTTCTGAAAAAGGATGTCGGCGCGGGCATCGCGGGGGCGACCGGCGCGGGCATTTCAATATTCCAGAGCGCATTCAAGGCGTTCAGATGAGCATCCCACATCTGAAAATGAAAGTGCGAAACCTCTTGGCGGGGCTGCTGTTCTTCTGCGTGACTCATCGTCGCTATCCTCTCAAGTCTAAAAGTTTTCCGAGATGTTTCAATTCCAATAAAATGCGAAAACCAGTATCGCGTTCATCGTCAACAAGCTGCTGGACAAAATTGGTGGAAAAATTCCAGCATTGCCCGTTATAAATCAAGCCGATGTTGTCTTCAATTCGGTCTCCTTCCGTTACGTCAAATCGCCCGCGATACGAAAGTTTCAGGCGCTCAAACAGCAGCAGCGACGTGTCCATGTCTATGAACTGGCTGACATCGGTAATCTCCTCTTTTTCCGAATCTATCGTAGCCGTGCGGCGCCAGCGCGCGTCAAATTTCCACACATCCCACATTTCGCCTTTGAGATCTACCATCGTCGAAACAAACGAACTTACGTAAGGATTATAGGTGGCGGTCACTTTCACGTCATAATCTTTCCACGGTTCGAGGTTGAGCGTGGCGGAAATATCGCTGAATTGATGCTCGTCCAATTCAAGATTATAGGATTGGCTCAGCACGAACGAGGCAATTTCGGCGGTTTCCGTCGCAAGGTCTTCCTGCGCAATTTCGCCTTCTTCATCGTGCAGAAAGCGTTCCCAGTCTTTCTGCTTCACGCGCTTGGTCAATAATCGCTGCGTCAGGCTATACGAAAGCATTCGCGATTGTTTTTCGCTTCCGATCTGATCAATCCCATCAAATTTCGGCAGCTTGCTTTCATCAATTCCCGGCAAATATTTATAAGAGAAACTCGGTTCAATCAGATGTTTGATTTTTTGCGTTTGGCGAGCGTTGCCGCGATCAAAAATGCGCTGAAAACGCGGCCCGCTTAGGTCAAGCTCCGCCGTATAATATTCCCGGCTGTCGGCGTCATGCGTTTTTTTCTGATATTCCTCAGACGATTCGCTCACTTTTTCCTTGGTGGTAAATTCGGAATAATACGTCTCGCGAAAGGTAAATTTCGGCGTCACGGTCAACGCATTTCCCCAATTGATCGGCATAGACAGCGTTGGATGAATATCCAGCCGGTTCATTTCCAAAAATTCTTCCGGTTTTCCTTCGCGCCTCAAGCGCGCCGCTTTGGTTTCCTGCCTGATATAAAGCGGTGTGCCAAATATTTGTTGATTCTGGCTGGTAATCGAAAATTCCGGCATTTTCTGATCCTGCCGGTCGTCGCTTCCTTCGCGCAAATCATCGAGGCGATCAAACAGCAATTTGACCGTATGCTGCGAGAAATTGCGCGTCAGCGAGATGTCCGATTCCAAATACGTGTCGGAGCGGTCATCAAGGACGGTGCTGAAATCTTTATCGAACTGGTCGTTGTCCGTGTAATCTATGTTGACGCGGCCTTTGACATCAAATGGCAACGCCTGTCTATGCGAAAAGTCAACGCGCGTCTTGCTCTGCGAATCCTTGCGGTCTTTATAAAAATAATCCACAAGCAGCGTGCCATCCGTTTTCTTGCTGTATTTATAGCGATATTCAAGCCCGAATTCATTGCCGCGCAAATCGTAATACGTATGGCGCAGCGTGGCGTCTTGACTGTCGGTAATCGCCCAGAAATAGGCATTGCTGATTTTAAAGCCGTTGGTTGTGCTATTTGAAACTTCTGGAATCAAAAAACCAGACTGCCGATCTCTTTTAATCGGAAAAACGATATAGGGGAAATAAAAGACTGGAATGCCCTTGATGTAGCCGACCGTGTTCCACGCTTGCAGATATTGATCTTGCTCGACATTCGCCGTGCTGCTGCGGAACAGCCACGCCGGGCGGGAACTATCGCACGCCGTAAACGTCCCATGCTTGATGGTATAAGTCTTTTCGCCGGTTTTGAGAATTTCCCGACCGGTAAAAAATTGATCATCCGCCAGCGAAAGCTTGCCGACTGAAATCGTCCCGGTTTCTTTATCTATATTCATAGACGCCCGGTCCGCCGTCATGGACTCGACGCCTTCTTCATAGACGACATGTCCGATAGCCAGAGCGTCCCCAGTCAGTTCGTGAAATTCGACATAATCAGCCGTCAAATGCGCCTCGCCGTAGGTGATTTCGACATCGCCTTCCGCGACAAACAAATGCTCTGACGAAAAATAGGTCAAATCTTCTGCGCGAATCGTCAGCGCCCCTTTATCGGCAGATTCGAGGCTCTTCCCGATTTCCGCGCGCGCGAGCGACGGCGCGCCGATAAGCAGCGCAAGCGCGGCCATCACAGACAATATTCTTTTACATACAGGGATCATTCAACATGCACTCCGTGGAAATAGCATTTCATTTAAGCATCTGCAACCCGATAGGTGTTCGATGATTAGAGTTGTTGCTCAATAAGGAGATGACCCGAAAACAGCCCTGTTCGTGGTGAGCTTGTCGAACCACGCAACGCCCTTCGAAAAGCTCAGGGCGAACGGTCGAACTCTTATTGAGCGCAACTCGTTAGTCAAAAATATCGCAATCCGCGTAACAAAGTTGCGGACATTTTGTCAAGGGAAATAAAAAACCTCCGAACAGAGAGCCTGCTCGGAGGTTTGTTGAAAATACGGCGTGACGCGGCGGTCAACTCAGTGTCGTAATCCACGTCTCGAATCCGCTTTGCTGCAAGCGCGCGGCGTCATACGCGGCGTGAGATTTGGACGGGTATCTTCCGACGCGGACGCGATACACGTTCGCCCGCCCTTGAACTGCCTGAGAAATATAGGCGTCGTAGCCGGAGCCGCGCAATGTGTTCATCATGTTCACGGCGCCCTGCTGCGTCGTGAACGCGCCGATTTGAATCGTGTAGCCGCCCGCCTGCGCGACGGAAACGCGCTGACGCTGCGGAACAATCTGCGGCTGCGCCATCATCGGCTGATTGACTTGTGGCACAATCACCACCGGCGGATGTTCAATGATTTGCGGCGCGGTCATCGGCACGATTTGCTGCGGCGCAATTTGCATTTGCATCTGCGCGGGCGGCATTGCCGGGACCGCCATCAAGCCCAACGTCGGGCAAGGCGGCAGCGCGCATTCATCTTGAATCACCACTTTTTTCTTTTTCTTCGGGCGCGGCGTCGGCGTCGGTTTCGGCCGTTCGACGATAACGCGCGGCTGGCTGTACTCAAAGCGTTCGGCGTCGCTTTGCGCCTGATCCGCAATGGAGCGATCCACCACTTTTACCTGATAATCGCCGGAAAGATAGAATTGATCGCCATCCGCGTAAAACCATGCCGCATCGCGCTGCGCATTCGTAATTTGCGGGTAAATCCGCGATTCCCGGCCATACGGATCAATGACATAAAAATCAACATTTTTCTCCGGCAAGGATTGATTGAACTGCACGGTGACGCGGTTGCCCTGCGTGACGCGATACGGCGCAAGGCTGGCAATCAGCAGCCGCTCGCCGCGTCTGATGCCGCCGCCGGAGCGATACACCACGACTTCCAGACGTTTGATGATGAAATCATCAATGCCGGTCATGGAAATTCTCACCGGCAGCGTCTGCGTGCTGAGCAATTCGTCGGGAGAGCTATCAACGCGCCGGACTTCGTATTTTGACGACGGATAACGCACCCGCCACGTTTCATTCCGATTCGACGGGTCCGTCACGTCGCCATACAACCGCTCATCCGCGAAGCGAAACACGAATGGACGCCATGCTTCCCCCGTGACGCGGGTGATTTGCTCGGAACGATTTTTGTTGACGCCGATGAAGACGGTCGGGCCGACAGCTAAATCATTCGAATTCGAAAATCCGTCAATCCACACCTCCAAAATATCCGACGGCGCAAGCCGCCCCACTTGAATTTGATAGGTAATATCGCCGCCTTCAAGGTGATTCGCGCCTAAATGAATCCATCCGTTTTGATCGGTCTGAATATCGCCGTTCGCGCCTTGATGGTTCATTAAATTGACCTGAAACGAGGTCACATCCCATTGGGATGCTCCGGCCACGCCGGGATTGGCGTCAGCGACGCGAATTGACGCCACGCACAAGATCATCAGACTGACTACACAGCCCAAAGAGGAACTCCGCTGCATAATTGTCCTCCTCATACAGCAAACTGCCTGAAAAAGTTAACGATAGAGAGACTCGCAAAGCGCCATGTGTCATGGCTGCTTTTTACTTGTAAACTTTATATGAGAATTTCCGCTTTGACAAGAAAAATATGCGAGAAAGAGAAGATATTATGAAGCAAAAAAGTGGTAAACCATTGCAACATCTTATATTTAAATGAGATGTAGTTAAAAAATTTTTCATTTTAGAAACGCTGTTTCTCAAAGAAACGGGATTTTTCGGTTCTCACGAAAATTTTCTTGACAGCGCCGCCTCAATTTCTCGATAGTGTTTTTTCACTATTATAAAAGACTTCATAAGTCTTGAAGGCTTTTGAAGTCTCGCCTTCATAATTCTATATGATAAATTTACGCAATCAAGAAAAAATATTGCGCATGACGCGACGCAGAAAACGCGGCGTATCGGCTTTCGCCGGACGCGCGCGCGATTCCATGCTGCCCCGATGTTCTTCGTGAACATCGGGGATTTTTTTTGTTCACTTACGTGACGCAGCAGAGGCAATCTGATGACAGCAAATTCCCCTCTTGGGAGGGGCTGGGGTGGGTAGCTGAGGGAAGGTCGCTACCCACCCCCTTGCCCCTCCCAAGAGGGAAATGGCTGAAAGGAGCAAGCGCATGAAATTAGGCATTGATTTCGGCACGTCGAATACCAGCGCCGCCATGTATGACGGCAGCCAGATTGTCTTTGTCCCGCTTGATCCGGATAACCGCGAAGATCCGCACGTCCTCAGTTCCATGCTGTACATGTCCGCAGGCGGGACGACGCTGTTCGGACGCCGGGCAATGGCCGAATATTTTGAGCAGACCGCCGGGCAGACGATTAAGTACGAGCAAAAGACTTACGGCGACGTGACGATGGAATTCGGCGATTTGACGCACGTGGCGAAAGGCTTTTATCTCGAAGAAAAAGACGCGGTCGGCCGCTTGTTTCAATATTTGAAAAAATTTCTCAGCGCGGAGTTCAAAACCAACGTCTTCGGCTCATTCTACCGGCCTTACGAGCTTATCACGCTGATTTTGAAATACGTGAAAGCCACCGCCGAACAGAGCTTGCGGCAGGAGGTTTCCGACATTCTGCTCGGCCGGCCGGTGAAATTTTCCGATCACGAGGAAAAAAATCGCGCCGCCGCGAAACATCTGCATGCGGCGGCATTGGCGGCGGGCTTTACGCGGGTGGATTTCGAATTCGAGCCGGTCGCGGCGGCGTATAATTACGCGCTGTCGGCGCAGACGCCGGAGCATGCGCTGATTTTCGATTTCGGCGGCGGCACGTTCGATGTCACGATTGTGAGCGCGCAGGGCGGCGGGCGGTCGAACATCCTCGGCTTGGCGGGCGTGCCGGTCGGCGGCAGCGATTTTGACCGCTCGATCATGTATGAAAAAATCGCGCCGAGCTTCGGCAAAGGCTGCTACGTGGATGACGATCATCACGTTTCGGACGCCGTGTTTTTGGAGTTGCTGAACTGGCAGACGATTTTGAATTTGAATCGCAACCGGCGATTTTTGCGCAATTTGGACGATTGGATTTTTTATGCGGACGATCCCGCGCCGTTTAAAGCCTTGAAGCGGCTGGTGAAAGAGCATCACGGATTTGCGCTGTTTCAAGAAATCGAAACCGCCAAAAAACGCCTGTCATTCGTTGACGAGGCGCTGGTGCAATATCAGATTTCGGAGCAGTTTCGTGGCGAAGGGGAAATCAATATCCGGCAAGTCATCAGCCGGGCGGAATTCGAAACGCTGCTGCATCATTACGCCCGCCCCGTGCTGAAAACGATTGACGACGCGCTCATGAGCGCGGGCATCACCGCCGCGCAGATTCACCGCGTCGTGCGCGTCGGCGGCTCATCGCGCATCCCGTTTTTTCATCAATTATTAGCGCAGAAATTCGGCGCGGACAAACTGCTGATGCAGGATGAAATCAAAAACGTCGCTGCCGGGCTTGCCATCGAAGCATTCCGGCAGGCATAAATTTTTTGCCGCGCATGGCAGAAATTTTGCTTGATTTTCCCCAAAAAACAGGTATATTGTGTCAATAATGAGTTTTCAGCCCTGAACGGCTGAAAACGCCGCGCAGAGCAACAGGGTTTTTTGAAGAAACGCTGTTGCTCTGTCTTTGCCGAAAGGCGCAGTATTTTTTTTGATTTTCAGCGCGGGAAGAAGATGTCTCCGCCGGAAACAAGCGGACGGCGGCCTCTTTTTCATGCGTGTCGCTCAACAATGACCACGATTATAATGACGGCAATTTTCTGCATGATGGGGATTATCGGGACGTTCGACCCGATGCGCGACGTGGCGTTCACGCCGCCAACCTCGTTTTTTCCGGGCGAAAAACTGACGTTTTCGCTGATGTGGAGCAATTTTCCCGCTGGGGAAGCGAAACTCGAAGTGCTGCCGATTGAAACCGTGAACGGCGAACAAGCGCTGCATTTCGTGATGACGGCGAGAACCAACTCGTTTGCGGATATGTTTTATAAAGTGCGCAACCGGATTGACGCCTACACGGATGTCCGCATGACGCGCTCGCTGCTGTATCGCTCGAAACAGCGCGAGGGCGGCTACCGGCGCGACTCGCTGGTCGAATTCGATTGGCAGAAGCACGAAGCCTGTTACTCAAAATCCGGCAAACCCAAACAGCCGATTCCGATTTCTTCGGGGACGCTTGATCCGTTGTCGGCCTTATATTACGTGCGCTTGAACGAACTGCGGGAAGGTGCGGTCATCAGCCGCCCGGTGACGGACGGGAGCAAACATGTGACCGGGACGCTGCGCGTCATCAAAAAAGAGACCATCACGGTGGCGGCCGGCACGTTTGAAACGTACAAGGTTCAGCCTGAAACGCGCGATCTTGGAGGCGTGTTCAAACAGAGCAAACATTCGAAGCTGTATGTCTGGCTGACGGCTGACGACCGGAGAATGCCGGTGAAAGTCAAAAGCAAAGTCGCTGTCGGAAGTTTTGTCGGCGAGCTTGTCTCTATCGAAGGGGTTCGGTAGAAATCGCATGTCGCCTATCCGCCGTTTTGCCCCGTTGCTCTTGAGCGTTGCCTTCAATCTCATCGCATTTTACGCGCTTCTCCATCAAGGATTTTCTTGGAACAGCGCGTATCTGTTCAGCGTTTTGGTCGCGACGCTTCCTGTCATTTTTTTCTGGAGCATTCGGCTTCCCGCGCGTTTTTTTCTCGAAGGCGTGGCGCAGCGTCTCCCGGAAGACCTCATTTACCGGCTGCTGTCGTTATTTCTCGGCGGCGGGACGCTGGCCGCGCTGGTTGACGCCGCGCATCTTGCCCCGACAATTGCTATTCTCCCCGCCGTGTTCGTTTCCGCGCTCGTGCTGATGTTCGGGGCGCAGGCGCGGCGGCCTCAGCCTGAAACAACGCCGTTGACGCGGGATCGTTCCGTCATGCTCGCCATCATCGCCTATGCCGTCGCGCTCAGAATCGTGTATAGCTGGACATTCGAGCTGCTGCATGAAGAGGCATATTATTGGAATTACGGCCAACATCTCGACATCGGCTATTTAGATCATCCGCCGATGGTCGGGTGGCTGATTCGACTCTTCACAACGCTGTTCGGGCAGACGGAATTTGCCGTTCAACTCGGCGCATTGGGCTGCTGGATGATTGCCGCCTTCTATCTATATAAACTGACGCACGCCGTAAGCGGCGAATCCGCCGCTTTCAGGGCGATGCTGCTGGCTGCCGTGCTGCCGGTCTTTTTCGGGAACGGACTGATTATGACGCCGGATGCGCCGCTGATGGCGTGTTGGGCCGGGGCGCTATATTACTTGTGCCGGGCGCTGATTGCGGAGCGGCGTGGGGCGTGGCTCGGCGTCGGCGTCTTCATGGGGTTTGGGCTGCTTTCGAAATATACCATCGCCTTGCTGGGCTTGTCCGCCATTTCTTTTTTGATTATTGACCGCGACGCCAGAAAATGGTGGCGCCGCCCTGAGCCATACTTGGCGCTTCTTGCGGCGTTGGCGTTGTTTTCGCCCGTGATTCTCTGGAATGCCCAACATCAATGGGCGTCGTTTGCGTTTCAGGGAACGAAACGCCTCGCCGGAGACTTTAATTTCTCGCTTCCGGCCTTGCTGGGGGCTATCCTGTTGCTCCTCACGCCAACCGGCGCATTAGCCGCCATCGCCGTCGTTCTTTCAAAAACGTCGCGGCTGACCACTTCCGCAAACATCCAGCATCACCGGGCTGACCGGCTTTTGCTGCTCTCCGTGTTGATTCCGTTCGCGGTTTTTTTCTTGTGCAGCCTTACCAGACAGACGAAGTTGAATTGGACAGGGCCGCTGTGGATCGGGGTGATGCCGTCCATCACGGCGTTGATGATTTACGAGCGTTCCGCCTCGCCCGGGCGTCCGTCATGGTCGGAAAGATTCGCTCGCTATGCGGCCTCAGCTTGGCCTGCAACCATCGTGATTTGGTAGTGGCTACATTGTAAATGATAGTGATATTTTTTTCTTGCATGACAA
>CAZCGG010000183.1:0-9284 GCA_964498135.1 uncultured Candidatus Moduliflexus sp.
GACAATCCCGGCCTGAAACTGGTCGAGCAACGGGAACACATCGGCTGGTCGCCGGATTTGGCGCGAAAGACGACGGAAAATCTGCTCGTGCAGTATCAAAACAAGATTGACGCCTTTGTCTGCAATAACAGCGGACTTGCCAGCGGCGTCGTGGCCGCGCTGGATATTGAGAAATTGGCCGATAGCGCGAAAGTCTTTGTCGCGGGGTCGGATGCGGATTTGCGGAACGTGCAATATATCGCGCAAGGCAAACAGACGGTGGAAATCTTCAAAAAGATTAAGCCTCTCGCCTATAAAGCCGCCGAAATTGCGGTCGCCATCGTCAAAGATCCGGCAGCGCAGCCCGCTCAGCTTGCGCAGGGACTCGCGGATCAGGAAGCGCGGTTCGCCATGATTAATAACGGCGCAACGAACGTGCCGACGCTCATCACGCCGGTCGTGCTTGTGACGAAAGACACGATTGATCAAACCGTCATCGTCGAGGTCGGCGAAAGATTGTTCACGCGAGAGCAAGTGTACGGCAAATAACCGGGCATCTCGCCGATGACCAAGCTGTCAGACACTTCCAAGGTGTCTGACAGCTTTCTTTTTCCATGCCAGTCAGGGCGCCGTTTCAATTGCCGCTCGGCTGAACGCGCGTCCCATATCCGGCACGGCTGAGCGTGACGACGAATACGGACGCGGCCCCCGCCTCTTTCAAGACTTTCGCGCATTCATTTACCGTCGCGCCAGTGGTGAAAATATCGTCAAGCACGATGAGATGCTGGCCGCGAATTTGCTCGGGAACCCTCACCTGAAAGGCGTCTTTGACATTTTTCCGGCGGTCGCGGCGCGTCGCAATCTTCCATTGCGCGGTCGTCTGGCGAACGCGAACCAAATTTCCCGTCATCAGCGTGAGATGATGCGCCTCCGCGACATGCCGGGCGAGCAGTTCGGCCTGATTGTAGCCGCGCTGTTTGTGGCGGGAACGATGGAGCGGCACGGGCAGAATGATTCGATACACGGACGGATCGAATTTTCCGTCTATCGCCTGCAATATGACGGAAGCGAGCATGTTGCCCAAACCGGTTTTTTGCGAAAATTTGAATTGATGAATTGCCGCTTTCATCACACCGCCATAAAACGCCGCCGAGATCGCCCGGTCAAAAAACGGCGGCGACGCCTGACATTCGCCGCAGAGAAACTCGGGAAAGCCCGGCGCGGCCGCAAACGCGAGGAACGGCCTGCCGCATTGCCGACAGCCGGGCGCGTCCAACCGTTGAATGCCGTCCCAGCACGTTTTGCAAAATATGCTGACGCGATCATCGCCGCTAAAGCCGTTGCAGGCGGCGCATTCGGCGGGAAAAATGAAATCCAGCGCGGCTTGTCCCCATGCGCGCAGGGTGGATCGTGCGAGCATCTCGCGCAGCCGGATTAGAAGGGCGGGCATGACTCATCATTTTCTGCCGCAAGATGCGAGGCGATCAAGCACTGCAACGCCTCTTCTTGCTGTTCCGACAGTTCCTCGAAATATAACGCCACGTCGTAGGCTTTGCAGCCGATCTGCTCGGTTTCCGGCTCAATCCTGACAACCACGCCTTCGATTTGGGAAATTACGTGGGCGGGAAAGCCTGCGCGTTCCGGCGCAATCAGCGTCACAAGCAATTTCCCGAAAAGCGGGACGTAGCGCGTGACGGTGCAATACAACCCATGCAGGCAGATGTTCAGCGACGTCGCGTCAATCGCATCGTCCCCCGAAATCGAGCGGGAGAGTTTGATCGGGATGCGCAGGTGATAGCGGGGATATTTTCGTCGTTCCGTGTGCGTCATTATTCGCCTATTTCCCCCTGTTCATGGCAGACGAGCCGCGTCAGAGCGGGATAGTGTTGCAACGAATATCGCGTTTCTTTTTTGCGAAGATATTGACAAAAATTGTTCGTATTATGTAAAGGCTTGTCGGCAAGTCAATATTTTTCGTGCGCATCGTAAAACTTTCAGCGAGCAAGCGACAAAACTTGACATTTTTTGGGGGATGTAGAAAGAAAATTTTGGAAGAGCGCGAACTCTTCTTGACACTTTTTTTTGAATGTGCAAAAATTGTAAAATTTTCTAAAACACCGCATATCATGCCGACCTGCTGACGGGAGGCGACTCCCGTTCGGGCGCATTCGTGACGCAATATATTGTTGGGGATCAAACACAAGTATGTCAGAAAAAATTGAAATCTGGGGCGTCAAAGACCCGAATATTTCAGCCCAGCTTGCGCTGGCAGCGACCATGGATTTATTTAAGGGGGCCGTCGGAGACCTTGAGGTGTCCTGCCGTTTTTTGGAATCAGGGACGACCATGCCGGGCGACGTGCTGAGCGCTGAAAAAAAACCGTATGCCTTCACGCAAACGCCGATTACGTGCATCGTGCTGCACGAAAAGGGGTTTCCGACCAAATTAGTCGCGCCGCTCGCCGATATTGCCGGAACGCAGCAAGTCGTGGTGCATGAATCGAGCGGCATCGTCAAGCCGACCGATTTGGAAGGGAAGCAAATCGGCATGGCGCAGGGGGCGGCGGTTTTTATTGCGATTAAAAACATGTCGAAAGATTGCAACGTGGATTTGGACAACGTGCGGTTTGCCAATCTGCTCCCTCACGATCAATTGGCCGCGTTCAGCGATGAAAAACTTGAGGCGATCGCCTGCTGGGAACCTTGGACGACGAAAGCCCAAACAATGGGCGGGAAATTCTTTTTTTCGGGTTCGCGGTCGGAAATTCCGGGCATCGAAGGCGATGTCAACTGGCTGGTGAATCAAAGCTGCCTGATTGTGCCGGATGAGCATTTGACGCGGCAGCCGGAAATCGCGGTGGCGATTTTGAACGTCCTGAGAAAAGCCACCGATTTGATCAATAACGAGCGGAAAGAAATGTCGAAAATTCTGGCCGGATTTTATGGCCTCAGCCGCCTCGAATTGATGATGGCGATGCAAAAAAATCGCTATACGATGGAAATAGACAGCCTGTTTCGCATTGGCGTGTTAGCGTTTCGGGATTTTCTGCATGAAAACGGTCGCGTCTCGAAACGCTTCTCCGAATCGGAATTGTACGATACGCGACTGTTGGAGCAGGTTGACCCGGCGCTCGTCAAATTGCGCGGCGCGTCAGAGAAGACGGTGGCGATTGTGGAAAAAGACGGCATTTATTATCCTTCGGAATTGCAGTTGAAATATCAGCGCAACGCGCAGTTGAAATTTTTATTGGCCGATGATTCCCGGTACGTGCGCATCGCCTTGTCGCAGGCGGTGAAAACGCTCGGCGGCGAGGTGATTGGCGAGGCGACGACCGGTGGCGAAGCGATTGACCTGTTTGGCAGGCTGCGCCCGAATTTCATTACGATGGATCTTTCCATGCCGGGCGTGAGCGGCGTTGACGCGATTACCAGCATTTTGCAGCAAGACCCTGAAGCAAATATCATCGTCATCAGCGGGACGAACTTGGACGAGGTTCGGGAAGAGGTCTTCAATCTCGGCGTCCGCATGTTCATCACCAAACCGTTTGATCCGAAGCGCGTGGCCGCCGTCATTGGGGCATTGGTGCAATAAATTCTTGCGGAACACAGCGACGCCCGCACATCGTCGAACGCCGAAGGCGAAAAACTTCTGGCGTGTGCGGGTGTTTTTGTGTCTTCTGAGATTACAATTTCCGCGCCACCCAAGGCTGCGGCGAAAGCGGCGGCGTGAACAGCAGCCCTTTAATCTGGCCGTCGTCATGCGGCATGAACGTAATAGTCATCCCGGACAACGGCTCAAAAAAAGTCGTTTCGTTTTCTGGGAAGAGTTCAAACGCCTGATTTGACAGCGTGACATGAATCCGCCCGTCTCCGGCGGAGACCTGCAATGACATTCCGGCGGGTTCAAAGAATTCGTATTGCCCCGCATAAGCGGAATAACGTTCCGCGCTCAGCGAAACCGCCGTTTTTTCAACCGTGCGGAAATCCGGCCAATGATAGACTTGCGCGATGCCGCGCATGATTTCCATCGCTAAAAAATGGCCGTTCTCCGAATTGGTCATCACGACCGCCCCCTGCCCTGTATTCAAGAACACCACCATCAGACAGCGAAACCCGGCCGTTGAGCCGCCCGCGCTGAACCAGGCCGCGTCGCCCGCGCCTTTAATCGGCCCGACAAACGCCGAATTGCCAATTTGCAGCGTAAAGAGGCTTTTCGCCATATCCGCCGACAGCAGCTTGCCAGATTTTCCGGCGTTGGCCTGCTGCAAGGCGATCATGAGTTGGACGAGGTCTGTGGGCGTCGTCCACAGCCCTTCGGCGGCGGCTTCGGGGTACACATACCACCCTTTTTCGACCGGCATGCCGTCCACGCGATGCCCGCTCGCGGCCGACTCCGCAAGGTCTGCCAGAAGCGGCTGCGCGAACGTGCTGCGCGTCATGCCGATGTTGTCAAACACGCGCTGCCGCGCCAATTCCGCAAACGGCTGCCCGTCGAGGTCTTCCAGCAATTGCTGCGCAATCAGATAGCCGCCGTCGGAATATTGCCATATCCGTCCCGGCGCGACTTCAACCGCAACCGCCGGATTTTTCGCGGGCGGCCAGCCATTCAAAATCTGCCGCGCGTTCGGCAACAGCGCGTCGGCCGCGTAGCCGAGAAAATTCGGCACGTTGACGCCCGCGCTGTGGCTTAATAGCCGGCGCAGCGTGACCGGCTGCGTTTTGGTCAATTCGTTCATGGGGATTTTCCATGATTGCAGCCGTTGATTCACGTCGTCATCCAAGCCGATTTTGCCATCCTGCACGAGCGACATGACGACCACGGCTGTGACGAGTTTGCTGATGGACGCGGCCTGAAAGCGCGTCTCCGGCGTGACCGGCTTCCGGCTGATGGCGTCCGCGACGCCGTAGCTCTGCGCCCATTCCAGCGCGCCGCCATTGATGACGGCGAGGCTGACGCCGGGAATCTGATAATCGTTCATGCGCTGCGCGAGCGGCATGGATGCGAGCGGCTGCCCCTGCATCGAAAAGACCGGCAGCAGCGTCTGCTCGACCTGCTGGCGCCGCGCGGCGATCTCCTTCTCAGAACGATCACAGCCGAATAAGCATGCGCTGACGCACAGCAATAACGCCATAACAGACACAAAGTTTTTCATAATGGATTCCTAAAAATACGCCAATTTCAAGGTGAATTCAGATAATCAAGACAATCCACGAATATGAACACGAGGGAGAAAGTCAAGCAGGAAGAGGGATTTTTTAGCAGCGATTTCCGTTCTTTTGGCTTGACACATTTCTCGTTTCAACGACAATGAGGCAGAAGCATGGCCAACAATATCATTGAATCCCCTTATTGTGTTCGATGATTAGCCCGACGTTGTCATGGGGATGTGATAGATCAGATATTGAACATTCGCCTGCCAATGACCGAAATTTCGGAGGAATAATTCAAGCGCGGCCTCGCCATCGCGGAATTGCATGCGATCTTTGACGCGCAATAACGGAGGTCAGCCATTATGAGTCCATCGTATTATCACAGTTATCTTTGCGCGAATGTCATTAGCGCCTTGAAGCACGAAGGGACGTATTCCATCTTTACGGAATTGACCTTGGCAATTGACGGGAAAGATTATATTCCTGACGTCTCGGTCTATCCGAAACGCGCCATCATCTTGGGCAAGCGCGACATTGGGCGAATGAGCGACATGCCCCTCACGGCTATTGAAATCGTCTCGCCGAGCCAGACGATGGATGACGCGTTGATGAAATTCGAAGTCTATTTTCGCGCCGGCATCAAATCGTGCTGGTTAGTGAGTCCGGTGACGATGACGGTCAACGTCTATACAGAGATGGAGCGTCTGCAAATTTTTCATGCAGGCGAATTGGTTGATCCGGTCTTGAATATTCGCCTGCCAATGACCGCGATATTCGAATAACACTGTCGGAGGTTATAGCGTATGAGAGAGAGCATCATCGGGGCGGTGATCGGTGGGGTTATCGGAATCTTTATCCTGATCCTCGATCAGATATTCAGAATGTCTCGCGGTCGAAGTTCCCGTGCCTTGGTAATAGGGGTGGAAATCATAGCGTGTTTGATTTTATCGGGGGGAGTGGTAGGGATTGTGTTTAGCAGAAGCCAATCCCAACCGACGCCCACGCGACAGGGTTCTGCTCCGCCTGCGAGAAGGCAAGCCCCCATTTCGCCGACGCCTCAACCTACGGCGATTCATAGGCCGAACGCAACCTCTACGCCGTCGCTATCCATGATTGTTAGTAATGGCGGAGTCGCTTTGCGCCCTGACGTCTATATGCTCAACATCAACGAAGCGATGCTGATCACGGCCAACGTGACCGACGCGCATCCGACTCCGCTTCAATTTCGGTGGCAGGAAGGGGAATGTGAAACAACCACGATTTCCGGCGACACGTATGCCTATACCGCCCGACAACGCGGAGAAGATTTTGTGATTGTCGAGCTATGGGATGCGCAACAGGGGGTGAAAATCGCAGAAAAGAATATCACGATCATTGTGCCATAAACCATGACGGATTGCATGAACCAGCAGACACCCAATCATCATCACGTCGGCAAACCGCAGGCTTGCCGAACTTGCAAAGGAGAATTATTATGTTCAGAACGAGCGGCAAAACAGTTGGCCTTGTTGCGGCAGCGGCATTGAGTCTTGCGCTGATGGGCAGCGCGGCGACGGCGCAGTTGACGGTTGACATCAGAGATCGGGCGGAATTGGAACGCAAAGAGGTTCCCGTCAATTCGAAAAAGAAAATCGCGTTAACGGCGCAAGCGTCAGGCGGATCGGGATTGACGTTTCAATGGGAACTGCTTGGCGTCGGGAGTTTGGGCGATGTGACGAAATCCGCCATTTTCTATTATCCGCCCACAACGATTGACGGCGATACAGATCAAGCGATCATCACCATCCGCGTCAAGGATGCGGATGGCAATGAAGCGCAAAGCGGCATCACGTTGACGATTGTAGGCGGCGGGGATGACAGGCCAACACCTATTCCAACGAAAAATCCGACTGAAGAACCTATTGATTGTAGTGCTACTTACAATCCAACTCCTGATGGCTTCAAAGACGACGTATGGAAACCTTCTGATTGCACCTGTGTCAAGGTGAGTGATGTAGTAATTGGATATGGTTTTCATAAAGAGAAGACGGAAAATCAATCATGGAGAGGAGACAATGAAGCGTTTGTGGAGGCTATCAAATTAGCCAAAAAACATCGCTCTCCCGAAGCCTTAATTTATAGTGTTAAAAGTGGTGAATCTTCTTATGAAGATATTCACCGCTTTAAAATTAAGTCTGGAACAACCGTCTATTATACAAGCTTTGGGAGAAATGCCCAGCCACAATATGGAACTTGTTTAAAAAAAGTTGGAGAAGTTGGCAGGCGTGTATATGGAACGATGATTGTTGAGAAACAGGAGATTTACATCATTGAAACAAGATAGCGGCTTGTTTCAGGCATGACCATTCCCGCTCGGCGCGGGCTGCGGCGGGGGCGGGCTGAATGAGGAGGAAAACCACGATGTTGCAAGCGACATTCCGCATTGACGAGACGCAGATGGACTTGTTGAAGCGTCATCGTCAATATGGCTTCAAAGATCGCAGCGCGATGGTGCGCATGGCGTTGAACCATTTACAGGCCGAAGTCGAACAGGACCGGCTGCGGCAATCGGCGGAACTGTATGCCGAATTGTACGATGACGACGCCGAAACGAAGGCATTGACCGCGACCGCGATAGGAGGATGGCCGGAATGACCGTTCTCAAACGCGGCATGATTCTCGATGTCAATCTCGATCCTGTGCAAGGCGCGGAAAAAGGGAAAATCCGTCCGTGCGTCATTGTGACGAATGACGTGTATAACGAGCGGGTGCCGGTCATTCAGGTCGTGCCGATTACTGAATGGAACGAGAAAAAGGCGCGCATTCTCACGAATGTTGACATTCTTCCTTCTGCGACGAATGGGTTGACCAAACGTTCCGTGGCGGATTGTCTGCAAACGCGCCCGATAGATCATCGCGTCAGACTGATGAATATTCGCGGGACGCTCGAACCTGAGACGATGCGGCAGATTGACGCGGCGTTAAAAATCGTGTTTGCGCTGACGCCATAGCCCGCTTCGCCACTCGGTGCGGCGTCTGCTCGCATGGTTAGAAAGGTGAGAAGATGCCATTACAGGTGAATGTGATTTTACAAGAGACTGCGAGATTGCCATTGACCGATCAAGAATGTATTGTGGAGACGCTCACCAAACGATTGCGCGAACTCCGTCGCGCTGAAATCGCCGCCCGCGCCCAAGAAGCCGAAGCCAATTATCGCGGCGGTCATGCGCAAAGCGGCACGGTCGACGATTTATGGAACAGCGTGATCGCGTCTTGTCTTATTGATTGATATTGGGACGCATGATGAGGTGTATTAAGATATGATGTCAATCTCGTTCCACGCCGTTCGCCCTGAGCCTGTCGAAGGGGGGCGTGGAACGAGCAGAACCATGCCGCAGCGCGGCGGCTGCCGGCGGGGTTCGGGCGGGTCGAAACATCTGTTGAAGAAGGAGGTGACAACGCATGGAAACGCTCTTGGATCGCATTACCTTTCATGCTGGCGTCTTATGCGGCAAACCGGTGATTCGCGGGTTACGCATTTCGGTCGAGATGATTTTGGAATTGTTGGCGAAAGGCGCGTCTGAACGCGAGATTCTTGACGATTATCCAGAATTGGAATTGGCGGATATTCGCGCCGCGCTGGCGTATGCCTATCGCCTGCTTGCCGGTGAAACCATCCTTGACCGGCTTTCCGCATGAGATGATGAAATGGTTAGTAGATGTCAATACGAGCCGCGCAGCGGGAGCATTGTTGGTTAGCATGGGGCATGATGTCGCCTATGTCGCGGACTGCGATCCGCGCATGACAGATGACGAAATTCTCAGTTGGGCAGTGCGCGAGCAGCGCGTTCTGATCACGACCGACCAAGATTTCGAAGAGATGATTTGGAAACAGGGCAGACCGCATAACGGCCTGCTGCGTTTGGAAAACGTGCCACGCGCCGAACGCCACGCATTATTGCTCTATGTGCTGAATTGTCATGCCGACGATCTGAATGCCGGAGCGATTATTATCGCCATGACGAAAAAAATTCGCATCCGCAAACGATAGGTTGCAATGTCATTTCACGCCGTTCGCCCTGAGCCTGTCGAAGGGGACGTGGAACGAGCAGAACCCCGCCGCCTACGCTCGGCGGGCGTAGGCGGCGGGGTTCGGGTTGGAGAATATGAAACCGA
>CAZCGG010000184.1:0-9280 GCA_964498135.1 uncultured Candidatus Moduliflexus sp.
ATGGTTTATTATTACATACAATTTAAGTTTATCATTTACAATGTAGCCACTACCATTTTTTTTAATTCGAGCGACATACATGGTATTTCGATAATTTTCTTCACCAAAAATTTCATTCATGAGTAATCTTAAATTCGCTTCCTCATTATAATCAATCGAAACAAACATCATGCCGTCTTCGCGCAGCAGATTTCGCGCCAAATACAAGCGCGGAAACATCATGGAGAGCCAGATGCTGTGAAATTGCCCGTTTTCCTTTGCGTTCTTCTTCCATAAATCCTGCTTGTTCAAAAAGCCGCGCGCGTCAATCAGCCCGGCGCGCTGCTCATAGTCGCTTTTGCGCTCCGCGTAGTCGTCGGGATAGACAAAGCTGTCGCTGCCCGTGTTATACGGCGGATCAATGTAAATCAGCTTGACTTTGCCGAAATATGCGCGTTGCAGGACGCGCAGCGCCTCCAAGTTTTCGCCCGCAATGAACGCGTTGCCGGTCGTCTCGAAGCGGACGCTTTCGTCCGGCTTTGGCCGCAGCGTCGCCGTCGTCGGCTTCTGAATTTCCTTGCGGGCGTCGGCTTTGCCCGCCCACGACAATTCGTAATGCTCGTCTTTGACGAACGCCTCTTCGCCGAACGCCAAGCGCAGGCGCTCCCAATCAATCTTGTCTTCCGCGAAGATGTCAGGAAAAAGCTGCTTCAATTGCGCCGTCTTTTCGGCGGTGATGTTCAGGCTGCTGCCGTCCATGCTGTTCTTGCTCCTTTCCACAGGCTGAAGCCTGTGGTTCGTCATTCCATTGACTATCTCCGGCATCATGCCGGAGGGGTGGTCGGATGAGCCTCCACGTCACCACAGGCTAAAGCCTGTGGTTAGTCAATGACTATCTCCGGCATTCATGCCGGAGGAGATTTCCAGCATTCATGTCGGAGGGGTGAGTCACCACAGGCTAAAGCCTATGGTTAGTCAATGACTATCTCCGGCATGCCGGAGGGGTGGTTTTGCCCATTTATCGTCGAGATTTTTGGCAATCGGATATGATAACGGGCTTTCATTTCTTCCGCGATGACATGGACTTTTTCAAGATAACGAGACACCGGCAAGCCATCATCTTGCAGTCGGCATTGCTCCTTCCATTCCCGGACTTCAAGCAGCGAACGCTCTTCTTGGAAATTATTCATTGGACACCTCCATTGGCGTAATCAACTCCAGTTTTTTCGAATACCCTTCCTTTAAGTTGACGCCATTAATTTTTTCCATTCGTTTCAAATTGGCAAGATGTTTTAAGTTCCAGCTAATCAATGCATCCATTTCATGGATTGTTGCAATTGCCACATGCCGGGCATCTTCAACGGCTCTTTCCGGCAGCGCAACTTCCTGAATATAGGTTGCCGCAAGTCGAACGCACTCTTCTGTCATTTCTAATTCGTTCGGCTGGCAGTTTGCAATCAATTCCAACAGTAACGCCTGTTTTTCTTTCGAGGCTCTGGCGATTTCTCGAAAGACGATCTCGGAAATGAAAATTTCATATTCCCCGTTTCGAATTTGCTCGAAAAATTGTCGCGTAGCCTCTTTTTTTTCCGGCGCGTCGTCAGCAAAATAAAAATTCCATACAGACGTTTCAACATACAGTTTCAAGCGTTTCATCGTTCACCTTGCTTCCGGCCTACTGTAGCAATCCTATACAATTTGTAAAAAAACGGCGGCGCAGACAAGAATCTCTGCGCCGTGACAGACAGGAATGCCTGTTCCACCATCCACCAACATTCGCAAGACCGATTTTTGCAAGAGGTTTAATATGTCACGCCTTCGGCGTTTATTCGTTCTCATCTTTTCTACAAAAATCTCACCCCTTCGGGGTTGAAACCGCCGACTGCGTAACATCATTGACTATCTCCGGCATTTATGCCGGAGGAGTGGTCGGATGAGCCTCCACGTCACCACAGGCTAAAGCCTGTGGTTAGTCAATGACTATCTCCGGCATTCAGCCGGAGGAGATTTCCAGCATTCATGGAGGGGTGAGTCACCACAGGCTAAAGCCTGTGGTTAGTCATTCCATTGACTATCTCCGGCATTCATGCCGGAGGACTGGTTACGCCGGTTTTTCTTGCAAAACGGCTTGGCTGCGAATCATGGCGACCGCGCCTTGATGATTATACAGGCTGAGTTCGCCGCGCAACTCGTCGCGCGCGAGCTTCTGAATCAGCAGAAAGCCGGGCGTCGGATGGCTCATGTCCAAGATCGCGTCTGGGTAGCCGTCGCCGTCGTCGCGGTATTCGAAATGCAGCGTCTGATTCATGACGCTCATCTGCGCGGCGATGTGGCCGCTGGCGCGATTCGCCAACCCGTGCTGCGCGGTATGCAGGACGAGTTCATGCAAAATCAGCGCGAGGCTGCTTGCGTATTGCGGCGCGAGGCGAATCGGCGACGGCGCCACCGCGACATAGATTTCGATGCCGGGCGCGATCAGCTTCAAGGCCGCATGAATGACGCGGCTCGTCACATCCTGCAAAGAAAACGGATGCCACTCGTTTTCCGCCAAATAGCTGTTGACGGTCATGAGCAGATGCGTTTGATTGAGCAAATGCGCGAAAATCAGGCTCGGCGGCTGCGCCGCGCTCGTGCGCTGCGCCCAAAAGAGCAGGTCTGCGATAAGCGCGAGATGATATTTCCCGCGTTGGCTGACTTCTTCGGCGAGCAGGGTTTTCGTCTCCGTCGCCTGCCACAGCCGCTCTTTGAGGCGGGCGTTGTCAATCGCCATGCTGACGATGGCGGTCAGCAATTCCAGCGCGGCGCGGTCGTTTTCGGCAAAGCGGTTTTCTTGCAAATCCAGCACTTGCAGGACGCCGATCACCTCTTGGTTGGCTTTGAGCGGGACGGTCAAAATCGAGCGCAGCGTTTGGCCGGTGCGTTGATCCACGCCGGTGAAATGGCGCGGATCCGCGAACACGTCCGGCACGATGACGGCTTGCCCGCTCTGCGCGACCATTCCGGCGATGCCCTGCCCCGGCGCAAGCCGCCATCCGCGCACGGTTTGGCTATGCGTCCCAATCGCGTATTCGCAGACGAGTTCGTCGGTTTTCGCGTCGCGCAGCCAGATGGAGCAGGCATCCACTTCTAATAACCGGCGCACTTCTTCGAGCGCGGTAATCAGAATACGGTCAAGATCGATGAGCGAGCTAAACGCCTGACTGACGCGGGTGACGAGCGCGACTTCGTTGCCGCGCCGCCGAAGTTCCTCGTCTTTTCGGGCTAATTGCTCCTCACGTTCACGGAGTTTGTCTTGGGCTTCTTCAAGCGTCATACGTTTCCCCCAATTCCGGCAGGCGTCGCTGTCAGAATTTACGTATCCCACCCCTCCCCCTCCCCTGAATCAAGGGAGGGAAAATGCGTTATATCATTCCCTCTCCTCAATGAGGGGCGGGGCAGGGGCGGGGTTTCTCGTTATTTTGAATGAACGCCGATAATCTGATACCCTTGTTTTTTCAACTGCTGGCTGGCCAAAATAAGCTTGGATTTGGCGTCGCCGCGATGCGCCCCGATTTTTTCCACTTTCGGCAGTTCCCCTTTATCAAGCCAAATGCCGTGACATGCCGGGCAGCGGTCAATCATCAGCGCGTCGGCCTGCGTGAATTTCATCGTCTCAAGCCGCGCCGTTTGGCAGCGCGGACAGGTGCATGCTGTCGCCGCCGCGCCGCGCGTCACCTCTGGTTCAGGAAGATCGCTCGGCAGTTCCGTCAGAAACGCCATTTCATCTTCATCGAACCACATCCCTTTGCACGACGAACAAAAATCAAGGGCAACGCCTTCAACCGTCATTTCATGCAATTCACCCTGACATTTTGGACATTTCATAGCCGACTCCTTTGTTGATGCGCGTTGATTAAATCATTCACGTTATACTCCCCTCTTGGGAGGGGCTGGGGGTGGGTTGACGCTGAGTTCGACTTACCCACCCCTTGCCCCTCCCAAGAGGGGAAGCCGCCACGCCCCATATTTGATGTATGACGCATGTTTGAAAAATTGTCAATCAGAAAAACAGCAAGAATTGATGTCTTCGGTAGCCCCGCGCTACGTCGTGGGAAGCGCAACGATCCTCGGGATGATGCCGCGACTCCCGCGACGTAGCGCGGGGCTACCGGTGTTCACGGAGCAGTGCCGCCAAGCGATCAGGGAAATCGGTCGTGATGCCGTCCACGCCGTAATCAAGCCATTGGCGGAGGTCTTCGGGGCGATCAATCGTCCACGGATGCACGCGATAGCCGCGCCGCCGGGCTTCCGCGATCATGTCGGGCTGCGCGTATTCATATTGCGGATGCAACGCGGTCGCGCCAACCGCGTCCGCCGCCGCCCAAGGCTCAACCAGGCCGCCCACGTACAGAATGCCGGTTTGAATCGCCGGATTCAGGCGGTTGATTTCGCGCAGCGTCGGATGATAAAAGGCGATCACGAGGCTCTCCGCGACAAGCTGTTCGCGCTCAATCATGTTGACGAGTTTTTTTTCAATTCCGTGATAAAAGACGGGGCAGGTTTTTACTTCAATGACCAATTTCGCCTGGCCTTTCGTGAGCGCAATCACCTCGCGCAGCGTCGGAATGCGCTCGTTACGGAAAGCGTCGTTGCGGTAAAATATCTCGAATTGCTTGAGTTCGCTGAGCGTGTAATCCTTGACATAGCCCGTGTCATTCGTCGTCCGGTCAATCGTTTCGTCATGAATCACGACAAGCTCGCCGTCCTGCGTCGCGTGAATATCACATTCGATCATGTCCGCGCCGAGTTCAAGGGCTTTTTGAAAGGCGGCCAGCGTGTTTTCGGGCGCGTACCCCGACGCGCCGCGATGCGCGATAATCGCGCAGGTGTTCGGCTGTTCTGATGGCATATTCTTAGAACTTATCTCTAAACAACAGAAGCAACATAGTGGAACAGGCATTCTTGCATGTGTTGGGCAGACAGGAATGTCTGCCCCACCGGTAATTTCTTATTTATGGATAAGTTCTTAATTTGACGCAAATCAGCGCGGCGCAAGGATGCGCGGGCGATTTTGCTCAACCAGCGACCGCAGCGCTTGTGCGGGCTGCTCGAATTTTGATAAAAAGATCATGGCCGCGATAATGAACGGTTTCCAACTCGCTTCTTTATATGTGTCAATCCGGGCGCGCTCGAAAACCGCCTGGCTGACTTCGCCCTGCGGACAGCTAACGCCACTGATGTCCGCCGGCAGGCAGTGCATGTAAAGCGCCTGCCCCGCGTTCGTCAGTTTCATCATGTCTTCCGTGCATTCCCACTGCGTGAATTTCGCGTTATTTTGCAGGCAGCGCTGCTCCAACGCCTTCAACCCGTCGAAATCTTTCGCCGACAGCAGCTTCGTGCGCTCTTCCATAATCTGATACGGCGCCCAGCTTTTCGGATACACGATGTCCGCGCCCTGAAAGGCGGCCTGCATGGAATGCGCGACTTCAAATGAGCCGCCGGAGCGTTCCGCGTTGCGCCGCGCAATCTCCAGCACGTCGGGAATCAGGCCGTAGCCTTCGGGAAACGCGAGCGACACGCGCATGCCAAAGCGCGTCATCAGTCCGATGATGCCTTGCGGCACGGAAAGCGGCTTGCCGTAGCTCGGCGAATACGCCCACGTCATGGCGATTTTCTTGCCTTTCAACTGGTCAAGTCCGCCGAAATGCTGCTTCAAATAGGCCAAATCCGCCATCGTCTGCGTCGGATGGTCAATGTCGCATTGCAGATTAATCACCGTCGGCCGCTGCGGCAGCGTGCCTTCGCGGAAACCCTCGTCAACCGCCGCCGCCACGTGCCGCATATAGGCGTTGCCCGCGCCTAAATACATGTCGTCGCGGATGCCGATGACTTCGGTTAAAAAGGAGATCATCACCGCCGTTTCCCGCGCGGTTTCGCCGTGCGAAAGCTGCGATTTCCCTTCGTCGAGGTCTTGCGCGGTCAGGCCGAGCAGATTGACGGCGCTGGCAAAGCTAAAGCGAGTGCGCGTCGAATTGTCCCGAAAATTCGACACCGCCAGCCCAGACTCAAACACCCGCGTTGAAATTGCGTTCGCGTGCATTGTCCGCAGCGCGTCGGCGGTGACGAGAATGGCGCGTAATTCGTCGTCGTTTTTTTCCCATGTCAACAACATATCCTTGCCGCGCATGTTGACTTGCGGCATCGTGGACAATTCGGCAATCGCTGAAATGATGTGATGATCCATAGGCGTCCCTCTTCGTAAAATAGGCGTAATTATTTACTGTCGCAGTGAAAGAAATTCTTCATCAGCCTCTTCCTTTTTTGCCGCCCTGTCAATAAAAATATCAACGAATGATGCGAAGCGCAGTCATGCCATAAATGGCACGGCTCTGTCATTTATGGCCGATTTTATGAGAATGCTTTTGCCTATCGAGACGTTTGAAGTCTTCAAGACGTCAACCGTCTGGTGAAATTGCGTCTATGGCATGTTTTTTGCTTAAGTTAGCAATATCACTTACAAAAACATCATCACTCGCCAGGGGGAGAAAAGGGCATGCGAGTAGAAATTAACGTCATTTCCGGGCCGGTCAAAGGAAAATATTTCGTGTTTGACAGGCCGTTAAATTATTTGTTCGGGCGTTCGACAGACGCGCATATTTCCGTGCCGGACGCCTTTGTCTCGCGCCATCATTTCGCGCTGAATCTCGCGTCATCGGAATGCAGGCTCCGCGACTTAAACAGCAAAAACGGCGTGATTGTGAACGGCGTCCGCTATGGCGGGCGGCTTCCGGCGACGCAGAACGTCACGCAAGCGCCAATCAATGAAGTGCGTTTGCGCGACGGCGATGAGATTGTCGTCGGCACGACGCGCATGACCGTCTCGATTAAAAATGAGGCGCGTCCTCAACCGTCGCCGCAACTCTCGCCACAAGCCCAATCGTTTTTTGACGAACAAGAACTGCGGCAGACGCTCGTGTCACGAATCGCGCCGCAGCCGCCGAAAAAATCATCCACCACGTCGCAGACGCAGCGCCGGCAGGTGGCGCTGCTTGTCCTCGATGTGGCCGGTTCGACGCAGCACGTCGTCCGCATGGGCGATTCGCATTTTATGGAGGTCATTCAAGAAATTTGCAACCGCGTAAAACAGCATCCGTTCGCCTCCGATGTCGTGCTGTTAAAAGGAACGGGCGACGGGTTTGTCGCGCTGTTTCACACGGTTGAAATCGCCCTGTCAGTCGCCAAATCATTCTTGGAAATGCCCGTATATCCCGACATTCACGTGCGCATGGGGCTGCATTGGGGCAGCGTGAAAATCACGTTGCAGAATGACGTGATTGGCATGGAACTGCATAAAGCCGCGCGGCTCGAAGGGATTCAGTTGTCGGAGCGCGTGGCCGCGCCGAATGAACCGGCCGATTTCCCCGTGACGGAGCGGATTTTGCTGACGGAGCAGGCCATGCAGGAACTGCCGGATTTGTTGCGGAAACAATGCCGCCCGGTCGGCCTGTTCCGCCTGAAAGATTTGGAGGAAACCGCCCGTTTATGGGTCTGGCATCCCGCCATCCCCGCAAAAGCGTCGTTGCGGTGAGGAAAACGCTGTTAGACACCTCCAAGGTGTCTGACAACTTAAAAGCTCATGTTTCTCAGAAATTATTTTAAAAGTTGCGCGTGTTCCCCAGAAGACGAACAACCTGGTAGCCCCTACGTGGCGGGACATTGGCGCACATTCCCGCCACGTAGGGGCTACCGTGTTGTTCATGATTTTTTACAACAGCCTCTCAGCAATTCCTCTCCCAAGAGGGGAATTTGCTCTCAATTGAGGCGTTTAAAGCTGAGCCTCCTCCCACTCGACGGACGAAGAAATCGCCACCCGCAATTTCAGGCACGGAATGCCGATTTTGTCAATGATTCCATGCTGCAAGGCTTCTTCAGGCGTCAAAAACCAGTCGGCATGATTGCGTTCATGAATCTGCTCTAAAAAATACGTCTCCGACTTGCCGCAATTTTTCGCCATTTCTTGAAACAGCAGTGTATTCAGCCGCCGCGTTTCTTCCGCATTTGATTCGAGTTCGTGCAGTTTGCCGAAATAACCGGATGACACTTCATGAATCATGAACGTGGCCTGCCGCGACGCGCAACGATAGCCCGGCGTCCCATACGACGCGAGAATCGCCGCCGCCGAAAACGCCGCGCCGTTCACGCACGTCAGCACCGGCTTCCGCGCCGAACGCAAAATCTGCGTCAACGCTAATAATGAATAGACACAGCCGCCGAACGAATGAATCATGACCGGAATGACTGCCTGGCCGGTCAAATGCGCCCGCCGCATCTCCTCTTCAACAGCTTTGACCAGCGCGTCATTGATTTCATCCCCGATGCGCAGCACGACCGGCGGCTCTAATAAATCCTCAAACGAGGCAACCTTAATTTTCGGATCTTTCTCAAAAACAATATTCATAATGTTTGCCGCAAAGACGCGAAAACCGTTCCGGCCCTCCGCGTCTCTGTAGTTTTTTTTATTTATTTATGATGCGCGATTTCGGCGAGATAATCGGCGCGCGTGTAGTCTTCATGGCCTTTCCAATGCTCAAGCGCGACGCGCTGTCTCGTGTTCATGATGAGTTGCAGCGGCGTCAAGCCCTCATCATAATACCGGATCGCAAAATGCTCGACTTCCGCGAGCGGCGCGGCTTCGCGCTCCGCAAAAAATCGTTGCAGCCGCGCCATGCGCTCGTCATCGTCCGGCGCGGACGCGCTCAACGTCTCCAATTGCGCGGTTAATTGCTCCGCCGGATCCACAAATTCCATCCGCGCGTCAAAATACTGGTTCGCGTCGAATTGCTGCGCCTCTTTGTCGCTGAAGACGCGGTTGATCAGGCTGAGATACCACAATCTCGCGGCCGCGCGCGGCAGATGCTTATCGAAAAAGGTTATGGCGGCCAACGCCCGCTCCATCGAGTTCACGTCGAGATACATCAGATCATCGTAAAAGCGAATGAACGAACCCAGCACGACCGGATGCTTGGGATTGACGGCAGGCTTGCGAAAGCCGAGATGCGCCGCTTCGCCCGTATAGAGCCACACCCAGCGCGGCCTCGCCTCGTCGAAATCCATGCACTTCAAGTTGTTGAAGATTTTGAGAATCTTCATGATTTTCAACGCGTCATAATAAATTCTGACCGGCTGAAACACTTCGCCGGTCGTAGTCCAGCATAATCCGTCAGGCTTTCCGGCCTGCTCTTCGCCGGAAGTCGCGTGCGCGCGCGCGGCCTCGTTTTCGGCCTGCGCCTGCTTTTTTGGCGTGAGATTGCGCGATTTTTTG
>CAZCGG010000185.1:0-9197 GCA_964498135.1 uncultured Candidatus Moduliflexus sp.
GTGGATGCGATTCTCGTCGTTGGCCGCGATCATATCGTCCGGTTCGTCAATCCGGCGGCGCGGCGGCTCTTCGATTTGCGGGATGACACGATGGTCGGCAAGCATTTCAGCGTTCCCGCGCCGGAAGGCGAATCGGCGGAATTGGAAATCCCGCGCCGCAACGGCGACGTGTCTATCGTGGAAATCCGCACGGTCGAAATTGAATGGGAAAATCAGATGGCCTATTTGGAATCATTGCGCGACATTACCGCGCATAAACGAGCAGAGGACGCGCTGCGCGAATCCGAGCAAAAGCTGAACGACGCATTGCAGCAGGAACATCAGCGCCGGATGCTTTCTGACACGCTGCGCGAAATCGCCGGAATCGTCGGCAGCACGCTGGACACGCAGGAGGTTTTGCGCCTGATTTTAGACCAATTGGAGCAAGTCATTCCCTATCACCGCGCGACGGTTTCCCTACTGGAAGGCGAAAATTTGACGCTGATGGCGGGCAAAGACAAGATGGGCGATGTCATCAAATTGTTCAGCTATCCGGCGTATAAATATCCGTTAAACGCGGAAGCGCTGCAAAGCAAGCAGCCGATCTGCATCCCAGACGTGCTAAATGATCCGCGCTGGCATCCGAGCCGCACGATGCAGCCGATCCGCTCGATTATTTTCGCGCCGATGCTCGTGCAGAACCAGCCGATAGGCATTTTGGCGGTCAGCCGGACGGACGGCATGGCGTATGAGGACGACAACGCCCGCACGGTGTTCGCGTTTGCCAACCAAGTGGCGATTGCCATGCACAACGCCCAATTATATGGCCGCATGGAGGAGCGCAATCGCCGTTTGACGGTGCTGCACGATATTTCGCAAACGCTCGCTTCGACGCTGGAAAAGGGGAAATTATTGACCGGCGCGTGCGAAATTTTGGTGAGGAATTTTCACGCGGATCACAGCGCGGTGCTGCTCTTTGACGACGCCTGCCTGCGCGGCGAAATCGTCGCCGAATATCCGACCGGCTATGTGCGCGGCGTGCGCGTGCCGCTTCAAGAATATGGCGTTTCCCAAGAAATTTTAGCCACCGCGCAGCCGGTCGCCATTTTCGATGCGCAACACGATCCGCGCGCGGGCAAAATTCAGGAAATCGTCGGGGTGAAATCGTTTTTGGTCGTGCCGATTATTTCAAAAGAGCGCATTATCGGCTCGTTCAGCCTTTCGATGACGCAAGAGCCGCATCATTTCGAGGCGTCGGAAATCGAGATGGCGCAGACGATTGCCGCGCAAATGGCGGTGGCGATTGAAAACGCCCGGTGGGTCGAGAAAGAGCGGAAGCGTTTGGATGAGGAATTGGCGATTGCGTGGCATATTCAAACCAGCCTGCTGCCGGTCGGCATGCCGGATATTCCGCGCCTCGATTGCGCCGGATTTTGCTCGCCCGCAAGGAAAGTCGGCGGCGATTTCTATAGTTATTTCACGTTTCCGGGGGCGCAATTGGGCGTGGCAGTCGGCGATGTCGCGGGGAAAGGGATTCAGGCCGCGCTGATGATGTCGCTGTCGGTCGGCCTGCTGACGGCCAAAGCGCAGAAAGACCTGTCGCCGTCGCAATTGCTCGCCACGCTGAACGCGGATTTGCAACCGCACGTGCAGCGCAATTGGATGAATACCGCCCTGAGTTACGCGACGTTGAAGCCGTTGTCCGCCTCGTATGATCGCTGGCAGATGCGCGTGGCGAACGCCGGATTAGTTGCGCCGCTCATCCGGCGGCGGAACGGCGTCACGGAATGGTGCGAGGTGGGCGGCTTGCCGCTCGGCATCAGCGACAAAAGCGTGTATAGCGAACAGCAGGAGACGCTCTATGCGGGCGATCTGCTGATTTTGTGCAGCGACGGCGTGACGGAAGCGATGAACGCGGAAGGCGGCATGTATGGCGGGGAACGCTTGGCGCAGCGCGTGGCGGCGCTCTCGCATGCGCGGGCGCAGGATGCGCTGACCGCGATTGTTGAGGATGTCCGTCAATTCGTCGGCGACGAGGATGTCGGCGACGATTTGACGTTAGTGGTCATTTTCGTGCGGTAGCGAGATTTGATGAAGATGCGATGAAAAAACTTGCGAAATCTGTTTGGCTTGGGTAGAAAGGATGCAAAAAAAGCCGCTCACGGCTGAACTGTGTCGTTAGGAGTCGGATATTACAATGACAAATGAAACACATGAACGGTATATAAATGCGTTGAACATAAGCGAGAAGCAGGAAGGGATATTTCTTCGTCCTTTAAGTAAAACAGTCATAAAAGCAAAAGTTTGGGATGCTTCTTCTGGATGGAATCACAGTATTTATGGCGCGTATGATATGTATTTTATCAAGAATGAACAAGGGATATATGTCGGCAGCATATTAGATATGGGAATTCAAGATTTACATGTATTTATCAAAGAGGAATATCGGAAACAAGGACATTTAACCCGTGCGTTAAAAGAATATGTGCTTCCGTATTTGTTTTCTCATGGAAGAGCATATCAAGAGATTACGTATAAAGATGAAATTGCAAGACAACATGCGTTAAAGGTTGGTTTTAAAGAAATTGAAGAAGGAAAGGGACGTATTTCAAAAAAGATGTTAGGGCCGATAATAGTAAATGATGGGCAAAATATCCCATTAACTGAAACGGAATATAACAACATGAAAGAAAAAATATCTCATGCGATTGGTTTGCTAAAAATGGCTCAAGATCAAGTAGAAATGGCCTATCATAACGGTGGACAATTTAATAGTGTGATCAAATCAATCACAAAAATGCTTGATCGAGTAGAAGATATTTATCTTTGCGAGAATAAAGAGAATTCCTAACAATGCGGTTGCAGCCAACATCACAGAAGATCGCTTGCTGGTGGATCGCGTGGTTAGGATTAAGTATATAAACAAAAGAAAAGATATGAAAGCATATACTTATATAAACACCAAAACGGATATTCCTTATTGGGAAAAAACGACTCATCAAACTCAAAAATACGGTTATGGCTATGAAACTGATACTCACTTTGTTCATTTTTATGGAAAGGAGAGTTTTTATATCATATCTGTTGGATTAACAGTAATAGAAGCAAAGAATTGTTCGTATATAGAATGGCTTGAGAAACATTTTGGTGCAATAGAAATTCAAGAGATGTATCATAATGTAGGAGAAACTGTTGAGGCTATTTGGCGACCATCTTTGTTTTATTGGGAAGACATTCAAAAATGTTTAAAAATTGATTCAAATGAACAACGTTCCCAAGAACAAGCATTAAGAATCCTTGTTGAAAAGTTGGATGAAATTTTATTGTTCATTGAGCCATCAATTGAAGGACTTAAAGCACATGGTCATAAAATTAGGGAACTTTTGATATTAGCTTGCACAGAGATTGAAAATCAATGGAGAGCATTACTAAATAGAGCTGGATATCTACCACAAAATGGAAGAGAGTTTACAACGCAAGATTATGTAAAGATACTGCCTGTAACATATATTGATGAATATCAGGTCGGTTTAAAACATTACAATGCTTTCGTTCCATCGAAGCCGTTTTATGGTTGGGACATTACAAAACCGACTAAATCTTTAATTTGGTATGATTGTTATAATCAAACTAAGCATGATAGAGATAGATATTTTTCTTCTGCGACATTATTACGTGCAATTGATGCTGTAGCCGCGAATATAATCTTATATTGTACAAGATTTAGCCCACTCATTTTAATCAATGATACGAATACTCTTGCTGGCCTTATAAATCAGTTATTTGAAATCAAAATGATCGATTCAGATCGAAAGTCGTTTTATATTCCTGATCTACAATTTCCTCCGAACATTCGGAGTGATTGTTTTGTTTATGATTCATACTTTGAAAAACATAATAAAGAGTGGGAAACAAAAGGATTCCATTTATAAAAATAATATATTAGGATTAAATAGATATGGGATAAATATAAGTAATAATAGCAATGTGGTTGCAGCCGACATCGCACACGGCCGCTTGCGGCTGAACCGCGCGGTGAGGCCAGAGAAGAACAATGAAAACGAGAAACAATATGATCGCAGGCGCGATGCTCTGCCTGCTTCTCTCAGGGTGTCCTGGAACAATTGAACTTGTGGGCTATGGGGTTGCCGTGCCGATTCAAGATGGTTTGGAGGTGCGTCTTATCAGCAATGGCAAGGAAGGCGCACTGCTCTATGTGAAAAACACATCCAGCGAAATCATTTCAGTGAATCAATCACCACTGGCAGTAAGAATCGCGGTTCTTGCAAACGGACAACCGGTTGCGCCCGTGGGGCGCATCATGATTGACATGGATACGAACCCTTCTCCCGATGTGTTTGTCATTATTGCGCCAGGACAAACCAGAACAATCCCGATCCCCGTCTCATATAAGGGTGATCGTTACCGTGCATTCGACGCCGAATACAGGATTGAAAAAGGAGTTCTTTATTATGTCGAAGTTCAAGTCGAGCCTTACTTCGGCACGTTCAGGAAGGAGACTGCCGACAAGACGTTGACTGACTTCAAGATTCCTAACTATCGGCACAAGACTATCAAGGCAAACACCATGACAATACGTTCGAGATAGGCCTAACGAGCCGGTTGCAGGGCGTAAAGCGGACGCAAACAGCCGCGCCGCCTCACCACGCGGTTGCAGCCGACATCGCAAACCTCCGCTCGCGGCTGACTTGCGCTTCGAGCGAATGTGAAGAATACGCCCGGGCCTCAGGCCGTCGGGCGCATCATGAGAGCCTATTTTCTTGATCAAAGGAGCGTTGTTATGATCATTGTGAGTGCGTGCTTGGCTGGATTTCCATGTAGGTATGATGGAAAGGCAACTATACATGAAAAGACACGGGAACTTGTCAATGCAGGAAAAGCCATACTTGTCTGTCCTGAACAACTTGGGGGATTGCCCACCCCAAGATCGCCATCTGAAATAAAAAATGGGAACGTCATAAGCAAAGAAGGAATGGATGTCACAAAAGAGTTTGAAAGAGGAGCAGCAATCGTATTGGAAATAGCAAACGCATACGGATGCAAGGAAGCCATATTAAAAGCGCGATCTCCATCATGCGGAAAGGGGAAAATATATGACGGGAATTTTACAGGAAAAATCATCGCAGGGAATGGGAAAACAGCAGAATTACTTCTGAAGAATGGAATAGACGTAAAGACAGAAGAAGAAATATAGAAAAGAAGAATGAATACAAGGAGGGGACAATGGCAAAAATCAAAGGCAAGTTTATCACGATGGCCTGTTCGCTTTTAGAACTGAATCCACGAGCCAAACGAGAGGCGTCACAAATTATCAAACACCTGACAGGGAAAGAATGGGAACAACTCACGCCAGAAGGGTGGTATGACGCAAGCCTGATTGAAGCGGTTTTTCAGGTGGCGGAAAAACAGTATGGCAACTTGATGGGTCCGACGGTAATCAAAGTCATGGGACGACGCGTCTATCCGACTATTGCGAAAACGGTCGGCTTTCCCGACTCCTTGAAAACGCCGCTCGATTGGCTGGAGTGGGAAGGCAACAGTTTTCTCAATGATCATCAGGGGCGCGATGTCATGCCGCGCAAGTTTTTGATCACCGAACCGGGCCATGTTGTCGTCGAAGCCAGCATTCCAGGATATACCTGTCTTCTGACGGAAGGCGTCTTTGAAGGGATTTTGGAGATGTGCCACATCAAAACATACAACGTCACTCAAACGCGTTGCGTGAAGAAAGGCGATGCGATCTGTGAGTTTGATATTACGTGGAAAACGACATAAAACATCATGATGAATGGCGAGGGTGCCTGTATAACATACGTGGTTATGCCTACTCATACACATCACAAGGAATCGTTGATGACATGAAAGGACACATGTGCGAGATGAAAGCAGGAGTGTCAAATCTTGATTTGACGGCGAAAAACAGCGAAATCGAGATTTCGCACTCCTCATTGACATGGGAGAAAAATTATGACTATAAAACAGTATGCCGCAACCATGATGCTGGGGTGCCTCTGGGGAACAATCGACACGGCGTGTTGGGCCGAAGACACCGTTCACTGGGGCACGGTTAATTATCCGCCAGCCTATTTTATTGACGGCCCCCAGCAGGGAAAAGGGTTTTGCGATGTGGCAGGGGAACAGTTTCGGCAAACGCTTGTGACCTATCACCATCAATTGATTGCTAACGTCTCACAGCCAAGAATGTTGGAGTTTTGGAAAGATACAGAACAGACGTACTGTATTCCAGGATTAGGCGCGACGGTTGGACAGTTCCCTCATACAGTGTCTTCAAAAACAATGAGCATCGTTCCTCCTCCTGGGATTGTGATTCGCAAAGCGGAAATGAGTCGTTTTATCACGTCGTTGGAAGAGCAAGCATCCCTTGAACGCTTACTTCAGGATTCAACGCTCAAGCTTGGATTATTCGGGCAACAGCAAAATGGCGAACGGATTGATGCGTTGCTCAAACAGTATCGAGGGCAGCCTCATGTGCATGAACGCGTCGTCATGGATACGGGAGCGATATTAAAAATGCTGACTGCCAACAGGCTTGATTATGTGCTGATGTGGGCATTCGCCACGCAAACCGCATTTGAAACATTGACGACAGAAGAACGGGAATCGCTCATGTTTCTTTCGGTGCTTGAAGCCCCTGCCCCGCTTGAAGCTCGCGCGATTTGTAATGATACGCCGCTTGGCCGACAGGTGATTGAGCAGATCAATCAGGCGCTTACAATCGAGACCTATAAAACCGTCGTCACGGAACGCTTGCTTGAATTCTTGCCGGAGAACATTCGGGACGAATATCGGTCGCTGAATCTTCAACGCATTGGACAGTAATCGAAAGGCAAAGGGACGAGCCATATATTGAAAAATATGCTATCGCCATGCCGTCAGCCTCCGGATCGGCGCAAACAATGGAGGGCGAAACAAACGATCCGGTGGTGGATGCCCAATTGACAGATCTCAATCATGATGGACAACGGGAAGTGCTGCTCATCACGGAAGCCCTCGGGAGCGGAAGTTATGGCAATATCTTCCCCCTGACAGGACAAGCGCCCCCCTTAACCGTCTCTACGCTCCCCGCTCTTACGGATGAACAAGGGCAAGGATATCGAGGGGCTGATCATTTTTTCGTGAATGAGGCGAATGTCTTAGTCAGAGAATATCCCCTGTATAACGAGAAAGATGCAAATGTGAATCCGACAGGCGGCACGATGCGTATGATCTATCGGTTTGATCTCGCACAAGGGGGCTTCGCTGTGGAGCAAGCCACAAAACTGCCTGAATAAGTCCCTGTCATGCGCGCATGATCGCCGTCTTTCGTCCGTCCGAGACGACGATCATGCTCAACAACGAGCAGAGACCACGTTGAGGTTACAATGGAAATTCGGTTATTGAATGAAGCTGATTTAGTCACGTTATTACCTCTTTATCATCAGTTGTCTGATGATAATGATCTTGAGATAGATAAGGCAAAAGAAATATGGAAAAAAATTGAACAAGATAAAAATATATTCTATGTTGGAGCTATCGAAAACAATCATGTTATCTCTTGTTGTTATATCGTCATTATCCCCAATTTAACTCAAGGCGGAAGATCAATAGGTGTTATTGAAAATGTAGTAACTGATGTAAATTATAGAAAGAAAGGAATTGGAAGACGTGTCATTGAAGAGGCGATAGAAATCGCGAAAAAGAACAATTGTTACAAAGTCATCTTGCAAAGTGGAAACGCGAGAAAAGACGCGCATGCGTTTTATAGAAAATTGGGATTTGATGATGACACAAAAATCGCTTTTGATAAAAGATTGTAGCGAAACGTATGACGCAGAACCACGCGGTTGCGCCCGACTTCGCAAACCGCCGCTCGCAGGTGAACCGCGCGAATAAACCGACTCTTTTCATGGAGGGAACATCGTTATGCTACCGAAAGGCGTAATCTTGAAAACTGAAAAATCCATCCTCTATTGGAAAAATGTTACGTTTCATATTTCTGTTGATGAGGCGCAGATCATCTCCCAAGAAATACGCAACATGTTGAAAAATCACGGAATAAAGGCCATCCTTGTTGATAACAGACATGTCGGCGGAGCATGGCCTGCCGATGTGAATCCTATTTGGAGCGAACTCATGACGTATTTGATGACCACGGTTGAGAAATGCGCCACAATCGCGTCGCCGGTTGTCGTCATGCAGATTAACCGCCTGTCCAAACATCAGGGAACATTCGAAAAAATTCAGGCATTTTCTGAGCTTGCAGAGGCGCTGCATTTTATCGGCGTCTCCGATTTATCGGTATTGCAAAAATACGTCGAAATACATTCTTAGCGTCACAAGACATCGCAACAGGGGCAAGCGTATATTCCTATGAAAAAGAAAACCACAGTCGGAGCATTTTTACGAGACCTCTTTCGAAAAAAAGAGAAGGCGCAAGAATCTGCGCGAGAGAAAGAAATCGTCCGTTTAGCGCAGCAAAAAGCCGGAAAACTCTCAATCCTGGAGATTGTCGCCGAAACCTCGATGAATTCCGCCGAAGTCGAGGAAATCATGAACGAGATGGCGGGGCGCGGGCTGGTGAATATGGACGTGACCGAAACAGGCGGCATCATCTACGTGTTTCCCGGCATTGCCGAGCGGTTCATCTTAGATAATCAAGAATTGTTCCGGCGCGAGATGTCGCGGGACGCGCCGCCGCCGCACCCCGCGTCGAAAGAATCGTCGTCGCCGCCCAGACAGAACGGCGCGCCACCGAAACGCGACCTGCCGCCAGCCCCGAAACCGACGCCGCCGCCCGCGCCGCCGAAGCCGAACGTGTTTCAGCGCGTGAGCCAGCAAGAGATCATTTTTGAGTTGACCGAATGCGAGCGCGCGGGGAGAAACGCGACCTGCCGCATCCGCGTACAGGCGGAACGGCGGTCGAAGCAAGTCGGCATCCGCCCCGGCGCGAAAATTTACGACGAGGCCGCCCGCGAATATCTCGCGCAAGTCAGCCCGTCTTCCAGCGACAGCCACACTTCGACGAACGCGAAAACCGGCTTCGTCGAATACGTCTGGATTCCGGCGGCCGCGACGCATGCCGTGTATATCGCCGTTCGCTTCGCCTTGCCGACGCCGCAGACGCGGAAAATCGCGCTGCTTGAGCTGCATTGCAAAAATGACGTGCTTGGCCCGGAATTTACCGTGCGCTTCAGCGA
>CAZCGG010000186.1:0-7120 GCA_964498135.1 uncultured Candidatus Moduliflexus sp.
CTGAGATGATAACTGGCGCAGACGAGCATGCCTGCGCCAGTCTCTTTTATTTCTTGCGCTCGAAAACAGCAATGACAAGGTCGCCCGGTTTGGCGCGAAAATTATGTTGCGCGATAGGCGTCCCGTCAGGCCGTTCCCAGCGCACGAAGCGGGAATCCGGCGCGGCGACCGCTTTCACAATTACGGTTGTGGTCGGCGACACCGGCACGCTCAATTCCATGCAGTCCGCGTCGCATCGTTCTTTGCCAAGCATGATGACTCCGCTGCCGGTATTCTTCGCCGCTTTGCGCACCGTAAACATCGGCAGCGTGAAATACGCGCCCTCATGATCGTCAACCGCCACGTTTCCAGCCTTATCCACGGCCTGCGCAAAGAATTCCATCTGCGCGGCGGCAGGAATACTGCCCATCCATTCCGCGCCGGTTTGCGTTAAATTGACGCTCTGCCATGCGCCGCTTCCATCTGTGTATGCCGCGACGACCGTTTCGATGCCGGACGCGTCATCCGCCTGCGCGGTGATTGTTGCCGTATTGCCTTGCAGCGTCGCGGTCACGCCGGAAAGTGTCGGCGCAATGAAATCGGTCGAGTTGGCATGGGCATACACATCGAACGTCATCGCCGTGAAAATGCGCTGCTGCCCGGCGGCAAGGTTTGGATTGTATTGCCCGGCGGTCGCAATCAGCGTCTGCCGCCGTCCGTCCAGCAGGTCAAGCGTATTGAACGCGCCGAATGTCGCCGGATACCAACTGGGCGAAGCGAATGTCTGCGCTCCAGAAAATGACGCGGTTGTTTGCGTGGTGATAATTTCTTGCAACGGCGGCGCAGCGTTCACGATGGCATAGACGCCGCCCATGAACACAACGCCATGCACGCGGTCGGCAATCGTGGCGAGATCGTCAATCAGCGCCGGCAAGACCGGCTTGCCGTTTTCGTCGGTAATATTGCCGTTCAACGCATAATAGCCGTTTTCCGGCGTCGGCAATGCACATGAATACGCCCGCATCTCTTTGAAAAGCCCGCCTGAGGCTGGCGAGGCTTGAACTGTTACGGAGATCGGATTCACCGACGCAGGCGCGGCAGCGGGGGAACTGACTCGATACATCGGCAATCCGTATAACGTGTTTTCGGTCAGAATCTTTTCATGCCGCGCATTCATGAATGGCAGTTCGCTATAATATTTCTGTTTCGCGGAAATTAGGGCGTTTCCTACGGTCGTTTCCATTCCGATAGCGAGTTGCTGCGTGAAATACCACATCAGTTTTTCGGACAGAATCACGCCCAGCCCGCCCCAGCCATAGCCGGTATTAGCCGTATAAATCGCCCGTTTCGCCGCCAGCGTTTCCACCACATCTGTTTCTCCCGCAAGATTCAATCCGGCATGACATCCGATGCTCTGCCAGAGCGAATGAGAAAAATCGGTCGCGGCGGCGGCAATGTCGCTCTCGGAGACGAAACCGCCGTCCGGCGCTCCGAATCCGTGCGAATCGGCATGATTATTGATCGAAACTACGTCATGCGGTTCGTTCAAAATAATGGCGCGAAATGCGCCGGACGTCCACGCATTGCCGATTAAAGAGCAGTCCGACGCCACTTGCGCGTCTTGAAGCGTGGCGCACTGATACTGCGCCCCGTCCTTAAAGGCGTCATATCCGGTCACAACGCCTTGCCGAAGCGTCACGTCCTGCTTGGACAGGAAGGCGTCAAGTTGTCCGAGAATCTGCGACGGCGACTCCACCAACCGCCCGCTTGCCAATTCCGGGAGGAAAAATCCCGGACTGCGGCTCACGTAGAAATCATCCGTCAGCGTCCAAGGATCGGGAATTGTCGTGCCGTCTTTCGCGCGATAGAACGGAATCACGCGGTCATCGCCGACGATGACGAGATATTCCAACTCAGGATGCGCGTTCCACTCTTTGAGAATAACCTGTTTGATCGCGTCTGCGACGGCGTTCGCGTTGTCTTTGTTCTCGTAAGCCGTTCCTCGCGCCGCATAAGCCGCCGCGACTGTTGCATCGTTTTCCACCTGCGCGATCATGCCACTCACCACCGAATGCGCGGCGAAGGTCTTGAGTTTGCTCATTACCTGATCTGCCGCGCTGATGCCATGTAAATTGGCGAGTTGCTGGCGGTTCGTCAGAATCAGCGTCTTGATCTCTTTGGTTTCCGGCGCGCAGGCGATATTGGTTCGTGTCAGATTCGGAATCGCCGCCAGCCATGCTTGAAATGCGGCGTCTTGCGGCTCGCATAAATTGGTATTATCAAAATAGAAACTTTTTAACTCTGTAAAGCGTTCGAATGACTGAGGTAATTGCCCGGTTAAGAGAGGATTTGACGAAATAAATAATTCTTGTAATTGAGTAAAATCGAATAACCATTCAGGAATGCTCTGTAATTCGGTATGGTGCAGTCGAAGTGTTTGCATTTGCGTTAGCTGCCCAAATTCTGTCGGCAACGTTTCTAATGGATTCCAAGAAAGATCAATGCCTTGCAATTTCTTTAAACTCCCGATTTGAGAAGGAAGAGATGTCAGTAAATTATTATGGAGAGAGAGTCCTTGTAAATTCATCAAATTGCCGATAGTCACAGGAATGCTGGTTAATTGGTTACTTCGCAGATCGAGATGAATCAGGTTTACGAGATTACCGAGTGTTTCCGGGATCGATCCTCGCAATTGATTCTCGATCAGCCTGAGCAATTTTAATGCTGCCAAGTTTCCGATTTCATCGGGAATATTGCCATTGAGTCCGTTATTCTCAAGCCGCAGATACGTCACGTTTCCATGTTCGCAGGTCACTCCATACCAGTGACAAAGCATATTCGTTTCCAGCCATCCAGCATTGTTTGTCCATCCTGCGCCATTCGTACTGTTATAAAATGCGACTAATGCTTCGCATTCAGCTTTCGGAATTTCTGTGACATTATCGCAAGAGAACGTTTGCGCGGCTACCGGAAATGGCATATTGAATAAGGCTATAACAAATGCAAGCAACATAGACGCTTTCATCATACGCGTTTTCTGGCGTTTTAATCTGATAACGCCGAATAGTCCTATAAATGACAAGGTAAATAACGTGAGCGTTGTCGGCTCTGGAACAGCAGCGGGACGTTCGAATGACATGATTGCCATATCGAATTTTATGCTGACATCGGGCAAACACATAAAATTGCCGAGTTTCAAGAAGGCATGATTAGTGGTCAACAGCATGATCAGGTCAGTCTCATCGAATGCGATTTTTTCAGAAGACGCTTCGAATGTCAGGGAATTTAAAAACGAGGCATCTGCCATGTCAAAACGCATATCTGGCAGCGTTATCGCACCGACGATGGATTGCGTTGCAACATTCAAAGAAAGCTGGTTATTTGCGCTGAAATCAAAGACCACATCGACTTGTTTGCCGAAATCGGCAAGGTTTGCCCCCGCTGGTTTCCAGATGTCTTCGATCTCCCATTGATCGTTGAACGTCACGACTAACATACTCGGATCGTAATAGATCGCGCCAGTTTCGAAATCAAAACCTCCAGCAAACATTAGAACGGTGACAGAATAGATGCGCTCGGCGTTTGCGTTTGCCCCAAAAGCGACAGCGATGATCAGCGCGGCCATGAGAATACCCCGATGTAATCGTTTCATAGATTCTTCCTGTGATATGTGTTATTCGAAATAATTAAAACTTATCCCTAAGAAACTGTTTTAAAAGTTGCGTGTGTTCCCCAGACGACGAACAACCTGGTAGCCCCGCCCCTACGTGGCGGGAATGTGGGCTAACGTCCCGCCACGTAGGGGCGGGGCTACCAGACGGCGTTTCCTTTTTATCCATTGTCAGCGAAGATGAGATTTCAACGATTCCAATAATGAAAGAGAGGGATTGCCGTCAATCGGCAGATCGGCATCTTGCTGGTATTGTCGAATTGCCGACAGCGTTTTCTTTCCAATCACTCCATCGGCGATTCCAGGATCGTATCCCAATTTCATCAAAGACGCTTGAATTTCACGAACCATTTCTTTCTCGTTCAATGCTTTTTCAGGTTGAACCGTACCTTCGCCCGTTACGGCAATATCAATTTTATTGACGGCGAGATTCGTAATCTCGAAGAGTAATCCGCTGCGATTGCCTGCGGTCATCGTATCAGCTAACCGTTCAGCGTTTTCGTTATATTGCACATGAATGCGGGCCGTATTCCCAGTCAATTGCTTCTGAACGTGTTGAACGCCGGGAAGCGTTTCAAGAAACGACGCAAAGCGTTGCGCCTGCCGGAAATTCACGTTGGTCAGCAGCAATTCCACGCTTGAATTTTGAGCCTGACCCAATGAAGCATTTTGGCATAATTGGGCGATGAAATAGTCCGCTAATTGCGATCCCGCATTTCGCAGTGCCGCTTTTCCTGCCACGAACTCGGCAATATCCGCGCCGCCAGCCTCCATGCCGTTCGCGGACAGAATCCGTCCGGTGCTGGTTTGAATCGCTTTGGCTTCCACCCGCGCGCGACAGGAAATCATGGAGCCTTCCTGCTTGGCAAATTCGCTGAACGCTTCGCCGATAATGATAATATCTGCGCCGAATTCCGCGCCTAATGCGGCGGCAGCTTGCGGATTTTTCACCGCGTTCAACACTTTTTCTTGATCGCGGATCGCGGCAACTTGTTTCGGATCGACAAGATTGAATCCCATTTCCAAAAATTTTCGAATAATTTCCGTCTCGCCAGCGGGATCTGGAACGGGGCGGCGAAGATGAATTTCTGGAATCACGACCATCACGCGAGGCCCCGTTGGAGAAGCAAGAGAACAGGCGTTCGGCGTCAACTTCTGCTGATCGTTTGCGGACGAAGAGACGCATGGAACGCGTTCTTTTTGGCTGGCAAGGAGCGCAACGGTTTCAATCAGCGCTTCCTCGACCGCATCTTGCATCGCTTTGCTTTTGAATAAGGCTCCACCCATTGGCACGCCGAACAGAGAACCTCCTGCTACCAGACCGACTTTTTTGATTTTTTTATCAATTGATTTGGACATCAGAATTTCTCCGGTCGTTGCGTCCACCACGCGCACAATCAACCCGACATGCGCGTTTACCACGCCGACGCCTGCCAACAGAGGGCTAATGATCCCGCCAAGTCCGCCGCTTTCGTGTTCCGCAAATTCCGTGACCGCTCCCATCACCAATAACTGCGCCCCAATCATATTTCCGACTTTCGGAGCGCTGGCCGGGTCTATCGTTCCGTCAAGTCCCAGGCCGATTTCTCCGAGAACCGCATTCATCCGCGAACGCTCGACGACTCGAAAACACTGAGTTTCAACCAGCGAATTAATAAGCATGTCATTCAATCCTTCTGCTAATTCGCGTTTTGCCTCGTGACCGGCTTTGATTTCGAAATTCATCACCGCGACAACAGGCCGACACGCTGATGCGTCGCAGGTGATGCGGGGTTGCTCCACTTCGACCGGAGGGCTTGTAAACGTCTTTATCGTTTCTGATGTGGGCTGACATCCACCAATGAATGCCGCTATGCTGATAACCACAAAAGTCAGTAATTTTTTCATCTCAGATTTCTCCATCTTTTCTTGACTTGAAATGCACGTGAAGAGCTTACGATAAGCGAAATGAACGGTGCGGCTTATCATTGTGATCATTGTTCGAACCCCATTTTTTCGAAGTTGCTCAATAGGCAAACGATCCATGGCATATTGTTGCAGCGGAATTTTTTCGTATTGAACGAGAATCCCCACGATACTTAACGCCATCCATGCGAGAACAAGCGCAATCAGCAACGCGCTCATCCCTCTCGTCTGAGAACCAAACACAAGATTTGACAGGAAATTCGCGTTCCCGATGAAGAGGTTGGCGATGCCAAATACGGCAAGCCACGCGCCGCCAATCGCCGTCGAAAGAATAATCATCAATTTATCCATAACGACCGCTAAAATGCCTCCTGCAATGGCAAGCATCACGAATACCAGAATATGATTCAATCCGGCAAGCGCGAGAAGCGATCCAAGAAGCAGCCCCAGACTTGCGCCAAACAGAAAAATGCCAAGCTTCCTCAGCGCGACAATAATGGCGGAGAGAAGCGCTCCGCCAAGCACCCCCGCAAAAATCCCCGCAATGGCGTTTCCTTGCGTGAATCCAACTCCAAGCCCGCCCCCGATAGCGGCGCCAATCAGGAATCCAAAGATTCTTAAAACAATATTGAACAAGCGATATCCCCAGAAACATTCGAACAATCCGAAGAGACCGACAACTACGATTAACGCATTCATTCCCACAGCCTCCATGCTGCTCTCCTTTTGTTTTGCCATAACGCATTCTTCTTGCGAATGCAGGCATAGCGATGAAAAACTTCTTGACTATTTTCGTATTCTTCACAAGCGTTTTATCCGATTCGCTTCTTCAAGAGTTTGCGGAAATCGAGGTTGGACATTTTCCAGTCGAAAAAATTTTTCCAGTTGTAGAAATTATCATGAAAACACTTCCGCTCGGCGTGCAGGATTTCGGCAGTTTGATTGCCCAGAATTGCCTCTATGTGGACAAAACTCGGCAGATTGCCGCAATGATTGACGAGGGGAAATATTTCTTTCTTTCGCGTCCGCGCCGCTTCGGGAAATCGCGGCTTGTTTCCATTCGCATAGAAGGTATGCCTCTGCTTGCGAAATCGCTGCGTCACGACTTAGAATAAGGTGGTAACAACCCATTATGCCGACCGCTTTCTGAATGATCCGCGTCCATGCGTTCTGCTTGGCATCGGATTTATCGAAAAAGAGATTGGCTATCAAACCGCATGCCGAAAGATTTAATCGCGGACTATTGCAAAGGCCAGAGCCGTTTTCCATCATGGTGCGGCGATTTCGACGTGTTCACGCAGGAGTGCGATTTGCTGAGAGCCTCTTCGCTGCAAGCGATATTCGAGCGCGGACGCTGCCAGCCGGATGAAATGGTAAAAGCGGCAGCGCGCGGCAGATTAGCGCAATTTTTCGACCGGCTGCCCCGCGATGTCAGATTAGAATATGAAAATGTCCTGCCGTTCGAACTCTCCGAAAAGATTAAAGCGCAGCAATTGAAAAAAGGCTTTTCGCTTCCCGTCTTGAAAGGCTATATAAACCAAACCGTCTATTTTGAAATCCCTCGAA
>CAZCGG010000186.1:7220-9079 GCA_964498135.1 uncultured Candidatus Moduliflexus sp.
GCGAGCGTGAGCCAGCGTATTTACATATCGCATGGCGGGCGGACATGGTGATTGCCGGAGAATTTCGAATCCGATTTGTCTCCCCGGAAACGCAGGAAACGTTAGCCGAACTCCCGCTTGGGACGAGGCTGCGCGGAGAAAAAACGTTCACGCCGAGCGAATTAGGCTTTGATCCGGCCTGCCAGCGATGGGGCTTCAGCATTGTTTTAACGAAAAAAGAGGCCGAAGAGGAACGCGCATGACGCATTTCGCCTATCCGAATATTGATGCTTCTGGGCGATTTGTCGGCTGTGGACGCTATGCCGCGTTTCAGGACGGCCGTGCGCCTGACGAAAACTATCAGCGCGTTAAACAACCGAATACGCCCAATATCACGGAGATTCACGAGGCCGCGCTCGCGCTTGCGCCGACCGGCGACGACATCCGGCGCGAGATCTGCGAGCGCCGCGATGTCCCTGATTATCCGTATCAAGGCGCGTCACTCGATTTAGCGTATCTGCTTGCGCTCATTTATTGCAAGCGTCCGTTGAAATTCGCGGCGGCAGCGCATGATTTCTGGTGTACCGGCGTGGTCGCGTATCCCGATGCGTCTCCAATCCTCAAGCCTGTTGACGGCGCAAAATTCGAAAGCAAATTAACGGCGTTTCTCGCCGCAAGCGCGCCAGAAACGATATTTTTCGCGCATGAAGCGAATGTCGCGCATCTCCATCTGACGGTGGCGGTTATGTCCGTGCAAGAGGTTTCGCCGGAGCGCGTCTTCGACCAAAAAACCATCGTGACCATCGGGCGCGGCGACTTACCTTTGCTCGTTGATCTGCTGTTTGAATCCCCGCCGCCGCAGATCATTTTTCAAAATCCATATCGTGGCCTATTCGCGTTCCGTGAAGTGGATGCGCCCTTCTTTTTCGGGCGCGAAATTGTGATTGATCGGTTACTGCGCGACGCGCAGACCAAGCCGCTTATCGCCATGATCGGGCCGTCTGGCTGCGGCAAATCGTCAGTCGCGCACGCCGGGCTCTTTCCGTGTCTGCGGCGGCTGGGCGATTGGCTGATTGCCGCTTTTCGCCCCGGCGAACATCCGTTTTATCATTTGGCGCAGGCATTCTATTCGATACAAAAACCGGACATGGACGAGCTTGAGCGAGCGGTCAAAAGCAAGAAGGCGGCAGATTATCTGCTGAACGGAACGCTGACCGTGCAGGACGCCGCCAAAACGATTTTCGAAAGTCATCCGCAGCGTCGTTTGCTCCTCTGCATAGATCAATTCGAGGAACTCTACACGCTTTGCCAGCATGAGGAAGCGCGCCGCCGCTTCATTGACGCGCTGCTGAATGCCTGCAAACTCTCGCAGACGTGGCAGCAGTCCGATTGGCACATCACGTGCGTTTTGACAATGCGGGCAGATTTTTTGGAGCGGGCATTTGCGTATCGTCCGCTCGCCGACGCGCTGCATGACGCGCTCTTCGTGCTTGCCCCGATGAATCGAGATGAGTTGCGCGAGGTCATTGAACAGCCCGCTCGTCACGTCGGATTGGGCATGGAAGAGGGCTTGACAGAACGGATGTTAGATGCCGTTGGCGATGAGCCGGGCAATCTGCCGCTTTTGGAATTCGCGTTGACGCAATTATGGGATGAATGCGGGCAAGCCGCGCCGCGCATGATGACGCATGCGGCGTATAATGGGATCGGCGGCATTGCGCAGGCGCTGTCGCAATATGCCGAGCGCATATATCAAAGCGTGCCCAATCACGAGCAAGAACAAATCAAACACGTCTTCATGCAATTCATTCGCCCGAATGAACCGGGAAAAGAGACGCGCCGCGCCGCAACGCGCAGCGAATTGGGCGAAGACCTCTGGC
>CAZCGG010000187.1:0-9060 GCA_964498135.1 uncultured Candidatus Moduliflexus sp.
CGATGCGGCGGCGATCTTCGTAGCGGCGCGGAAAGCAGAATAAGGCTTCTTGAATCGTCGTGATGCCCAATTTCCCAAGCAGCCGCGCCCGTTTCGGCCCGATGCCTTTGATGTATTGCATCGGCATGGACAAATTCGCCCGTTCTTCCGCGTCAGGCGAATCAGCCGCCTCGTTTTCGGCAGAAGAGACATCCTCGTCTGCTATTTCGGCAGAACAGACATTCCTGTCGGTTTCGTCGGGCGCATGAACAGGCGCGCATGCCGGTTCTTCCGGTTCGATGGGCTGGGCGGGATCGGCAGCGGGCGCGCGCTCAAGCTGCTCAAGCGTTGCGCAGGCTTGCCGGATGACGGCGATTTTGTCGGAGGTCGGCTTGGCGTCGTAGCCGTGAAACAGGCCGCAGAATCGCTGAAGCTGCGCCTGCTGAGGCTCGGCAAGCGAAAGAGGTTGAAGCGTGGCGCGCCATTGGGAAACAGTGCGTTCAAAATCGCGCAGCCGCTCGATATTCGCAAAGTCATTTTTCGCGCAATACTCGAGCGGTCGGCGGATTCGCTGGATGGCATCATGTAGCATCAAAAACAGAAAGAGCAACGCCGTGTCTTCCCGGCGTGCGCCGGGTCAACACGGGCTGCTCCTTACACGGACAATTCCCTATCGGGATGTCATCATCTATTCGGCACCCACACGCCTTCTGCGGTAAAATACCCGCCGCCAGCGTTCTGATAGGTTTGATACGACACGCCCATATATCCCCCTGATGTCGGAGAAGACCAGACATACACATCAGGACGCGCATACGATGCGGTCGTTTGCCAGAATCCCTTTACCCATTTGTATTGGGACGCCTGATAACCGGGAATCCACACCGGACGGTATTCCCACCGTCCCGGCACCATCACGCGGACTTGCACCCAGTGTCCCGAGATCCAGCGCGTGCAGTATTCCGTTGGTCGGACATTCTGCTGCGCGCAGTTGTTATACTGCTGCGGCATCGGCTGTACCTGCGGCATCTGTTGCTGACCGCAATTCGGCATGACCGGATACATCTGCTGCTGACCGCAGTTCGGCATCACCGGATACATCTGCTGCTGACCGCAGTTCGGCAGCGTCGGATACATCGGCTGCTGGCCGTAATTCGGCAGCGTCGGATACATCGGCTGTTGCCCGTAATCCTGCGTCGGGTTCGAGTAGCCGTAAGGCACGGGGACGACCTTCGCGCTATCCATCTCAATCGCGGAAGCCGCGCTCCCTGCAAACGCCATCAGGCATGCCATCGCCAGACTGAACAGTTTCAGTTGTTTCATAAGAAGTTCCACCTCCTTTCATTGGGAAATATACCTCTGTTTATATTCCACGTAGCGGGCAGCCCGCTCTGCAAGTTCTTGGATTTCCTGCGGCGTCAGCATGCGCTTGACCCTGCCCGGAACGCCAAGAATCAACGATCTCGGCGGCACGATCATTCTTTCCGTGACGACCGCGCCTGCGCCGATAATGCTTTCTTCGCCGATTTCCGCCTGATCAAGGATGATTGCACCCATGCCGATCAAGCAGCGCGCATGCACAAGGCAGCCATGCACGATAGCCCGGTGGCCGATGGTGACGTCATCCTCGACAATCACCGCATCGTGAGACGTGCCGTGCAGCACCGCGCCATCCTGCACGTTCGCACGCTTGCCGATGCGAATGGCGTTCACGTCGCCGCGCAACACCGCGCCGCACCACACGCTGGCATCCTGTTCGAGGCTGACGTTGCCAATCACTTGCGCGCTGTCCTCCACGAACGCGGACGGATGAATTGTCGGCATTATTCCGCAATACGGCTTCACCATAATCTTCTTCCTTTCCAACCCGGCGAATAATTTCAGGTTAGTCGCTTTCTTAAAAAAGTTCAAGAAAAAAATGACGATTTTTTGAAGAAGTGCATATTTCTTTGCGGAAATGCGTTGCGGAGCGTCCTGTAACCGACGATTTTGGCGGGGACTTTGAGCGAAAAACGGTCAGACGCCTTGTGAAGGTGTCTGACCGCGAGACAAGACGTGAAGAATGGCAGGCTATTTCTGGCGGTTTTTGCGGTTTTCTTGGCGTTGCTGCTGCCGATTTTCACGCTTTTCTTGACGCTGCTGCCGCCGCTCTTCTTTCCGGGTCTCCCAGAATTTCTTTATTTCCTGACGCTGTTCAGGGGTCAGGAGGTCGCGGATTTTCAGCAGGCTGTCAATTCGGGCTTTTTCTAACGCCAATTCTTTTTCAGCCACTTTGCCCTGCAATTCCTCGATTTTCGCCGTGTCTGGATTGGCGGCGAGCAATTCTTCGCGCAGATTTCCGCGCAACTCGCGCACCTCTTCGGCAAGCTGCCGGTTCGCCTCGCGCGACGCCTTCATGATGTCTTTCATCTGCGTGCGCTGTTCTTTCGTGATTTTCGCGCCGTGAAAATCCTTTGAGAATGGCTCTTCTTGCGCCGCGCTTAACTGCGCCCGCTGTTCCTCAGTCAACAGGGCTTTAATCGCCAGCAGATTCTCCGTCGCCGCCTCGCCGATTTGTTGTTTGAGCGCGGCGACTTCGCCGGTCAGGGTGTCAATTTTCGCCCGATCAATCGGCTCTTTCTCCAATTCGTCCCGCAATGCTTCTTGTTTGAAGCGCAATCCTTCGCGGGCGGCGGCCGTCTTGACCTGAAAATCTTGGCGCAATTGCTGCATCTGGTCGCGCTGCTCTTCCGTCAAATTCAACGCCTTCCAGTTGATGCGCATCACATCTTGCTGCGCGGGCGGCATGCCCGGCATGTCATCGCCCGGCGCGGGCGGCATGTCCGGCTCTTTCTCCGGCGCGCGCATTTCGGGGGCGTCCGGGGGCGCAAGCGGCTCATCCTGCGCGATTGCGCTGCCCGAGAACGTCAACACGCCGACAATCATCATGGTGATCATGCCCATCGTAAATTTTCGTAACATAATTATGCTCCTTTACTGGTTGCGTGAACATGCCGCGTGATGACATCTCACCGCGCATGTTGCCCTTCCTTTGCTGGATAAATGCTCAGACGCTTGCCTGAGCAGGTTGAACTGCGTCACGTTATTGTATTAGACCGCCGCCATCGCGCCGATAGGCGAAGAAATCTGCGCGCCGGTTTCTCCAAAATCAATGCTGTTGAGCAATTCTTCGGCGACGTGTTCCGATTCCTGCGGCGGCCATTCCGCCGTCGAAGAGGCGGCGTCTTCCGCGCTGTCCGAACTGTCCGTTTCTTGCGGCAGCCACTCCGTTGTCGAAGAGGCGTCGTCCTCAAACAGCAGGTCTTCCGCGTACACGTCAACGGCGGTGGAGGCGTATTGCTGCCACTGCTCATTTGACGGCTGCCGCTCCAGCCGCCAGAAGAGCGTCAGGCCGACGAGCAGGCTCAAAGCGGCGAGGCCATACGCGAGGCGCGGCCAATGCCAGAACGCCCACGAATGCGACGGCTGCGCTTCAATGCGCTGCATGACGCGCTGTCTGAACCCGAACGGCGCTTCCGTCACGCCAATCGAACGCGACAGCGATTGCGCCGCTTGCAAGTCTGTCCTCGCTTGACGGCACGCCGCGCATTCCAGAAGATGCGCGTCAATCTGGCGTTGCTCCTCAGCCGTTGCTTCTCCGTCGAGCGCGGCGGAGATCAATTCTTCAATCAGTTCGCATTGCATACGATTACCCTCACGATTCCATCTGCATTTCATGGCGAAGCAAGCCTTGCAGCAGCTTTCTTCCCCTGAAAATGCGCGACCGGACAGTGCCTAACGACACATTCAGCGCACTGGCAATTTCTTCATAGGAAAGCTCTTGCACTTCCCGCAGCAGAATCGCCATGCGAAATTCCTCCGGCAATTGCGCGAGCGCGCTTTCAACCTGCTGCCGCAATTCCTGCCGATCAAGATGTTCCCCCGGATGGCCGTGCGTCGCCACCTGATTCTGCATCGCGCTTTCATCCGAAATAAAGCGTTTCTGGCGTTTTTTCCATCGGCGATATTCGTCTAAATACACCGTCGTGGCAATTCGAAACAGCCAGCCTTTGAATTGCAAAGGATCCTTCAACGCCTTGATGGAATGATAGACTTTGACAAACACCTCTTGCGCAAGATCATCAAGATCATCCCAGCGCGGCGCCATTCGCGTTAAAAACGTGTACACGAGATGTTGATATTGCATGACTAACCGGTTAAACGCTTGCCGGTCGCCCGCTTGACACTGCATGACTAATTCCGCTTCCGCTTCGGCGGTCTGTCCAGTTTTCACCATAGTCTCGGCCTTTTTCGGGAACGTCCTGTTCTTCTATTGAGCAAGACGAGGCGCGGCAAGAAAAAGTTCCTGCCACGCAAGAATTTTCGAAGCTGTCAGACATCTTCAAGGTGTCTGACAGCTTTCTCCTGACCATCCCCTTTTGCATGAGCACATTATTTTATCCATTCGCAAAGAAACGCAAGGAATTTAGCATTTTTTTGTTTGACAGTTTGCGCGTTTGTCCCTATTCTTAACTTACAAACGCATGACGCCATCTTGACGAAGGCTTGGCGTCCAGAAAGAAAGGAATTTTCAGGGGGACAGGAGCATGAACATGGATGATCAAAATTTTGAATTGAGGCCGGACGAATCGGATGCGATCCCGAAAGAATTGGCGATACTGCCCTTAAAAGGTACGGTCATTTATCCCGGACTCGCGGTGCCGCTGATTATCGGGCGCGAACGCTCAATCCAATTGATTGACGACGCGCTCGGCAGCGACAAAATGATCGGCGTGGTGACGCAGAAAGACCCGAAAGTTCAAGATCCCGCGCCGGAAGAAATGTTCGCCATCGGCACGGCGGCTTCAATTTTAAAAATGGTGCGCGTCAGCGAGCGAGATATTCGCGTCGTCGTGCAAGGCGTCGCCCGCATCAAGGTTGAGCGGTATCTCGAAAGCGATCCGTATTACATCGCGCGCGTCTCGCATTTGGAAGAAGATTACATCGAAGGCATCACGATTGAAGCCCTCATCACGAACGTGAAAGACGTGTTTCGCAAGGTCGTGGAATTGTCGCCGCAAGTCCCTTCTGAAATCATGGGGATGATTACGAATCTGAAAAATCCAGGCATGTTAGCGGATTTCGTCGTCTCCAGCCTGAACATCCCGCTTGAGGAAAAACAGCAGATTCTTGAAATCATCGAGATTCCGGCGCGGCTCAATCAAGTGCTGGAAATTTTGAATCGGGAACTGCAAGTGCTGGAATTAGGCCAGAAAATCCAATCGCAGGTCAAAGAAGGGATTGATAAAAACCAGCGCGAATACTATCTGCGCGAGCAGCTGCGGGCGATTCAGCAGGAATTGGGCGAAGGGGACGAACTGAACGAATCCGACGAATTGAAAGAGCGGCTGGATAAGGCGAAATTGCCGGAAGAGGCGGATAAAGCGGCGCGCAAGGAGCTTGAGCGGCTCAAGCGCATGCACCCGTCTTCGGCGGAATATACGGTGTCGCGCACCTATTTCGACTGGATTTTAGACCTCCCGTGGAACGAATGCACGGAAGACAATCTGAACATCCGCGAAGCCCGCCGCGTCCTCGATGAAGATCATTACAATCTCGAAAAAATCAAAAAGCGTATTCTGGAATATCTCGCCGTGCGGCAGTTGAAGAAGGATATGAAAGGGCCGATTCTCTGTTTTGTCGGGCCGCCCGGCGTGGGCAAAACCTCGTTAGGCCGCTCGATTGCGCGCGCGCTCGGTCGCAAATTCGTGCGCATTTCGCTCGGCGGCGTGCATGACGAAGCCGAAATTCGCGGGCATCGCCGGACGTATATCGGCGCGCTGCCGGGGCGCATCATTCAGGGCATCAAAAAGGCCGGATCGAATAATCCGCTTTTCATGCTCGACGAAGTGGACAAACTCGGCTCGGATTTTCGCGGCGATCCGTCGTCCGCTCTGCTGGAAGTGCTGGACCCTGAGCAGAATTTTTCTTTTTCGGATCATTATCTTGAAGTGGCGTTCGATTTGTCGAAAGTGATGTTCATCGCCACCGCGAACGTGCTGCAAACCATTCCGCCCGCGCTGCAAGACCGTATGGAAATTCTCGAATTGCCGGGCTACACGGAAGAAGAAAAAGTCATGATTGCCCGCGACTTCCTGATTCCCAAGCAGCTTGAAGAGCATGGATTGAAAGGCGAGCAGTTGGGCTTTGCTGATGCGGCGTTGCGGACAATGATCGTATCATACACCCGCGAGGCGGGCGTGCGGAATTTGGAGCGGCAGATTGCGACGGTCTGCCGGGGCGTCGCCAAAGAAATTGTTGAGGGAAGCCAGCAGTCGGTTGATTTCACGGACGGATTCGTGCATAAATATCTCGGCCCCGTGAAATTCTTCCCTGATGTGGCGGAGCGCACCGCCGAGCCGGGCGTGGCGACCGGCCTCGCGTGGACGCCGACCGGCGGCGACATCATTTTTGTCGAGGCGACTATCATGCCGGGCAAGAAAACGCTGACGCTGACCGGGCAGTTGGGCGACGTGATGAAGGAATCGGCGCAGGCCGCGCTGTCGTATGTTCGCGCCAAATACAAGGAACTCGGCGTGGAGCAGGATTTTTACGAAAACGGCGACATTCACATTCATATTCCGGCGGGCGCGATTCCGAAAGACGGCCCATCGGCGGGCGTGACGATGTTCACGGCGCTGACGTCGCTGTTGACGCGCCGCCCGATCCGCCACGATATTGCGATGACCGGGGAAATCACGCTGCGCGGCGCGGTGCTGCCGGTCGGCGGCATCAAGGAAAAAGTGCTGGCGGCTCGCCGCGCCGGAATTCACACGGTCATTCTGCCCAAAAAGAACGAAAAAGATTTGGAAGAAGTGCCGGAAAACGCCAAAAAAGACCTTAATTTCCTGTTCGTGCAGCGCATGGACGAAATTATTCCGCTCGCCCTGACCGAGCCGTTAGGCGCGTAGGGGCGTTCAATTGAACGCCCCTACGATTTGGGCAGACAGAACTGTCCGCTCTACCGCAAATGGCGGCGCTGTGTGGCGGGATGCTGCGTCACGAATTCGCCGTAATGATTCACGAGGACGCGCAGATGGCGCAGGATGGTCAAGAGCGGCGCGCGCAGCCGCAGGACGAGCCAGAACGCTTCCCAAACGACGTGCCGCGAAATTTTGGAGACGCCGCGCGCCCGCTCGCGGAATAAAATCGGCACTTCCGCGACGTGAAAGCCGTGTTGCAGCGTATGGCAGAGCATTTCGATTTGAAACGCATAGCCATCGGAGTGAATTTTCGATAAATCGAGGCGTTCCAGCACGTCGCGGCGATAGGCGCGAAACCCGGCGGTCAAATCCCACACCGGCAGCACGAGCAGCGCGGCGGCGTAGATATTGGCGAATTTGCTGAGCAGCAGCCGCCGAAACGGCCAGCCTTCGACGCGCACGCCGTCAATATAGCGGCTGCCGATGACAAGATCGTACTCTTGCGCGGCCTCGAACAGCGCGCCCAACATCGCCGGATCATGCGAGAAATCGGCGTCCATCTCGAAAATCACCGAGGCCCCGGCCGCGAGCGCGTAGCGAAATCCGGCGATATACGCCGTGCCTAAACCCGCCTTCGCCGGGCGATGCACCGCATGAAGCTGCGGAAAATGCGCCCGCAATTCCTCGACAACCTGCCCCGTGCCGTCCGGCGACGCATCATCCACAATCGTGACGTGAAAGCTCGGATACAGCCGGAAAATCGCGCGAATCAACGGCTCAATGTTTTCGCGTTCATTGTAGGTCGGAATGACCACCATCGGAAATGACATGTTTTTTCCTCAAAGAACACGTGCCGCAAGGCGATCAATCTGCTGCAATTGATAGGCGGACACGTCAATATTGTCGCTGAGCAGGCGGGCATGCGCCTGAGCAAAGGCGGCGCGGGGATTTTCTAACGAGACAAGCTCTTGAAGTTTGGCAAATATGGCGTCAACATTTTGGGGATGAAAATTGAAGCACAATCCGTATTTTTGTTCCTGCTCGTCCGTGTAGCCGCGCCCCAATACGTCAAAATAGACCGCCGGAGTCCCAAGCACAGCGGCTTCGGAACTCATGGACGCGCTTTCGCCGATGATGAATCGGACGTGCGCTAACAGATGATGCACATGCTGAATCGGCAGCCGCAGGCGAAATTGTTCGAATTCCTCCGGCAGCGCGGATTCCGAACTAATCAAGACGTTCAGGCGCGGGCGAAGAAATTCGACGATGTGCCGCTTCTGTTCAAACGCGAGGCGCGTTTTCCCTAAATCATGCATCGCGCCCCATTCGACGAACCGGATGAGCGCCATCGGCTCGGTCGGATTCAAGCCCGCCGCCCGCAACACGTCGGGATCGGCCTTGAAATGGTTGGGATGGAGATAGGCTAAGGCGTGGTAGCCGGGGTAGAATTTGTGCTTCCGCCCGATCCGAAAGCGGTAGCAGCGCGGCGAATGAACTTCCGTGACGAACGGATAATAGAGATAGCGGTTGAACGTGTGAATTTCCGTGTCGTCGAAAGTCAATGACGGCCGCCGCAGCAGGCGCGCGGCATGGACGCCGCACGGGCTGTTGTTCGTGACGCAGATGTCCGGCTGAAAGTCCGTGGCGATTTTTATGAGGGCGCAGTCGCGTTTCAGCAACTCGATAAATAATCCGACCAGCCCGGAGCCTTTGTTGGTGATGGTGATATGCTTCAGCCCTAACACATCGAGCAATTGGACGGTAATATCCTTTTGGCGACTGGTAATCAGCACGTCGTCGCCTCTGGCGCGGAGCGCGCGGATGCAGTTTTTAAAAAAATGCGCGTCGGCGGGATGCACCATGTCGAATAAAATTTTCATAGGGATACACTGCTCCTGAAAGGTTGTTCGCGAAGGTTGTTCGCGCCTCGCGCGCAGATTCTCAGATACGGGGTTTGCGCGTCGCATTGGGTTGCTTATAGTTGAAGACAACGCTCGCTGTCAAATAATAATTGCGCCCCATGAAAAATTTGATTTTTTCTTGACATCTCCGCAATGTTCCTCCCAAAATTTCCGTAGCTTTTGGGGTGAGGCCGGACAGATTTTTAAGTAATTACAAA
>CAZCGG010000188.1:0-3727 GCA_964498135.1 uncultured Candidatus Moduliflexus sp.
CGCCGACAATGTTGATCGCTCTCGGAAAGATAATCAGGGTTAACAACGGAGCTAACGCGGCCAATTTGACCTGCAAATCGGCCTCTTTGACGAAAATGGACATCAGGCTGACCGGAAACAGCAGAAAGATCGCGCCGACCACGACGCATAACGCCATCGTGAAGAGCAGCGAATACTTCGTCGCGTTCAGCATCTCTTTCGGCTGCCTCGCGCCGACCGCCTTGCCGACGAGCATCATGTTCGCGGTTCCGATGCCGATGTAAATATAGACGGAAAGATTGAGCAGCGTGTTCACGACCCCGAAATAGCCGCTGACCATGTTATCCACCCGGTTCATCATGGCGATCAGAATGGTTTGGCCGAGCATCCATAAAATGTATTCCATGCCCAATGGCAGCCCGATCTGCCCGATACGCCGCAGATGCGCGACGTTATTGGCAAGCACTCCTTTCAGGCGAATGCGCAGCAGCGAACGATCTCGCAATAACAAGAAGACGAGCGACGCATCGCCGACAATGGACGAGATGGAGGTCGCCAGCGCAGAGCCGGCAACGCCCATTTCAGGAAACCCGCATCTGCCGAAAATCATGGCCCAATCCAAAAAGACATTGAGCAGCATTTTGCCAATCACGACCGCGCTCAACAGGACAAAACGATTTTGTGCCTGTAGCACCGAATCTGCCGCGAGGCCGAGTCCGAGCGTGACAAATTGAATCGCTAAACAGGACAGATATTGCGCGCCAAGCTCAAGGATGTCGCCTTTCGCGCCGACAAGCTCCAAAATTTTCCGGCCTGCCAGCAACCAAAATACGCCGTACAGCAGGGCAAGCAGCGTGTTATAAAAAAACGCCGTTTCCGCAACCCGCCGGGCGTGAGATGCCTTTTTGCCGCCGATCCGCTGCGTCATCAAAATCGTCGCGCCCTGCGCAATGGCGAAATAGAGCGACATCAGCGTAAAAAATGGCATCAATGCGTTGTTGATGGCGGCTAATCCGACGGTCTGATAACGACCGACAAACGCCATATCCGTAAAAACCAACACATACTCAGCCACCGACTCCAGCGTGACTGGAATGGCGATAATTGAAATTTTGAGAAAATATTCTTTGGCATCAGAAAATGGATGGTTCATAATCTGGTATCTCGCCTGCTGCCAAAAGAAAAGTCAATAAAGATCAATCATGGATGGTTATTTTAAACAATAAACGATAATTTTTCATTTCGCGCCGAGACGCAAAGGCGCGCGAACGCGTTTGTCCGGCTCTGCGCTATCTTCCCGGCCATTTCAGCACGGAAAACATATTGGAGTAGGCGTCTGTCCAGACGCGCATACCGGGACGGCGGCGCAGCGGCTTCCAGCGTTCATCCTGCATGAACGGCGCAAGCGACGCGGCATCTTGCGCGGCAATCACCCATGTTGACGGATATTTCCGGGAGGCGTCGCGCTCCGGGCTGCGCCGCGCGTCCCGCCAGATGCGCGCAGACAGGCCGGATTCGCTGAACATTTCCGCCAGCAGCGGCTCTAAATCGAGATGCCGATTGGTGATGTTGAAGACGAACAGCCCGCCCGTTCGCGCTTTTTGGGCGTACAGCGCAAACGCCTCGCGCGTCAGCAGATGCATCGGAATTGTGTCGGAACTGAACGCGTCCTGAATCAGCAGATCATACGCCTGATCCGGCGCGGCCGCAATAGAAATGCGGGCATCGCCGATCACGATGTTCACCGGCGCGGGGCAATCGGCGAGATAGCGAAACCAGCGCGTATCGCGGGCAATCGCCTCCACATCCGGGTCAATTTCGTAAAATGTCAGGCGGTCGCCGGGGCGGGCATACGCGGCCATCGTGCCGACGCCAAGCCCGAAGACGCCTATCGCGCGGGGCGGCTGCGCGGCGAGCGCGGCGAACATCTGGCCGAGCGGCCCGTCGCGGTGAAAATAGGTCAACGGCTCGGCCGCGCCGTCCGGCGAAATTCGCTGCGCTCCGTGCAGGGTCGTGCCGTGATAAAAAAGATGAAATTGGCCGTCCGGCGACGCCATGACGCGCATCGCGCCGAAAAAATTGCGCTGCCGAAATTCGCCGTGATGCTGAACGCGCAGCAGCATCCCCGCAATCAGCAGCAACGAGACGAATCCCGCCGCCATTCGGCGCGGCGTCGTCAGAAATGCCAATGATATTGCGCCGAGAAAGGCCGTCAGCGCGAGGAAACTCACGATGCCAACCGTCGCCGTCATGCGCGGCGTCGGCATGGCAAATGACATCGGCAGCAGCGCAAGCGCGGCCAATCCGCCGAAGCAGAATCGGCGCAGGTTTCCCTTTGATACGGGCATTTTCGGCGCAGGCCGCATGACGCAGGACAACGCCATCATCAACGGATATTCCCACGCGGCGTGAAATATCAATGGGGCGAGCAGCGCGGCAAACACGCCGCCGAGACAGCCGCCCGCCGCCATCCAGAGGTAAAATTCGGTCAGGCGTTCGGCGGGCGGTTTGCGCAGCGCAAGCTCGCCGTGACAGACCATCGCCATCACGAAAAATGCGGTCAGATGCAACGGAAAATCGAACCACGCATTGACGCGCAGCCCGGCAAATGCGCCGAGAATCAGGGGCAATGCGAGCAGTGCCTGCGCTTGCAGCAGGATGCCATGCCGCCGCGACGCATTCGAAGCGCGGGCAAAGACGAGCATGAAACTCAGCAGATAGAGGGCGAGCGGAAGCACCCAGAAGAGCGGAATGGCGGCAATATCGGTCGTCATGTGGCTGGTCGCGCCGAGCAGCAGGCTGGACGGGATAAAGGCGAGCAGCAGCCAGCGCGCGCGCTGCGAACATGGGATGGGCGGCGTTTGCGGCGAAACGGCAAGCGGGCGCGCCGCGTTGTTTCGAAAACACGCCAGCGCCGCCGCGACGGAAATCAGCGCGGCAAATACGCCGAATCCCCGCCGCCATGCCAGATATTGCGCTTGCAGCGGCAGGAGCGGCTCAAGCAAGAGCGGATAACTGAACAACGCGAGCAAACTGCCAAAATTGCTCACCGCGTACCATTGATAGGCGGTTTCGCCGGAAACGGCTTGCGATTGCGCCCACCACGCTTGCAGCATTGGCGCGGTGGCCGACAGCAGGAAAAACGGGAGGCCAATTGTGGTCAAAAACCGCCAAAATAGCCATTGCGCGGGCGATTGCGGCGATGTTGCCGCCGAAAGAAGCATGGGCGGCGTCATGAAAATCGCGCCGAAAATCAGCAGCAGATGCAAGGCGGCTTGCGTTCGCGGCCGCAGCCATTTCGCGCCGAGATGCGCGTAGAGATACCCGGCCAAAAGCGTCGCTTGGTAGCAGACGAGGCAGGTGTTCCAGACGGACGGAACTCCGCCCAAGACCGGCAAGGCGGCTTTTGAAAACATCGGCTCGCTCCAGAAAAGCAGCGCCGCGCTGAGAAGTAGGGTGAAAACCGTGATGAACATGACCACCTCAGATTGTTCTGATAAATCATGAATTCCCCTCCGGGGATGGGCAAGGGGTGGGTGGTGACATTTCCGGCGTCTTCGCGTCAGCCACCCACCCCCTCACCCCTCCCCAGAGGGGAATTCGCGGTCAAATGTCAACATCATTCGCGGCGAAGAGCTTTTTGGTCAAGTCTTTCCTGCGTTTCAACGAACAATCGCGGCAGAAATGGACAAATTTATCTTGACAGGCCGGAAAACGCGCCATACATATTGCGCAGTGGCGTCATCTG
>CAZCGG010000188.1:3827-5840 GCA_964498135.1 uncultured Candidatus Moduliflexus sp.
CGGAAAACGCGCCATACATATTGCGCAGTGGCGTCATCTGTAAAATCCGTGAAATCTGTGGTTTGACATGCGGGAGGAATATTATGGTACGTTATCGCGCGTTTGGCAGAACCGGCTGGCAAGTCAGCGAAATCGGCTGCGGGATGTGGGGCATGGCGGGCTGGACGGGTTCCGACGATCAGGAATCCCTGCACTCGCTCGATGTGGCGGTTGAATTGGGCTGCAATTTTTTCGACACGGCGTTTGCCTATGGGCAGGGCAAAAGCGAACAAATCTTAGGCGAACTCATCAAGCGTCATCCTGAAAAACGGCTGTACACTGCGACGAAAATTCCGCCGAAAAACCTAACGTGGCCGTCGCGCCGCGAGTTTACGCTGAACGATTGCTTTCCGCCGGAACATATCGTCGAATATGTCGAAAAGAGCCTAACGAACCTTCAAGTCGACGCGATTGACCTGATTCAATTCCACGTTTGGGAAGACGCATGGGCGCAAGATGAGCGCTGGCAGCGCGTAATGGAGCAATTGAAACAGGCGGGAAAAATTCAGGCCGTCGGCATCAGCATTAACCGGTGGGAACCGGAAAACAGCCTTGAAACGCTGAAAACCGGGCTGATTGACGCCGCGCAGGTGATTTACAACATCTTTGACCAGAACCCGGAAGATCGGCTGTTTCCGTTGTGCCAGGAGCGCAACATCGCCGTCATTGCCCGCGTTCCGTTCGATGAAGGGACGCTGACCGGCGCGTTGACGCGGCAGACGACGTTCCCGAAAGAGGATTGGCGCAGCACGTATTTCGTGCCGGAAAACCTGAAAGCGAGCGTGGAGCGGGCGGATGCGCTGAAAACGCTGCTGCCGCGCGGCATGAAATTGCCGGAAATGGCCTTGCGCTTTATTTTGTCCAATCCGACCATCAGCGCGACGATTCCCGGCATGCGGAAAACCGCGCATGTCATTTCCAACCTTGCAGTTAGCGACGGCAACGGCCTGCCGCCGGAGCTTTTGGCGGAACTCAAGGCGCATCGCTGGGATCGCCAGCCGACGGCGTGGTCGCAATAATTTTGCGGCGGCGCGCTCATTCAGCCATTCGTTTCGCGTAATGCGGCGCGTCGCCCCGCTCGCCATACCCCACCGTTTCATGCAGCGTCGCAAGCCTCTGTTCAAGGCAATTCCGGCATAGGCTCGCGTTTTCGTCAAGGCACGGCTTATTTTCGTAAAGCTGATAGAGCGGGCGATATTTCGTGTCAGTAATATTCGGCATGATGATGTTCGCGCCCGCCAAAATCCCCATTTCGCGCCCCGCCGGATGCAACGCTTGCAGCGCGGTCGTCGCGGCGATGTTGACATCTTCCAACAAAAGCCGCGCCGCCGCAATCATTTTCAATCCTAACGTCAGCCGCGTCGCCTGAATCGCCTTGAAATCAGGCAAGCTCGCTGCCAACGGCGTATCGTGATGCACGAGATACGGCCCCATGCCGATCATGTCAATATCGCATTCCTTGAAAAACAGCAGATCGCCCGCCAAGTCGTCCAGCGTTTGAAACGGCAGGCCGATCATGACGCCCGTGCCGACTTGATAGCCGATCTCGCGCAGCGTCCGCAAACACTGGCGGCGCGTCTCGAAATTGTGATCCGCCGGATGCAGCCGCCGATACAAGGCCGGATTCGACGTTTCGATCCGCAGCAGATACCGATGCGCTCCGGCCTCGAACCAGCGTTGAAACGTCTCCGCCGTCTGCTCACCGAGCGAGAGCGTCACGCCCAATTGCCCCGCCGTCCGGTCATGAATGCGCGTCAAAAGCCGCGCAATCCGCGCCGAGAACTCCCGATCCTGCCGCTCGCCGGATTGCAGGACGATTGAGCCGTAACGCTGCTGATGCGCCCACGCCGCGCTTTCGACAATTTCGTCATCGCTCATCATAAAGCGCGTCACGCGGCGGTTGCTCTTGCGAATGCCGCAGTAATAGCAATCTTTGTCGCAGACGTTGCTGAACTCGATAATCCCGCGAAAATA
>CAZCGG010000188.1:5940-9028 GCA_964498135.1 uncultured Candidatus Moduliflexus sp.
AGTTCCATAATCGCTTTGCCGGTGCGCCCGCAGCGATACCCGGCGGTACAAAATGACGTAATCAAGCCCATCTGCGCCAATTCTCGGACGACTTCATCGAGGCTGCGCGTGTCGCCGAGCAGAAATTGCTGCGAATCGCCATGCTGCGCCGCGTCCTCTTCCGCATGATACGCGCCGATGCCGATTTTGCTTGACGCGTCGGTTTGCGTCACGCCGACCGGCATCAGGCTGCGCCGCATCGCCGCGTTTTCCCGCGCCGTCAAAATCATCCCGGTATGCGGCACGGCGAGCCGAAGCACGGTTACTAACTTGCGGAAATCGTCATCGCTGACGCGGTGCGGCGTATTTTGAACATAAGGCGCGCCTTCGGCCGGTTCAATGCGCGGGAAAGAAATCGTATGCGGGCCGATGCCGTAGCGATTTTCGAGTTCCAGCGAATGATAAACCAAGCCCATCACCTCGAATTTCCAATTGTAGAGGCCGAACAACGCGCCGATGCCCACGTCGTCAATTCCGGCGTCAAGGGCGCGGTGCATACAATACAGCCGCCAGCGATAATTTCCTTTAATCGTGCGCGGCGGATGCACGAAACTGTATGTCTGCTTGTGATAGGTTTCCTGAAAGACCTGATACGTGCCGATGCCCGTTTCATGCAGGCGTTGCAGGTCTTCAATCGCAAGCGGCGCGGCGTTGACGTTCACGCGCCGGATCGAGCCTTCGCCCTTGCGCGTCGGCCAGCGCGTCCCGTAAATCGTTTGCAGCGACGAGACCATGTAATCCACGTCCGACGCCGGATGCTCGCCGAACACGACAATCAGGCGTTTATGGCCGATTTTTCCGGCCAAGACGCGGATTTCATGGTTGATTTCCTCCTGCGACAACACGTGGCGCGTCATGCCCGAATTCGACGCGCGGAAGCCGCAATAGAGGCAATCGTTGACGCAGGCGGTGCTGAGATAGAGCGGCGCGAACGTGACGATGCGATTGTCATAGACATGCCGCTTGATGTCGCCGCCCGCGACCGCCATTTCATGCCGCAATTCGGGGTCTGCGACGTTCAGCAGCGCGGCGGTTTCGTCCGGCGTCAAATTTTGGATAGCGCGGGATTTGGCGAGAATGTCACGCACCCGCGCCGCGTCCGGCCGCCGGTTCGCCCTGATTTTTTCCTCGATTTCGGCGTCTGGAATAAAATCCTGCCCATTGACGAGATATTTGTCAATCTGCTTCTGCTTGATGCGGCTTTGCAGCCATGGCTGATGCTCTGTTGTTTGCATGGTAAAAAATAACGCAAACGCCGCAAGAGTCGCCAACGTTCGCGTCTTTTGCGGCGTTTGCGCCCCTTGCGTTATATTTTGTTAGCTGCTTGATACGCCTGCAACGACGCCGGAAAAGGCGATAACACCCGCTCCAGCACGCCTTGCAGCAATGAAATGCAGACGCCGTAATTGACAATCGGAACGCCCGCCTGTCGCGCAAGCTGCATCCGATACAACGCTTCGCGGCGCGTCAACATGCAGCCGCCGCAATGAATGACCGCTTTGTACTCGTCCAAATTCGCCGGATAATCGCGGCCGCTCGCCACGTCAATCCGCAGATCGCCGCCGACGAATTGGCGCAGCCAGCGCGGAATCTTGACGCGCCCGATGTCGTCGGCGAGCGCGTGATGGCTGCACGCTTCCGCAATCAGCACGGCGTCGCCCGGTTTCAGGCGTTCGATGGCCGCCGCGCCCCGCGCATTCTCCGCCAAATCGCCTTTGCTGCGGGCAAACAGAATCGAAAACGTCGTGCATGCGACATTGTTTGGCGTCTCCGCGACCATCTTCTTCACGACCTGCGAATCGCAGATTACCACGTCCGGCAGGCGATTCAGCCGCGAGAGCGCGCGGGCGTATTCGCTCTCTTTTACGACCATCACCGCCGCGTCATGGTCAAGCGCGTCGCGGATCGTCTGGACTTGCGGCAAAATCAGGCGGCCTTTCGGCGCTTCTAAATCAATCGGCACGATCAGCGCGGCGAGGCCGCCCGGCGGCAGCAGATCGCTGACAAGCGACGGCGGATTCAGAAATTCCTCCGGGCAGACGGAAATGAGCAGCCGTTTGAACGTGTTGACAGCCTGCTCGCGTTGTTCGCGCCGCGCGCATGAGCAGGTCATGACATGCGGCGTGACGGCTTGAATGCGTTCCAACATGACCGCATCCGGCGGGCGCAGATCGGTTTTGTTGATGACGACGATGACCGGCGCGGCGTGCTGTTTCGCCGCGTCAATGACCTGATCTTCGAAATGATTCCACGCGCCCGCTTCGGTCAGCAGCACGACGATATCAGCGCGGGGAAAAACGCGCCGCGTCCGTTCGACCCGCAGGCCGCCGATTTCCGAAGCGTCGTCAAGTCCGCCCGTGTCGAGGAAATTCACCGGTCCGAGCGGCAGCAGTTCCATTGCTTTTTCCACCACGTCCGTCGTCGTTCCCGGCGCGGCGGAAATCAGCGACACATCCTGCCCGGCAATCAAATTCAAAAAACTCGACTTGCCGACATTCGTTCGTCCGAATAAGCCGATTTGCAGGCGCAATGCTTTCGGTGTTTTTTGCAAGATGTCATTAATAAACGCAAACGGTGCTAAAGGCGCAAGAGACGCAAAGGTTTGCGGCTTCAGCGTCTTTTGCGTTTATTTCCCTTTGCTGAGGGCGGATTTGACCGTCACGCCGTCAAGCTGGCCGAGTTTGCCGGTCAGTTTGCCAACGTCATCAGTCGTGGCGTCCACGACGAGCGTGATGACGGAGCAATTCTTTTTGTCGTAGGGAATGCCGGTGCGGGCGAGAATGACATCGCCGAATTCGGAAAGAATGTGATTCACGGCGTCGGCGTGCCGTTTGCGATCTTCAACAATAATGCCGACAAAACCAATGCGTTTATCCATGATGGCGTTCCTGCGCAATGCCTGCGGCGGAACGAGAATGGCGGCTGAAATGCGTGATATTTGGATGGTTTGCCATTCCCTTGGCGTCAGATTCGACGAATCCTGACCGCAGGAGATTTATTAGACCTCTTGCAAAAGTCTCTTCCGTTCGCCCTGAGCCTGTCGAAGGGC
>CAZCGG010000189.1:0-9005 GCA_964498135.1 uncultured Candidatus Moduliflexus sp.
GGAGCAGGATGAAATCGTCACGACGCTGCGCGGCGTGATGGAAAGCGGGCAAGCTTACGACAGCAAGGCGTACCGACTGAAATTGCTGAAAAAATAACGTTCCGACTGACAGATGACGCGGCGGGTTTTGGATGCCTGCCGCGTCGTTTTGGCCGTTGCCGTCCGCGCAAAAATCTCTGCATTTTTTCATATTTTTCCTTGACAGCCTCTCGTTTTTTTCAATGAACATCACACATTCGGCGGGATGACTTTGGCGTGGGAGGAAAGGCGTGTATGGCGGACATGTGCGTGTTGTGTCGCGGGACGGGCTGGCGGTTACATGAGCATCAGGATGGCGCGGTGACGGCGGAGCGGTGTGCGTGCGTTCAGGCGCGGGAAAAGCAGAGCGTCGAGCAGCAGGCGCGGATTCCGAAACGCTATGAAACGTGCGCCTTAGACAATTTTTCGTTGAGCATGTGCAACGAGTCGCAGCGCGCCGCCCGGAAGAGCGTGGAGCGGTTCGTGCGGGTGTATCCGGCGGTCGAAACCACCGGCTTTTTGCTGATGGGGCCGCCCGGCAGCGGGAAAACGCATCTCGCGGTCGCGGCGATTAAATTTCTCATGCAGGAAAAAGGGGTCGGCTGCGTGTTTTATGATTTCCGCGATCTGCTCAAAACGCTACAGAATTCCTACTCGAAAGACGCCGAATTTTCGGAGATGAGCATTCTGCATCCGGTGCTGCGGACGGAAGTGGTGTTGTTGGATGAACTTGGCGCGAAAAAGATGACGCCTTGGCTGGAGGATATTCTTTCCTACATTTTAAATTGCCGGTATAATGATAAACGCTGCACGATTATCACGACAAATTGGATGGATGCGGAATTGCTCGAAACATCAGGGATGGGCAATAAAAATAAAGAAGAGACCTTAGATCAGCGCATCGGCGAGCGTCTGCGCTCGCGTTTATACGAGATGTGCGAGACTGTGCAGATTCAGCCATCAAGTTTAGATTACCGCAAAATCCTTCACGCAGAGAGCAAAAAACGAAGCGTCCGAGTATTTTAACAGAAAAATTTTTATTCTGAAAAAAATGTTTTGACAAAACAGAAGTTCTGTGAGAAAAGTGAGAAGAGTCGCAGGAAGAACGTATTTTTATCTTGACAAGCGTTAAAATATTTATTACGTATTATCGGTATTGTGTAAAACCTGCGGATTCTATCGCCATGAAGTCGAGAAATAGATCATCGAACGGCGTTGAATGGGCGTATTAAGGAGGTTTTTTCCATGGTTATTCCAAAGGGAAAAGTTGTTCATGAAGATCTCAGCACCTCATATACCAATATTCATGAATTGCTTAGGGATCTGCGTCAAAATAGTTTTACTGGATACTGTCTGGTGAATTTCTGGGAGTACCGGGGAACGCTGTTCCTTGATCGCGGCCGAATTATCAATGCCTGTGAAGAGATTGGCAACGAGCAAAGCATTGGAGATCGCGCTATCAAAAGCATTTTGAATCGTGCATCGCAAAAAGATGGGACGGTCAGCGTATTTCAATTGCCGGATGAAATGGTTGCGACGCTGGCGAGCGTGCTGAACAGCAAGGTGAAATATAAAGATCTCACAACGGAACTCACCAGTTTAGAAAAGCTGATCTCGAAACTCAAAAAAGAAGAGCATTCGGGCTATGTGGAAGTGTTGCTGAACAGCGACAGCGGCGACGGCTGCATTTATTTTCAAGATGGGCGCGCGATGGAAAGCGTGTTCCGCGCCGCCGACGGCGAAATGATTTCCGGTCCCAGCGGATTTAAGAAAATCCTCGGCCTCAGCACCGAAGTCGGCGCGGTGTTCAATGTGTATGAATCCGATCTTTCTTCAATTGTCATGGATAATTCCGTTTCAGATGAAATTCTTCATTTGTTTCAAGAAGTTCTCGCCACGATTGAAGAAGCGGTGGACGGCAAGCTTGGCGCCGGAAAATTCGGCGACGATTTCAAGCGCGTGTTGTCTCTCAATGCGAACAAATATCTGTTTTTGGATCCGTTTGCCGGAGAATTCTCGTATAAAGATAAAACGATCACGTTCGAAAGCGAAATTACGTTAGAAGATTTCATGACCGGAATGTCGGACGTGATTACGCAGGCGGTGGCGTTGTTCGGCGAGAAAGATCGGACGATTGCCGACGTGATGCATGTCAAAATCCAAGCGGTGAAAGAACGTCAAATTCAGCTGATAGATCGGCTCAAACTCGATATGAAAATGCCCTCAGTTTTTGGAGATCACGCTGTGTCGGAAGGTGAACACAAAGAAGAAGAGGTCAAAGATTCCAAAACGAAACGCCGTTTCTGGCCGTTTGGAGGAAAGAAATCCTCAGAGGACGCTTGACGGAAACGCGTTGCTGTTCCCCCAATATCCAACTGGAGCGGATTACTAACCTGAGTGATGGCATGGAGAAAGTGAAGGTGTGGGATGTTAGAGAAGATGAAGAACCTCAGTTTACGATGGAAATTCGGCATTGTCATGCTGGTCGCCCTGCTGGTCATGGTGATGATTCTCATATTCACGCTGAAATTGTATCTGAATCATGAATTAGCGGCATTGTACGGCGACCCCGCCACTAAAGGCTCGCTTGTCGCGGAATTGCTGATTAGCGACATCCAGCCGATTCTTGAAAAAAATGTTGATTCCCAAGAGTTGGAAGTGATGGTGAAAGACTATAAAGCCTTGTACGGCGTGTATGGGGTTCGGTATATTTTCTTGCTGGATGAAAATAAAAAAGTCCTTGTAGATAGTGAAGACAAACCGATTTCTCAAGCGCGGATTGATTTCAATCCCGGCGACGCGAAATTGCCGTGCGTCCCAAACACCACCACGAATGAACAGACCAAAAAGACCTATACATGGCATGACTGCGCAACGCCTGTCAAACTCCCCAACAAAGCGCAGGGAACAATGCGCGTCGTGGTGCTTGAGCAATCGGCGGAATCCCCAGTCTGGAAAACATTGGCGAATCAACATGCCGACAGCGTGATGACTCCCCTGACAATCATTGCAATTTTGTTAAGCATTTTATTGACGGTATTGTTGACGTTAGCGTTTTGGTATTTAATCATTCGCCGCACGGTGACGATTACGCAGGCGGTGGAACGGATGAGTTTAGGAGAATTAGTCGGGGCAGTGCAGATTCAAAATCAAGATGAATTAGGCACGCTGGAAGAAACGCTGGATCGCATGGGCGCAAACCTGAAAGATGCGTTTGACCGAATCAAACGGCGAAAATAACCTGACCTAATCTTGTGCAGATCGAATAATCATGGGAGTTTTCGAGGGATTTCGTAGGGGAGATGTGGTGTTATGGCGCAAACGAAAATTGATGGAAGTAAAGCGATAATCTTCAATGCCGCTCAGTACGAAGGCGTGAAAAAGTATTTAGGCGAGTTATATTCAAAAACACGCGCAAAGGCTGTCCTGTTTGCAGACATGGCCGGGCAGATCATCGGAGAACGCGGCGATACCGGCGAAATGAACACGACCGTCTTGTCTGCGCTGGCCGCAGGCGATTTCGCGGCAACGGCTGAAATCGCTAAACTCGTCGGCGAAGGCGACCGTTTCAAACTTCATTTTCACGAGGGGGAAACGAAAAACGTCTATCTCACGAACGTGGGAAATCAATTCTTTTTGATTATCATTTTTGACGCGAGCGTCGCGTTGGGAATGGTGCGCGTTTATACGAAGAAAGCTGTCGAATCGTTGCTCTCTGTCATCGCGGAAGCGGAAACGAACGTGGGCACCGCCCCAGAGGATATGATTGATGATGATTTTGGCCGCTTGCTCGCGGACGAATTAGACGGGGCGTTTCGAGATTAATCGGCATGGATGACAAGGACGAACGAAAAAAGTGAGTGTGTTATGTATATAAATTGGGCATTACAGCAGATCAATTTGAAAATCGTTTATTACGGCCCCGGCGTCAGTGGAAAAACGACCAATCTGCTCTATATTCATTCCAAGGTTGCGCCTGATTTAAAGGGGGAATTAGTCTCTCTTCAAACGCAGGAAGACCGCACGATCTTTTTTGACTTTCTTCAACTCGAAGTCGGGAAGATTAAAGGAAAAAAGCCGAAATTTAACCTCTACACCGTTCCCGGCCAAGTCTATTATGCGTATAGTCGGAAGGTGATTTTGAACGGCGTGGACGGAGTTGTCTTTGTCGCGGATTCACAGTTTGACCGGCTGGAAGCGAATCTTGAAACACTGAATGACTTAGAAAACAATCTCCGGCAGGATGGGCATAAAATGGAGGAATTTCCGTGGGTGATTCAGTATAATAAGCGCGACTTGCCCAACGTCGCCCCAATCCAATATCTTCAACTGAAATTGAATAAATATAACGTGCCATATTTTGAATCCGTTTCAACGCAAGGCACAGGCGTGTTTGAGACCTTAAAAGCCGTCATCAATTTAGTCGTTGCCAATGTGAAAAAGAAATTATAAACGCAACCGGGCAAATTCTTGGTTTTCCCTCAAAGACTTCAAAAGCCGCGCAGCTTTTGAAGTCTTCTTTTTTCTGGAACACATCGCGCTGAACGCATCAACCCGGCGGCCAACTCATCTTCCGTCCGCCCAAAAGATGAGCATGAAGATGATACACGGTCTGCCCGCCATTGGAGTTGCAGTTGATCACGACGCGAAAGCCGCTATATTCGATTTGTTTCAACAACGCAACTTGCTGCGCGACTAAAAAAAGCTGCTGCACCGTCTCCATCTCATTTTCTTTCAGTTCCATCAACGTATTGATATGCCGTTTCGGAACGATGAGGATATGCACCGGCGCTTGCGGATCAATGTCTTCAAAGGCGATAATTTCATCGTCTTCATACACGACGGTTGACGCAATATCATGGTTGGCGATCTGGCAAAAGATGCAATCGGCCATACGCGTTTCTTTTCCCCTCTGCTGAAAATTTTTGCGAGTCGGTTATATAAAGTTGACAGCGTTGCGAGACTGCTGTACACCTTGTGCTTACGCGGGCGAGTTTTGTCAATATTATTTCGATCTCGTCATTCGATGGAGGAAAATCATGACGAAAGCTGATTTAGTGGAAAAAATTGCCGTGCAGGTCGAACTGTCGAAAAAAGAGAGCGAGCAAGTGGTAAATGCCGTCTTTCGGAGCATTATTGACGCCTTAGCGCAAGGGGATAAGGTGGAGTTGCGCGGCTTTGGCAGCTTTCGGACGCGCCTGCGCGATTCGCGAATCGGACGCAATCCCAAAACCGGCGATAAGGTGGACGTGCCTCAAAAAAGCGTTCCCTTCTTCAAGCCCGGCAAGCATCTCAAGCAGTTAGTCAATGACGAATGACAAAAAACCTGAAAGGTTTTCAACGACCTTTCAGGTTTTTTTGAACGTGTTGCTCGACGCCAGCAATTCTCGCAATCTGTCTTCGTCCTCATCCGTAGGCGTTTGCATCTTCTTAAATTTTTCAAAGATAATGCCGCACCGCTTGCAGCGATACGACGAGCTTTGCTCAAATCCGCATTTGGGGCAAACGATGATTTCGGCCTGCTGAATGGTATAACGCTCGGTTTTAATCTCTTTAAGGCGCTGCTCAAGCACCTCTTCGACATAGACTTTGGATAGACCTAATTTTTCGACGACGGTATGCAAAACGTGGCGTTCTTTTTCGTGGATTTTGCCGTCCGCTACGACTGCTTGAATGAGAAAATAGAGTAGCCGGTTTTTATCCGCCGGATTTTCTGGCAGGTGAATGCGTCCTTTGCCCTGTTTAATGCGGGTAATCGCCGCGTGTTGCGCGTCTTTCGAAATATCTAATCGGCCGCAAATGTCATTAAAAAATTGCACTTCCCATTTATTTAAACTTCCGTCTAAGGCCAAAATCGTCAGCACGGAATCAAGAATATCTTCGTTACGCATAATCGTTCGTTACGGCAATCTCATCCAAGGGCGAGCTTCAGGAATGTCATTCTTCGCATAAGGTTAATTCCAGAATTTTCCGCAGCACTCTTTATATTTTAACCCGCTGCCGCAGGGGCATAAATCGTCCATCGTTTTCGGCGAGGGAATGAACGGGCCGATATTTCGAGTTTTATGCAGTTTCTTGAGAAAATCATTCATCTCTTGATCATCATCCATCTCTTTCACGTCCGCATCGTCGTCGTCCTCCTCGTCCATGTCGTCGTCCTCTTCAAATTGCATGAGCGAGAAACTTTCCGTGGATTTTTGAATATTTCGAGCCAAGAGGAAAATCGGAATGCCCAACCCTGCGGTGCAGGTCATCGCCAGCACGATTACGATGAAATAAAACAGCCCCATGACTTCATGATGAAGAAGCGCGGAAAAAACATACGACAGCAAATAGCCGATGCCGATGACGCTCGCGCACGCGAAAAACAGCGACAAGCCAATCATCAGCAGCATAATCATGCCAGACAGCATTAAGGCGAAATAATGGCGCAACATTCGAAAAAGATTCATACCCCTCGTCTCTCGTTCGGTAGATGAAGCCGCGTAAATGGCACATTTAACAATTGATGTAACATTATCACATCCATTCGCATTGTCAAGAACCAAATCAGCGAAGACAAAAAAAATTGATGCGGCGTGGGATTCCCTGCGAGAATTTTTGTCATTTCCGCGCCGCATGATTTTTTTATTTGACAGAAAACAAAAGTCTGTGTAGGGTTAAAAATGTACTAGCTTAACTGACCGCAACGCATGCGATCAGAAAATCATGATGTGTCAAACCGGCTGATGGATAGGCAGGGAGAGTGATGTTCCTCGGGCGGCTTTCGTGACATCGCGAAGTGAACGCGCCCGGCGAACAGAGGAGGAAACGCTCGTGTTTCAGGATGAGGCTCATGTAAAGGACTATGTCCGCATTCTTAAAAAGCGGCAGTGGGTAATTATCACGTTTTTCGTGATTGTCGTCGTCAGCGTGACGATCACGACGTTTTTGAGCGATCCGATTTATCAAGGGACGACGCGCATTCTCATCGAAAAAGAATCTCCGAATGTCCTCTCTTTTCAAGAAGTCATGGCCTTCGATACGTCAGACACGGATTATTATCAAACGCAATACACGATTCTGAAAAGCCGCACGTTAGCGCGAGACGTGCTTGAGCAGGTCGGCATGCTGAATCAGACGGCGCCGCAGGACTCGCCCTCTTTTTCCGCGCGCGGGCTGATTTCGGAAGCCATGCTCCTGTTAGGCTTGAAAGAACCGCTTTCCGAAGAGGCCAAACTGCGATTGAACGAACAGCGCATGATTGATAATTTTTTGAATAATGACATCAGCATCGAGCCGATTAAAGGAAGTTGGCTGGTGGATGTCAGCGCGCTTTCGACGAATCCAGAACTTGCGGCGCGGCTGGCGAACACGCTTGTGGATGCGTACATCAAACATAGCTTGAAAGCGAAGCTCTCCGCCTCGAAAGATGCCGTCGGCTGGCTGGAAGAGCAATTGGAAGCCGCCCGGCAAAAGGTCGCCGAATCCGACGCCGCGCTGTTAGCGTATAAAGAAAAATATGGCATCCTGTCGTTCGAAGACCGGCAAAATATGGTCACGCAGAAATTGTCGGAATTAAATACGGCGGTCGGCAACGCCCGCATCAAGCGCATCGGCGTCGAAACGCAGTATAAGCAAATCGAAGAATACCTGAACGCGGGCGACCTCGCCTCGAATGCCGTCGCCATCGCCAAATTAGAAACGATCTCGCAAGTCATCAACAACCCATTTATCCAAAATCTCAAAGCGGAACTCTCGAAATTGGAAGTCGAGCAATCGGAACTGCTCAAAAAATTCCGCCCCAAACATCCGAACGTCATCGCCGTCAGATCCCAGGTTGCGTCCGTGCGCGGGCGTATTAACGCGGAAGTCCGGCAAATCATCACCAGCATCAAAAATGAATACGATGTCGCGGTCGCGCAAGAGCAAGAAATCTTGGCCGCGCTGGAAGAGCAGAAGAAAGAGGCGTTGGATTTGAACCAAAAAGCCGTCACGTATAACGTCTTGGAGCGCGAGGCTGAAAGCAATAAGCGCGTCTATGAAACCCTGCTGCAACGCGCCAAAGAAACCAACGTCACCGAAAAGCTCGACACGATCAACGTGCGCGTGATTGACCGGGCGTCCGTGCCGACGTATCCGGTTGCGCCGCGCAAGAAACTGAACATCTTTTTATCAATGGTGGTCGGCATGGTGATGGGGATGGTGCTGGCCTTTTTCTTCGAATATATTGACAACAGCATCAAAACGCCGGACGATATTAAACAATACCTGAACATTCCGTTTTTAGGCTTTATTCCCAAAGTCGCCTCTAACGGGAACGGCAGCGCGCCGTCGCGCCGCACCGGGCATAATCCGGTGGATACCGTCGTGGCGATGGATCCGAAATCCACCGTCTCGGAAGCGTATCGCAGCCTGCGCACGAACGTCATGTTTTCTTCTCTCGAACATGGCCCGATTTTATTGGTGACCAGCGCTGGCCCAACCGAAGGCAAAAGCATTACCGTCGCCAATTTAGCCATTACGATGGCGCAGAGCGGCAGCAAAACGCTGATTATTGATTGCGACCTTCGCAAGCCGCGCATGCATAGGATTTTCAATATTCCCGGCAACACAGACGGCATCACCGAAATGATTGCGAATTTGGGAAATAACGGCACGAAAATCACGGTGAAACGCACGAAAATCGCCAATTTGGACATGATTCCATGCGGCCAGATTCCGCCGAATCCGTCGGAATTGTTAAGCTCCGAGCGCACGAAACTCTTGCTTCACGCCCTGAGCAAGAAATATGATCGCATTCTGATTGATTCGCCGCCCGTAAACGTCGTGACCGACCCGGTCATTCTCAGCCAGATTGTGGACGGCGTGATTCTGGTTGTCCGCTCCGGCGAAACCGGGCGCGAGATCGCCCGCCGCGCCCGCGATCAACTGCTCGACGTGAAAGCCCGCTTGCTTGGCGGCGTGTTGAACAGCGTGGACATGCAGAAAGATCATTATTACTATTA
>CAZCGG010000190.1:0-8911 GCA_964498135.1 uncultured Candidatus Moduliflexus sp.
TGCTGGCATCTCTTCTTTCAAGAAGGAAGAAGGCGATGGTTTGCGCTGACGGTCTTGTTTTCCGTCACGCGTGTGTTTATCGGGTCGCCGGAAGCCAATATCATGGGAATGATCTTATTATTAGTCTGGTCATGCGGCTATACGTATCCATCGTTTTCAACTCGATCTAAGCTCTTATATTGGATCGGCTTAAATATTTGCGTGTTAGGCGTGTCAGCCATTCAAATCGTTCCCTTTATTGAAATGTTGTTATTTTCGAACAGGGGTTCTCAAGGGACTTCTTATTATGAATTTACCTCTCATTCAATCTCATTCCGGCGAATTCCCGAATTAATTTTTCCTCAATTTTTCGGCTATTTAGATAGATTTCGGGAAAGTGATCGGTGGGGAGGGGGGGAATTTCCTTTTATTTTAAGCATCTATTATGGAAGCGGAGTCATCTTTCTTCTCATCTTCATTGTTTTTATTCGGCGGAATATTTTAGGATTTTCTCAAAAATTGCGCTTAACGCTTCTCTTTTCCTTTTTCGTTTCATTACTTTTCTCTCTCGGAAAATATCTTCCCTTATTTCATTTCGCTTATGCGCATATTCCATTTATCAATCTCTTCCGCTCGCCGGAAAAGATATTTATCTTCGGAGTATTTCCCGCCGCGTTATTGGCTGGCATGACCGCAGAATACCATTTTGGAGCGCCTGCTGAAAGCAGCCTGTTTCTGAATCAGGAAGAAGGCCGATTATGGAAACCATCTCGCGTATGTTTAATCATGCAATGGCTCTGCGTGGCGGGACTCTTCGCATGCGCAATGCTGTTCACGCACTCTCTTCGGTTTAACGAATGGTTTCACTTCTTCTTTTTCAAACATGCTGGCAATGACGTTTCTTCGCAAGGGTTGACAACATCATTTTTCCAGACGCTCGGTATTTGGTGCCTTATCACGCTGTTATATCACTATCGTTACATGCGCGCAAGGCAATGGCAGCATGCGATGCTTGCCGCAATCCTTCTTCTTGATCTTCTGGCTGCCGGAACGTCTTTAAATCTGACAATTTCCCGCCAAATCTTTTCGCCGCATCCGATTGTGCGACAGATATATCAGCATATCGAGCAGGGGAAACTTTATCGAGAAAAAGATCCGGCATCTCTTATTAGAATCAATGCCCCGACAAATTTCGTCGGCTGGAAATATCGTTGGTATCTCTTGGTGCTCACGGATCATATCTCGGCCTTGTATGGCATTCCTGCCATTTTTCATGACGATTTTGACGGCATGGCGCATCAAAATGTCATGGAACTTAAAAGGACGCTCGAACCGCTTTCATGGAAAGAAAAAATGCCAATCCTCTCTGCTTCCGCCGTTTCGCTGATTTTGACGGAAAAAGAAATTGCGGCGGCGGGGGTTCGAAAAATCGGAACGCTTGAAAATCCAAGCAATATTGTGTTTTATTTATACCAAAATACCCGCGCCTTGAAACCGGTCAATTTCATTGCGTCATGGGAGTATGCGGAATCTGGGGCGGCCGCGCTTGCGGCAATGCGGAAGCCCGATTATCGCCCGCAAGAGCGCGCCATTATTCAGGCGATGCCGGCCGCGTCTTCCGCCTCGCCGCCGATTCAGCCGTCAACAGCATGCCAACCGGCGACGATTCGCCTTGCCCGCGTCGCATCATCATCAATAGCGGCCGCTCTCCATGCGCCTTGTCAGGGCTACGTCGTCTTTCCGAAGCCGTTTTATCCCGGCTGGAAGGCGAGAATAGATGGCGAATCTGCGCCGATTGTTCGCGCGAATTTTGCGTTTTCCGCGATTTTTGTAAATCCCGGCGAACATGACATCGAATTTTTTTATTCGCCGGATTCGATAAAAATCGGCAGCGGCGTCTCTCTGCTCTGCTGCGGAATGCTGTCAGCTTTCGTTTTAATCGGAAGAAAGGGGAAAATTCGGAAATGAATGTTTTGTGAAAAACTGAGGAGAAACAGGCATCATTTTTCTTGACAAGCGCGTTTTTCTTTCTATATGCTTTGTCCGATTTGTGTGAGAACGCATGTTGAGTGAAGAGACTCGCCCGGCAGGATGGGGTTTTTCGTGTGAGGAATCGGGACTATGGCGAAAAAAATCGGAGAAATTTTACTAAAAGCAAATCTCATTACGAACGACCAGTTGCAGCAAGCGCTGCAAGAACAGAAGCGCAGCGGGGAGCGGTTAGGGTCGCTGCTGGTCAAAATGGGCTTTCTGGCAGAAGAGGACATTCTCTCCTGTTTAAGCAAGCAATTCGGCGTTCCGGCGATTGATCTGGAGACCTTCCAAATCGAAGGCTCGGTTTTGGAAACCATCCCCATTAACACGGCGAAAAAATATACGGTCATTCCGATCAGCCGCGTCGGAGGCACGTTGACGCTCGCGATGGCCGACCCGTCGGATATTTTCGCCATCGAAGATATTAAGTTCATGACGAACTTTAATATCGAGCCGGTTGTCGCCTCTGAACGCGCGATTCTGGAAGCGATTGACACCCAATACTCCCAAAAGCCAAAGAAACGGGTGGCGGCGCAGTCTGCCCAGCAACAGCAGCAACAGCAACAGCAAAAAAAAGAAGAGGCAGGCAGCATTGATTATAAAGATTTCACGTTTAAAGAGGACGACCTTGAGCAGAGCGGCATTGATGAGAATCTTGAAGCGCCGGCGGTGAATATTGACGATTTCGAACAAATGGTCAAAGGCGCGGTGGATCAAGTTGAAGTCGTCGAAGAAGAAGATGAAACGGTGAACCCGTTGGAAGCGGAAAACGCGCCGGTCATCAAATTAGTGAACGGCATTTTGCTCAACGCCATTAAACGCAAAGTCAGCGACATTCATATCGAACCGTATGAAAAAGCCTATCGCGTCCGCTACCGTCTGGACGGCGATTTGCACCAAGTCATGGGCTTGCCGCTTTCCTTAAAAAACGCCATTACCTCCCGCGTGAAAATCATGGCTAATCTGGATATTGCGGAAAAACGCTTGCCGCAAGATGGCCGAATTAAGCTGAAAATCGGCAAACGCAAAGACATGGATTACCGCGTGTCCGTCTTGCCGACGCTGTTTGGCGAAAAAATCGTCATGCGCCTGCTGGACAAATCCAACCTGCAATTGGACATGACGAAATTGGGCTTCGAGCCGGTTTCTTTGGAGCGTTTCAAAAAAGCGATTGAAAGCCCGTTTGGCATGGTGCTGGTCACCGGACCGACCGGCAGCGGCAAAACAACGACGCTGTATTCGGCGTTATCGTCCCTGAATACGCCTGATATTAACATCATGACCGCCGAAGACCCGGTAGAATTCAACCTAATGGGCATTAATCAGGTGCAAATGCACGATGAAATCGGGCTGAATTTCGCTGCCGCGCTGCGGTCATTCTTACGGCAAGACCCGGATGTTATTCTGGTCGGCGAGATTCGTGATTTTGAAACGGCGGAAACCGGAATTAAAGCCGCCTTGACGGGACATCTTGTGTTAAGCACGCTGCACACGAACGACGCGCCCAGCACAGTCAGCCGGTTGTTAAATATGGGCGTTGAGCCCTTCTTAGTCGCGTCTTCCGTCCTGCTCATCGTCGCGCAGCGGCTGCTGCGAAAGTTGTGCTCTGAATGCAAACAGATCAAAAAAGTGCCGCAGGAAGTGCCGCGCGACGTGTTAGTGCGCTCAGGATTTTCCGAACAGGAGGCGGAAGAAATTACGCAGGTGTGGGGACCGAAAGGCTGCCCGGTCTGCGGCAACGGCGGGTATAAAGGCCGCATTGCGTTGTATGAAGTCATGATTATGAGTGCAAGTATACGCGAGATGGTTTTGCAAGGGGCTTCGACGGATGAATTACGAAAGAAAGCCAGTGAAGAGGGCATGTTGACCTTGCGGCAGAGCGGATTGCAGAAAGTCCGGGATGGCATGACGAGTTTAGAAGAAGTGCTGAAAGTCACCTTAGTGAGGTAGAGGTAATGGTATGGCTGATTTGCATGAATTGTTGAGCATCATGTATGAGCGAGGGTCGTCCGATTTGCATATCTCGACCGGCATTCCGCCGACGATTCGGGTGGACGGGGAATTAGAGCCGATGGCGAATGAGTCGCCGTTGTCCCCGGCGCAAACCAAATCGCTTGTGTACAGCGTGTTGACGGACGCGCAAAAGCACGATTTCGAAGAAAAAAACGAATTGGACTTTTCGTTTGGCATCAAGGGGCTGTGCCGGTTTCGCGGCAATGCGTTCGTGCAGCGCGGGGCTGTCGGCGCGGTGTTTCGAACCATTCCGTATCAAATTCTTTCCTTCAAAGAATTAGGCTTATCCACCACGATTGAAAAATTCTCGGAACGCCCGATGGGGTTGGTGCTTGTGACCGGCCCGACCGGCAGCGGCAAATCCACGACATTAGCCGCGCTGATTGATAAAATCAACCGGGATCGCCATTCGCATATCATCACCATCGAAGATCCGATTGAATTTCTGCATGAACACCGCAACTGCGTCATCAACCAGCGCGAAGTGCATTCCGACACGCACTCGTTCAACGACGCTTTGCGCCACGTTCTGCGGCAAGACCCGGATGTCATTCTCATCGGAGAAATGCGCGATCTTGAAACGATTGAAGCCGCGCTCATGGTCGCGGAAACTGGACATTTGGTCTTTGCGACGCTCCACACGAACTCCTGCGCCCAGACGATTAACCGCATTATTGATGTTTTTCCGCCGCATCAGCAAACGCAAGTGCGCACGCAACTGTCATTTGTCTTAGAAGGCGTTGTGACGCAGCAGCTCATCCCGAAAATGTCTGGCAAAGGGCGGGCGGTCGCTATCGAAGTCATGGTGCCGACGGCGGCCATCCGCAACCTGATTCGGGAAGACAAAGTGCATCAAATTTATTCGCAAATGCAGGTCGGGCAGGAAAAAATCGGCATGCGCACCATGAATCAATCGTTATTGGAGTTATATCAACGGCGCGTGATTAGCCGGGATGAAGCGCTCAGACGTTCTCCGAATTTAGAAGAATTCACCCAGATGATCTCACGGGTGCAGGTAGGCGCAAAACCCGCGAAGTAGTTCGCACGCTCTTCGCGTTCAGGATGCGTTCCACGCTGCATCGGTGCCGAATGTATGCCAGAATTCACGTATAAAGCCAAAATTGCGGGTCGAACGTTAAAAAAGACCATTGAGGCCCCGTCGTTAGACATGGCCTTAAAAATCGTGAAAACCAAAACTGGGGCGGACATTAAAACCCTGAAGCCCAAGCCGAAAGATCTTCCCATGCCTGCCTTCATTGGTAAAATCTTGGCGCCGAAAATCACGACGAAAAATGTCACGCTGTTCGTCCGCATGTTCGCCACCATGATTGACGCGGGGCTGCCGTTGGTGCAAGGGCTGGAAATTCTCTCGCAGGATAAAGAAAACGTGACGATGGGGGCGCTGTTGAAAAAGGTGCGGTCAGATGTCGAAGAAGGCTCGACCTTTGCCGATGCCTTGCGGAAGCATCCAAAATATTTCGACAACCTGTTCGTCAACCTGACAGAAGCTGGGGAAACCGGCGGTATCTTGGACACCATTCTCGCTCGTATCGCCACCTACATGGAAAAAAACGAGGCGATTAAGGCGAAAATCAAAGGCGCGATGGTGTATCCGGTCATTGTTATCACCGTTGCTGTCAGCGTCGTGTCGGTCTTGTTGATCTTCGTCATTCCGGTTTTCGCCACCTTATTTACAGAATTAGGCGCAACTCTCCCGTTGCCGACTCGTGTTGTCATCGCCCTGAGTAATTTTCTGAAACGCTGGATTATCGTGATTATTCCCGGCCTTATGGTTGCGGCATGGGCGCTGAAAAAGTTTTACGCGACCGAAAAAGGCCGTGTGTTTATTGACGGCCTAACCATAAGAACGCCATTGATTTCCAATTTGATCGTCAAATCTGCGGTCGCCCGCTTTACCAGAACATTAGGCACATTGGTCAGCAGCGGCGTTCCCATTTTAGACAGTTTGGAAATCACCGCGCGCGCCGCCGGTCATGCCATTATCGAAATGGCGATTTTGGCAACCAGAGACAGCATCAAAGAAGGCAAAACGATTGCCGAACCGTTGGAAGCCACCGAAGTCTTTCCGGGCATGGTGGTGCAGATGATTTCCGTCGGCGAGCAGAGCGGCGCGTTGGATTCCATGTTGATGAAAATCGCCGATTTCTACGAAGCGGAAGTGGATGAAGCGGTTGAAGCCCTCACGTCCGCAATGGAACCGATGTTGATCGTCTTCTTAGGGATTAGCGTCGGCGGCGTCGTCATCGCGATGTACATGCCGATGTTTACGATGATTCAAGCGTTGAAATAATATGTCGTCGCTGATTCGCCCAGACTATCCTGAAGATTCACAGCAAGAAGAACTGCTTGTCTATAAAATCAAATGGCTGATGGTCTTCAGGATTGTGCTGGTCACGATCCTGCTCGGCTCGGCGATTATCATTCAATTCAACGTCGCCAAGTCCCGCCCATTAGATCTGCTGTATCTGTTGATTATTTTTTCTTATGTTTTTACCGTGATTTCGATGTTTCTGCTGAAACACGTGACCAACCTCACCCGCTATGCTTATGGTCAAATCGCCGCAGATTTGCTTTTAGAAACGGGCTTAGTCTATATCACGGGCGGCGTCGAAAGCGTCTTCACGTTCACGTATATCTTTACGATTATTTCGGCGGGCATTCTACTGCTCCGGCAAGGCGCATTTCTCACGGCCTCGTTCAGCACGATTTTGTATGGCGTTTTGATTGATTTGCAATTTTACCGCATCCTGCCGTCGCCGCTTTCCGTCCAATTTTCGTTCACGCCCATCAATGCCAGCGTTATTTATTACAGTATCTTTTTAAATGCCTGCGCGTTTTATTTAGTCGCGTTTTTGAGCGGTCATCTTTCGGAATCGCTGAAAAAAACGCACCAACGGCTGCGGCAGACCTCGCATGACCTAAACGAATTGCAGGCGTTTCATCATAACATTCTGCAAAGCATGCAGAGCGGCGTCCTGACGACCGATTTATCAGGGAAAATCACGTCATATAATCGCGCCGCCGAAATGATCACCGGCTATGCGCTGAGCGAAGTCTATGGAAAAAGTCTGGATGAAATTTTTCCCGCGTTCGATCTGCCAACGATCTTAGCCAGCCTGTCAACCGCCTCGGAATCGGCGCGGCGGCTGGAAACCGACTTGCAGACGCGAGACGGGGCGCGGGCGTATTTAGGCTTCTCGATTTCTCCGTTTTTAGATGAACAAGCGCAGCCTGCGGGCGTGATTGGCATTTTTCAAGATTTGACGGAAATGAAAGCCATGCAGGAACAAATTGTGCGGACGGATCGCCTCGCGGCCATTGGACAATTGGCGGCGGGCGTCGCGCATGAAATTCGGAATCCGCTCGCCTCGATCAGCGGCTCGATTCAGATGCTTCGCGCCGAACTCTCGCATGACCCTGATAATAAAGCGTTAGTGGACATCATTTTGCGAGAGTCGGCGCGGCTGGATCGCATTTTATCGGACTTTTTGAGCTATGCGCGCCCGCAATCGCTCATGTTTGCCAGATGCGACGTCACGCACGAAGTTATTTTCCCAACTGTCGGCCTCTTAAAGCGCGATGAGCGTTTTTCAAACGACCGCTTCATCATTCGCGTGGATGCCGAGCCGAACGTTCCCAAAATCGTCTGCGACGTGCAGCAGCTTCAACAAGTGCTGTGGAATCTCTGCTTGAACGCGCTGCAAGCGATGCCGGATGGCGGCCTGCTGACGCTGCATCTGTCGCTGAAAACGCTTGAGGCGTGGGAATTAGGCACGCCGGACAGCATCGAAGTCGGCGTAATCACCGTGCGCGATACGGGGCATGGCATGGGGCATGAGTCGCTGCGCCAGATTTTTCATCCGTTTTACACGACGAAACCATCGGGAACGGGGTTAGGCTTGTCTATTGTATATAATATCATCAAAAATCATCACGGCACGATCCGCGTCAACAGCGCGCCGGATCAAGGCACGACATTCGAAGTCCTGCTTCCGTTGACGCAGGAATATTGGTAACATTTCCGATCTGAGAAACTGTTTTAAAAGTTGCGCATGGACGAGCAACCTGGTAGCCCCGTCCCTACGTGGCGGGGCATTGGGCGCGCCTTTCCGCGACACCGTATCGCGCCTTTCCGTCACGTAGGGGCGGGGCTACCAGGTTGTTCATGATCTTTTAACACAGTTTCTGAAAGGTTTCGCTCCAATATGAGTAAAATTTTAGTGGTGGATGACGAGCAGAGCATGCGGGATTTTTTGACCATCATGCTCCGCAAGGAAGGCTATGACGCGGTTTCCGCCGAAGACGGCCAGCAAGCCTGCCAATTCATCGAGGAAGATATTTACGATTTAATCATCACCGACATGAAGATGCCCGGCATGAGCGGCTTAGACGTGCTGCGCCACGTCAAGCAGGTGTCGCCGGAAACGTTCGTGCTGATGATTACGGCGTTTTCTTCGACCGAAGACGCGGTTTCCGCCGTGAAACAAGGGGCGCTGGATTATCTCACCAAGCCGTTCGACATCGAAAAAATCAAATTGGTGATTCGGAATGCCTTAGATCGCAAGCAGTTGCACGATGAGCGTGAGTTTTATAAACGGCAATACGATCATCAGTTCGACGTAGGAAATATTATCGGCGAAAGCCATGCGATTCGGCAGATTTTCGAAATGATTCGGCGGGTGAGCGCGAGCAAAAGCACGATTTTGATTACCGGCGAAAGCGGCACGGGCAAAGAGTTGATTGCGAAAGCGATTCACCAAAACAGCCCGCGTCGCGACAAGCCGTTTGTGGCGGTCAGCTGCGGCGCGATTCCAGAAACGCTGCTGGAAAGCGAACTGTTCGGCTACATGAAAGGCGCGTTTAC
>CAZCGG010000191.1:0-8898 GCA_964498135.1 uncultured Candidatus Moduliflexus sp.
TGCGGGCGTTTTTGGACGTGCATTATTTTCATTTGGCGGACGATGTGAACACGCGCAAGGCGATTCTGCTTTCCATCAGCAAAAGCGACACGCCGGTCGCGGTGGACGAAATGCGCCGGATTTTCCGCAGCCCGCTTTCGCCCGAAAAAGAGGAGATTCTCAAGTCGTTGTTCGCCTATCCGAATCCTGCGCTGCTCAAGGATATTTTGCGCGAAGCGGCGGACGAATCATCGTATCACCGGACGACGGCGATTTTCACGCTCGGCGCGTATCCGCACCGCAAAGTGGCGAAATTTTTGCGCGCGCTGCTACATCATCCTGCGGAAAGCGTGCGCTCGAACGCCGCGAAATCGTTAGCCCGCGTCGGCGACCGCAGCGCGCTCCCGGACATTCGGCGGCGTCTCATGGATGCGTCGCTGAGCATGTCGGATCGCATGAATTACCTGATTGCGGTCAGCGTGATGGATAAAGAGGGGGCGTATCTGACGCAGATTTTCGACATCGCTAATTGCGCGCCGGAAACGCCCAGCGCGGCGCAAACCCTCTTTGCGCTCACGGCGAAAATGCTGGAAATGGAGCCGCCGCTGGCGGAGATTTTTCAGCGCGAGAATTTGAACGAAACGGATGGGCTGAGTTTGCTGCTGGAAGACGCGAAAACGGCGCAGCCGTTTTTTGAGCGCGCGCCGACGCTGCTCCGGCTGTATCGCCACCGGCAATATGAGGAAATTACGGCATGGTGTCAGGAGGTTTTGGCGCGTCAACGCCTAAGCGCGCCGTTTGCGCATTTAAAAGACGCGATGCTGGCGCGCCATGCGCAGCAGGCTCGCCGTGACGACACGCTGGCAACGCTCTATTTTACGTATCAAGCCCTAAAATAAATTCTTCCGTGACACAGCGAGAATATTTTTCGTGAAACATTTTTTCTTGACTCCGACGTGATGACGTGGATAGATGCGTTCCGTTTCTCTCAATAATTTTCTATCTATGAGTAGATAGAAGAGGCTAAAGGGCAGGCAGCACATCTTTCTGTCTAATCACTTGTGAAGCGGACGCATAAAGCCGCGTGGTGAGGCGGTAACCCTCTGTCGTTGCGCTCGCCGCATTAGCTACGACGGCGTAAATTAAGGGGAGCATACCAGATTTAATACTGAATCCAGATTTAAAACAATTATGTATCACTACGAAAGCTGTTCAGTATGCGAAAATTCTCAATGAGGCAGTTGAGATTGGATTAACCGTGCAGGAAGAGATGAGACAGCTTTCAGTAAAAGAAAGCATATTCTAACCAGCTTTGCAGCCGACCTCGAGAAGGGCACGGAAGAAAATTGGTGGTGTTTCTTTACGTTTATGTGGCTGCGCCCTTCTCTCGCGGCTGAAACGCCACGTGAAGCGGACGCATAAAGCCGCGCCGCCTCACCACGCGGTTGCACCAGACATCGCAAAAGGCCGCTTGCAGGTGAACCGCGTGGTTCTCGCGCACGCAAACGGCCGCGTCGAGGAGAACCACGAGGAGAACTCATTGGCGTGGTATTTTCGATTGAGCATAATACTCATAAACAAGAGGAAGGATTTTCATCTTTCTTATAAGTTTTCGCATATCAATAACGTCAAGGTGATGACCATGAGATTACGAATTATCCTCGAGCCAAGTGATGAAGGGGGATATACCGTCATTGTTCCTGCTCTTCCAGGATGTATCAGCGAAGGAGATACTCGAGAAGAAGCGATGAAGAATATTCAAGAAGCGATCACCTTATATCTTGAACCGATAGAAGATGATATGGACTTTATGCCGCAGGCTGAACTGCTGGAGCTTGCTGTATGAGTAAAGTACCGAGCGTGAATTATGAACAGGTCATTCGTGCATTGCGTCGAGACGGCTGGGTGGTTGTCCGGCAACACGGCAGTCATATTCGCCTTCAAAAACAATTAGTCTCAGAAACATTAAAGTTGACGGTTCCGGCTCATCGTCCGATTAAACGAACAACCTTAGCGCATATTTTGAAACAAGCCAGATTATCTGTGGAACGTTTTAAAAAACTTTTATAACAAGCTAACAACGGCTTGCAGGTAACGCGAACATGCGGGCGGAAAACTTGGTTGCCAAATGTCAATTTCGTTGCGCCCCTGAAGCGGGGCGTTCAGCCATGCGCGCCCATTTCACTGGACGCACATGGAAACTGAGATGATTTATACGCGAAACGTGTCTATCAAACTATACACATTGAGGGCGTTGCGCGCGTCATCAAGGCTCATCGGCTTCGACGGCTCGATCCGCACCTCCACCGGCTTGCCGGGGAGCAGATGGAAGAAGCGGTCGGAATACGTCGCCGCCGCGCCTTCAAGCTCCGGCCATACCCACAGCGCAGGGCATTGCGCGTCAATCGTCACGATGAACGCGCCGCCATCTTGTCGAATCTGCGTCCGCAATTGCGGCTCGCGCAATTCCAAATGTTTCGGGCGAATGAACGTCACGAGAAGGATTTTCATCTTTCTTATAAGTTTTCGCATATCAATAACGTCAAGGTGATGACCATGAGATTACGAATTATCCTCGAGCCAAGTGATGAAGGGGGATATACCGTCATTGTTCCTGCTCTTCCAGGATGTATCAGCGAAGGAGATACTCGAGAAGAAGCGATGAAGAATATTCAAGAAGCGATCACCTTATATCTTGAACCGATAGAAGATGATATGGACTTTATGCCGCAGGCTGAACTGCTGGAGCTTGCTGTATGAGTAAAGTACCGAGCGTGAATTATGAACAGGTCATTCGTGCATTGCGTCGAGACGGCTGGGTGGTTGTCCGGCAACACGGCAGTCATATTCGCCTTCAAAAACAATTAGTCTCAGAAACATTAAAGTTGACGGTTCCGGCTCATCGTCCGATTAAACGAACAACCTTAGCGCATATTTTGAAACAAGCCAGATTATCTGTGGAACGTTTTAAAAAACTTTTATAACAAGCTAACAACGGCTTGCAGGTAACGCGAACATGCGGGCGGAAAACTTGGTTGCCAAATGTCAATTTCGTTGCGCCCCTGAAGCGGGGCGTTCAGCCATGCGCGCCCATTTCACTGGACGCACATGGAAACTGAGATGATTTATACGCGAAACGTGTCTATCAAACTATACACATTGAGGGCGTTGCGCGCGTCATCAAGGCTCATCGGCTTCGACGGCTCGATCCGCACCTCCACCGGCTTGCCGGGGAGCAGATGGAAGAAGCGGTCGGAATACGTCGCCGCCGCGCCTTCAAGCTCCGGCCATACCCACAGCGCAGGGCATTGCGCGTCAATCGTCACGATGAACGCGCCGCCATCTTGTCGAATCTGCGTCCGCAATTGCGGCTCGCGCAATTCCAAATGTTTCGGGCGAATGAACGTCACGAGATTGTCGGACACGATGCTGCCGTCAACCAGCAATTCCAGCCAGACCAGCACGCGGCGGCTGCCGTGTGCCTTCAAATGATCGCGGAATTGCAACAGGCAGGCTTTCGTGTCCGCGCCCGGCGCAAACCGGCTGCAATCCAGCGTATTCTGCGCCAAGATTTTCCCGTCGGTTTCCAGCAGCGTCCAGCGAATCTGTCCGGCTTTCGCCGTCAATAAGTCATTCGTGACATGCACTTCCACCGCGCCTTCTTGCATGTCTTCAAGCGCGGAAATCAGCAGCGGCGCGAAGAACCGCCGCGCCATGTAATGCAGCGCCTTCCAGTTGCCGTAAAAATCAATGGACGACCAGCTTGCCACCGGCCAGCAATCGTTGATCTGCCAATACAGCGTCCCCATGCCGCGCGGCATCGAACGCCGCCAATGCTCGACCGCGTATTTCATGCCGATGCCCTGCAAAATCTGCGAGAGCCAGAGCAGCATGTCGAACGTCGTCGGCAGTTGAAACCACGACAGCATGTATTGCAGAATCGCGTCGTTGCCGATGCCGCTGCGCTGATGCCATTCCATCATGTAACTCGTGATGTTGCGCTCGTGCGGCTCGGTGTACGAATGGACGACGCGCGGCTCAGGGAAGGACTGGAAGCCGAATTCGCTGTTGAAACGGTGTTCGCACGTGCGATACCATTCAAACGGCTGCCGCCCGTGCCAAACATCCCACAGATGCGCGTCGCCGCAGGTCGGATCGTTCGGCTGCTTCCGGTCGCCGCGCGGCGTATGCGAACTTGACGGCCAATAGGCGCGTTCAGGGTCATGATGCACGATCACCGCCGGAATCTCCACGTCGAACATCTGCTTGTATTCATCCCACGTCATGCGCCCCTCTGTCGGCTCGTCGCTCAAGAACATCTGGTGAATCAGTTCAATCTCGTTGTTGCCGCACCAGAAAGCGAGACAGGCATGATGCCGCAGGCGTTTCACGTTATCAGCAAGCTCGGCTTTGACGTTCGCCATGAACGCCCCATCATTGCCGGGATACGCGCTGCACGCGAACATCAGGTCTTGCCAAATCGTGATGCCGTAGCGGTCGCATAATTCGTAAAACAGGTCGTCTTCATAAATTCCGCCGCCCCACACGCGCAGCATGTTCATGTTGGCGTCCGCCGCGCTTTTAATCAACTGCTCGTACAGCGCGGGCGAGATGCGCGTGACGAACGTGTCCGCCGGAATCCAGTTCGCGCCTTTGGCGAAAAACGGCGCGTCGTTGACGACAAATTGGAACGATTCGCCCCATTTGTCGGGATGGCGATCCAGCGTGAGCGTCCGCAGGCCGATGGTTTTCTTGATCGAGTCCAGCGCGGCGTCGCCCTGCGCGAGCGTGACGGCGACATCGTACAACGGCTGCGCCCCCAATCCGTTCGGCCACCAACGCTGCGGATTCTCGACGGTGAGCGTGGCGGCCGCCGCGCCGTTTTGCGCCGGAACGCGAGTTTCGACGATCAACTTGCCGTCAAACGCGACCGTGAACGCGACCGTCAAATTCTCATCGTGCGGCTGCTCGATTTGCGCCGACACGTTCAGGCCGACCGCGTTGGGCTGGCTGTGATCTTGCGTGATTTGCGCGTCAAGCAGGCGGCCTGCCGAAAACGCGAGAATGCGGATCGGACGCCAAATGCCCGCGGTGACGCACATCGGACCCCAATCCCAGCCGTAATTGCATTGGCTTTTGCGAATGCGGTTGCTGCCGTCAATCCGGTGCTGCCCGTGCAGAGGATCCGCCCCCAAGCCGGTCAACATCAAATAGCGTTTCTGCTGCTCGGCCTGAATATATGGCATGGTTGACGCAAACGCGATCTCAATCATGTTTTCCCCTTCGCGCAGGGCAGATTTCACGTCAAATTCCCACGCGCGGAATTGGTTATCCGCCGCGCCGATTTGCTTGTCGTTGATGGCAATTGCGGCGAGCGTGTCCAGTCCGTCGCAATGCAGCATGACGTGCGTTTCTTGCAGCAAATCCGTCGGCACCATAAACGCGCGGCGATAGACCCAATCGGTTTCGCCGATCCACATCTGCCGCGCTTCGTTGTCCCGATAATACGGGTCATCAATTTTTCCGGCGGCCAGCAAATCAGTGTGAATGCATCCGGGAACAGTCGCCGGAATCGCCTCAGCGTCGCCGCGTTTCCGCACGTCCCATTGGCCACATAAATCAAGAGATTTCATACATAAAAAAAGTTGTCAGGCGTCTTCAAGGCGTCTGACAACTCCTCCTTACATAAAATTATTCTTTCACAGCCGCCCCTGCGAATCCTTGCTCGATTTGATGGCGGAAAATCAAGTAGAAGATAATCATCGGGATCGTGCCGATGCACAGCGCGGAAAAGCGCAAGCCGTAATCAATGACTAAGCCTCCGGCAAAGGCATTGATGCCGACGGGCAGGCTGCGCAGATAGGGCTTGCTGGTCAGAATGAACGCGAGGATAAATTCGTTCCAGTTTCCCAGAAATGTAAAGATGGTAATCGTCGCAACAATCGGCGTTGACACGGGCAGAATGACATGCCAAAAAATATTGAGGTAATCCGCGCCGTCAATAACCGCCGCCTCAATCAAGGCGCTCGGAATCCCTTTAATATACGTCGTGGCGAGATAGACCGCAAACGGCAGGCCAAAGGCGATGTACGGCAGAATAACGCCGATCCGAGTATTGATGATGTGCAATTTCGTTTCCATGACAAAGAGCGGCACGAGTACGGATTGCACCGTCACGAGCAATCCAATAATGAAGAAAAAGTAGAAAAATTTGGTAATCTTATAGTCGAATTTGGCGAACGCATACCCAGTGGAAATGGAAAAAATGACGACGCCAATCGTGGCGACGGTCGTGTAAATGACGCTATTCACCGCCGCGATGCTCAATTGGCCGTTTTTCCATGCGATTTGGTAGTTTTTTATCGTCGGCGCTTTGGGGAGCGCTAACGGGCGTTCGGTGATTTCTTTATGCGTTTTGAGTGACGAATAACATAACCAACAGAGCGGCCCAATCGTCAGGACGGTGAATGTGATCATGACGATATAGGCGACGATTTGCGCAGAAAGGCTGATTCTGCCGATATTGTATTCTGCTGTTGCTGCCATAGTGTTTTACGTCTTCACGCGCCGCGCCTGCTCGAATCCGGGCAGACTGGAACGCTTTACGTCGTGTAAATTTCGGAACGTGAACTCATTCGTAGCCGTATTTTTTCTCGAACTGTTCAAAAATATGCCGCAAAATCGTGACCAAGCCCATGCTGAAGAACACAATGACCATTGAAACCGCGCTGCCTAAGCCGTATTTATAATATTGGAAGGTGTTATTGTACATGTAAATTGAAATCACTTCCGTGTAATGCGCCGGGCCGCCGCCGGTCATTGCCCAGACTAAATCAAACGATTTCATGCTTCCGGCAATCGCATATACTGCCGTCGTAAACAAAATGCCAATCATGGACGGCAGAATGATTTTGACAAGAATCTGCGATTCGGTCGCCCCGTCAATGACCGCCGCTTCAATGATGGATGCCGAAATTTTCTGCAAATTCGCCAAAAAGATAATCATGTATAAGCCGGTGTACATCCAAAGAACGACAAATAAGATTGGAACAATGCCCCATTGCTTATTTTGAAAAATTGTCATGACATAATTCGGATTGCCTGTCCACCAACGGATGACTTCGGTAAACATGCCGCTCGGCGAAAAGAATTGCTTAAACAAGATCGCCACGACGATGGGCGCAATGACAATCGGCAGAAAAATCATGGCTTGAAAAAAACCGGAGGCGCGCACGAGCTTGCGATACAGAATGTACGCTAACACGAAGCCGAGCGGAATCTGGCCGAATACGGAAATCAGGATGATGCCAGCGTTGTTGCGCAGTCCGTGCAAGAATATCGGGTCCTGAAACATTTTCACATAATTTGCCATACCTACGAATTTCGGGACGCCGGAGCCGCCCCATTCCATGAAACTCAAGACAAAGCTATAAATAATCGGAAAGACAATGACCGCCGCGTAAATAAAAATGGCCGGCCCTGCCAAAAACGTATAGCTCACCTGTTTTAACGTTCGATCTTTCATACTCTTCTATCCTTGCGGTTGAAGCCTGAACGATCTGTTGCGACGGTTCAGGCTTGCTAAACGACTTTTTTGAGGGAGAGAAGAACGCCGCGATGCGGCGGCGTTCGTGGTGTGGATGCTATTTTTTGCGGTTCGAATCGTTCGCAACAACCCATGCTTCATACTCTTTGGCGACATCTTCTGGACTTTTTGCGCCCATCGTCAGTTCTTGAAGTCCGGGGTTCAACACATTGCCGACGCCTTCAGCGTCCATCTTGTCGTCAATCACATAGGTCATGGGGTGTTCAGCCGTGAACGCAATCAGCTTTTTCACGAGCGCATCCAGCGTGTCAGGGGCTTTTACGTCTTTATATGCAGGCACGACGCCTTGCACTTCGAGGCGAATTTTCGAGCCAGTCTGCCCAGCAATAAACCAAATCCATTCCCACGCGGCATCAGCTTTCGCGCCTTCGAGCGCCGCGTTCATGCCGTAACCTGTTCCAGGGACTGCCGCCGTCGAATTGGCGACGCCTTTTTGATCGGGAATTTCAGGAAACACATTCAAGGAAATATAGGCTTTCTGCTCATCCGTCAGCGTTTTTTGAAAATCGGTCACGCGCCAGTCGCCTTCAATATAATACACGGCTTTTTCCTGCGCGAACAGTTCGACGGCCTGCGTCCGATCCATTTGATTCATTCCGTCCACAAATACTTTTTCATCAACCAGCGTTTTCAGAACGTTCAACGCGCTGATAAATTGCGGATCGGCAAAACTCGCGCCATCGCCTTTAATCGCCTTGTCAAACCATTCCTGCCCGCCTGCGCGGTCAGTTAACGTGCTCAAAAAGCATGACTGCATCGGCCAGCCTTCGCTGTTGCCCATCGCCAAAGGAACGAAACCGGCCTCTCTGATTTTTTTGCTCTGTTCCACCAATTCCGCCAGCGTTTTCGGGAACGTCAAGCCTAATTCCTTGAGCATGCGGTCATTCGCAAACATCACATGCGTTGACGTGACTTGCATCGGCAGCTCGAAAATTTCCCCGTTCGGGCCTTGCGGCGCTAACATGCCCGTCAAGAACTGATCCTCTTTACCTTTCAGCCACGGGCGCAGATCTTTGGCTAATCCGGCGGCGGTCACATAGCCCGTCCGTTTGCCCGGCCAGAGGTAAAACGCGTCCGGCAGTTGTTTGCCGACGGCCATTGCTTGCAATTTTGAGTGGAACGGATCATGCGACACGCGTTCAAGCTCCAATTCAATATCGGGAAACGCCGCTTGAAATTGTTCAACCGTTTGATTAAACGCTTCTTCGCCGACTGTGCCGGGTTCGACCATTGCCAAAATTGACAGTTTTACTTTTTCCGCGTAGGCGGCTGAGGTCATCAGTGCCATGCCTAATGCCAAAGCAAGAATCTTT
>CAZCGG010000192.1:0-8813 GCA_964498135.1 uncultured Candidatus Moduliflexus sp.
ATTGGCGGCAAGCGCGTTTTTTTTCTCCCTGTGATGAAGGAAAGAAGAAATCTCTTGACACCACATCAGACTTTCATATATCTTTTGCAAAAACGCATGCCATGCGTTTGCATGAACGCGACGACATTTTGAACACGATGGGGTAGGGAACGGCAGCTTTTTTATGAAACCGCATATTTTAGTGATTGATGACAGCGAAACCGCCCGCGAAGCGATTGCAAGCGTCCTGCCAAAACGAGACTATGCGCTGACAATGGTGGCGAATGGCACGGACGGTTTGTCTTATCTTGAACAAAATGTGTGCGATTTAATTGTGTTGGATTATTCCCTGCCAGACACCAATGGCCTGAATTTGCTGCACACGCTGGTCAAAAAATGCCCGGATGTCCCGATTTTGATGGTCACGGGGAGCGGATCGGAAAAATTGGCCGTCAAAGCCCTGAAAAGCGGCGCGTCTGATTATCTTGTCAAATCAAGCGATTTTATTTCAAAAATTCCGCACGTCGTTCGTGAAAATCTTGACAAATATGAAATGCGGCGGCGCAACCGGGATTTGGAAATGCAGTTGCGCGAATCGTACCGGCAGTTGAAGCAACTGAACCGGGGGCTTGAAGAAAAAGTGCTCACGCGCACCGAAGAATTGGAACGCGCCTACCAGCTTTCGAACGAACTGATGTCGAAGGCGGTGGATTCGAATATGCAGTTGGCCGAACTCTACACGGAAGTGGATGAATCGCGGCGCAAACTCGATATGAAAATCCGCGAATTGTCTTTGGTGAATGAGCTTGCCCAGCAGATTACCGCCGCGCCAGACGCCGACACGCTGCTGCATATCGCGTTAGAGGCCGTGCATGAAGAACTCGTGGTCGAGCATTGCGCGCTGCTGCTGTTGCATGAGGAAACGCGGCGGCTCTCCATCGGCATGTCGTTCGGGACGCCGGACGATTTATTTCTTGCCGCCAAATCCATTGACGGCGAGCAGATTCTTATGAACGCGTTGCGAAAAAACACGCCGATTTTAGCGCAAGACGTGCAGACGGATGCGACGTTTCATGTCGTCACGCAGGATTATCCGCATCTCGAAAGCGTATTAATTGTCCCGATTCGCCTGAACGCAAAGGAAATCGGCCTCTGCACCGCGTATGGCTACGATCATAACGCGACGCTGACGCACGATGATTTGAACTTCGTGCAAGCGTTGATGCGTCATGCGGCGATTGCGCTTGTCAAATTCGACGAAACGGCGCAGCGGATTCGCCGCGAGCAATGCGTGATGTTAGGAAACGCGGCGAGTTATTTCAAGCGAACATTGGCGCATGCGCTTTCCGTTGCCCGCGACGCCGCCTGCCTGCCAGTTTTGCAAGAGCTTGAGCAGATCGCGGAAACGGCGGACGACTGCATTGAAATCGCGCAGGGGCAGCCGCTCACGCTGCATCGCCGGCCTTGCTCCGTGACCAAATTCATCGCCGAGATTATGCAGGCCGTCGAGCCTCAATTCAGCAAGCAGCAGATTCACCTGCGGCATCAGGCCGAATATGACGGCGAATTTACCTTCGATGCGCGAAAATTGCGACGCGTGTTTCTCAATTTCGCCGAAAGCGCGCGGCAGCGCATGCCTGATGGCGGCGCCGTGACGATGAGCAGCCGCCTGCGCGACGGATGCCTTCAGATTGACATGGCCGATACGGGCGAGGCGATTCCACCCGATGCGCTGCCGCATTTCTTTGAGCCGGGAAGGGTGGACAGTGAATGTCCAGATGTCGGCGTCGGGGTGTTTCTTGCGAAAAAAATTCTTGACGAGCATGGGGCGCAGGTTGATGTTCGTAGCGTGATCGAGCAAGGCACCACGATTCACGTGATACTGCCGCCATCCGAATAACCCTGGGAACGCAGGAGTTCGTCATGTATCCGGGACGCAACGCCTGGTGGAGAATAGGACGAGGTGTATGGCACAGTTTAATTATAATACGCGAGAAATTATTGCAAAAGTGGTGTATTACGGCCCGTCGGTCGGCGGAAAAACCACCAATTTGCAATGGCTTCACAGCAAGCTGGATCCCAGGAGCGTCGGCAAATTATTTTCATTGGAAACCGAGGCCGACCGCACGCTCTTTTTTGATTTGCTGCCGATCAATTTGGGGAATATCAAAGGCATGGATCTGCGGCTGAAAGTCTATACCGTTCCCGGACAGGTGAAATATAATTCCACCCGGAAAATGGTGCTGACCGGGGCGGATGCGGTCGCGTTCATCGCGGATTCGGACGCCAAACGGCATAAAGATAACGTGGAAAGCCTGAAAAATTTGGCGGAGAATTTGGCGGCGAACGGCTTGAACATCCGCACGATCCCGCTCGTCTTGCAATATAATAAACGCGATCTGCCGGGCGTTCTCCCGATTGACGTGATGGATAAAAAGCTGAATTTCCGCAACATTCCGTCTTTCGGCGCGGTCGCCATCGAACCGAATGATCAGGGCGTGTTAGATTCGTTTATCGCCGTTTTAGTGGCGATGGTGGAATCGTTCGGCGAGAAATATAAATTGGGCAAATCCAGCGATGAAATTAAACGAATTACGGAAAAATTAGAGAAGAATCTGCGTGAGCATGTCTCGCAGGGTCCCGACGGGAAAGCCGGAAAGAAGCCGCGAGAAAGCGAAGATCCGGGCAAATTTGTCATTAAGCCGAAATCATCGGGCGGCGATGACGCGAGATGATTCAGGCGAATTTCGTCTGAACGAAACCTGAATGGTCTGCGAAGACGTTCAGGTTTTCCTATTTATTCACATCTATCGAGGAGAAAAGCTCATGAAATTAGACACGCAGGCATTCGGGCAGACTCGCAGCGGCGAGGCCGTTTCGCTCTACACGCTGCGCAACGATCACGGCAACGTCGTCAGCATCACGAATTACGGCGGAATCATCGTCTCGTGGCTCGTTCCTGACCGGCGCGGCACCGCTGATGACGTGCTGTTGGGATTCGATACGCTGGAAGGATTTTTAGGCGTTCATCCGTATTTCGGCGCATTGATCGGGCGGTTCGGCAACCGCATTGCGGAGGGGAAATTCACGCTGAACGGCGTTGAATACACGCTGGCCCAAAATAATGGCACGAATCATCTGCACGGCGGCCTCAAAGGGTTTGATAAAGTCGTCTGGGACGCGAAGGAAATCAGAAGCGCGGAGCGCGTCGGCGTCGAGTTGCGCTATCTGAGCAAAGACGGCGAAGAAGGGTATCCGGGAAATTTGTCGCTGGCGGTGGTGTATGCGCTCACGAACGACAACGCCTTGACGATTGATTACACGGCGACTACCGACAAAGACACGGTGCTGAATCTGACGAATCACGCCTATTTCAACCTGCTCGGCGCGGCTTCAGGGAAAGACGTTCTCGGCCATGAGTTGACGCTGTACGCCGATGCGTTCACGCCGGTGGACGCCAAGCTGATTCCGACGGGCGAGCTTCGGCGCGTGAGCGGCACGCCGTTGGATTTCACGTCACCGATGGCAATTGGCGCGCGGATTCGGCAGGATGACGAGCAGCTTCGGCTCGGCGGCGGGTATGATCATAATTTCGTGATTACCCGGAAAGGCGCAGGGCTTGCGCGCGCGGCGCGGGTGTATGAACCGACGACCGGCCGAGTGCTGGAGGTTGAAACGACTGAGCCGGGCGTGCAATTATACACAGGCAATTTTTTGGATTCCAGCCCGATTACCGGCAAGAAGAATGTTGTGTATTGTAAACATGCGGGGTTCTGCTTAGAAACGCAGCATTTCCCAAATTCGCCGAATTGCGCGAGTTTTCCGACAACGGTGTTGAAACCGGGCGACACCTACCGGCAAACCACGATTTACCGATGCTCGACGCAAGGCTGATGCTTGCGCCTCAAGGCGGCGGACGATTACCGCCGCCTCTCAAAATCGCCGGTCAATTCCTCTCCAAGACACATGGTCGTCAGAATCCCAAAAATTTTTTCTTGGCTGTCAATATAATATTCATCGCTATCAATCACTAACTGCGTGTGCGAGAGTCGCAAAAATTTCCAGACGGTTCCGGTTGAGACGCACCCATAGACAGGGTTCACCTCTTGCTGATGTTGGATATTATAGCGTTGCGCCGCCACCATTTCCGCGCCACATTGCGGAATGCCGCTCTTAATATTATCATTTTTCGCTTCCACCATGACCACAATCGGCGTTGTCAAGACGTATTGCTCCTGTGAACGGGCAAGAATAAAATCACAGCGTCCTGTCAATCCCGCGTCGTTATCCACATTGAATTCAATCCCTGAGAATAAGCTGAGATGCTGCGAATGGATAAGTTTCAATTCGCCTAAGAGCGGCGCGATAATATATTCTGAACGCGCTTTTTCCGTGTCAATTGCGAGCGCGAGCGGTTTGTATTTGGCGAGATAGCGGCGCAAGTCGTCTGAGACCGGATATTCCGGCGGGACGGGAAACAACACTTGATCTTCGATTAATTGAAGCCCTAATTTTTGTTTTAAATCATCAACGGTAAAGTCACTATAGCTCATGATCTTATCCTCCCGTTGTTATAAGGGAGCAAAAAATTATCACTACGATGTCGGAGCAACCGCGTGGTGAGGCGGCGCGGCCTTTTGCGTTCGCTTTACGATATCGTTCAGCCTCTATCGCTTTTATGAGAATTCCCCCTCCTCGAAATATACGCGCCTCTGCCAACGTAGCCGAACATTTGCTTAACCTGTATTTCCGTGCCGCAAAGCGGCTTGGCGCGGTTTGTGCGTAAAACGAACGCCGTGAGTAGCATAAACCGCGCCAAAGGAAATATCAGGTTGAAACAGTTGTTAGGCATTTCTCTCTTAGTTTTTTAGAAACATCTTTACATAATTCGCAAACTGTATAATAGTCCTCACTCGAAAGTTCTAAATTATTCTCATTTGCTACTGAATAAAGTCCTTCACTCCCCCTTTCTATCATGGCTTTTAAAACTTGATCTTTCTTATAATCATATCCTCTTAGTATATCTTTAAATGGTTTTTCATAAATATTTCCTATTGCATTACAGGCAACTATATCTCCATTTGGTTCTACACAGATTGACCTAATGTCATTTGGCATATCGGTATATGGTTGATCTTTACATGTACCTATGATGCTTATATTTGCTCTTGGCAAATAATCTGATAGGTTAATTAGTGCTCGTCCTGAGGGAAACAATATATTTCCTTCATTTATAAGAATCCCTAATTCCTCAAATTCAGACAATACCTTTTTTGTTCTTTCATTATATGGATTATTATCATCTTTAGTACGTACCCATACAGGGTGTAACTGTAATTTCGCTTTTGTCCGTTTCTTTAATTGTTCAATTGTGTATTTTACTATTTCATAGTTAAGATATTTTTCATGAAAACAATCTATAGATACCAAAATATTATTTACCTCAACATCCGTTATCATAGATACAATTTCGTTTATTCTATTTTTGTTATTTGACCAATAGCCATTAGTGATAATTTGACGAACGGGTATATCACAGTTTTTTGCTATGTTATGAATTTTACAAACCAAATCAGGATATAACAATGGTTCACCACCAAATGTCATGACTGAGTTTATTTTATAGTTATCACATGCGTCATTTATTATATTTTCTGCCGTAACAAGATCAATCGGTCCGCTATTTTCTTGTGTATCAATTGAATAAACGGAACAATGATCACAACGAGAGGTACACTTGTACGTTATGAAGAACTCAATTCGGTTCAAATCTATCTGAGCATTTAAAATTGGTTTCATATTCAAATTCCTTTCGATAATCAGAAAATGACATGCTCGTTCTTCGTTCCTCCCCTCATCAATACGCCGCGCTCAGAGGCATGCGACGGCGTGCGAACCGCTCGCGGTTCATCTGCGAACGGCTTTCTGTAAAGTCAAGCGCAACCGCATCATGAAGCAGCGCGGCTTGTTGCGCCCGCCGCATAAAAATGACAGAAGTTGTCAGACACGGTGAGCGTGTCTGACAACTTCGATGAAAAGCGCGGCTTACCGTCCGTATAATTCGGTAAACTGCCGCAGGCGCGCAAACGCTTCTGACGGAATCATCTCCCACGTGAACCGCCACTTCCAGTTCATGCCGGTCGTGGAAGGCGTATTCATGCGGGCGTCGCTGCCAAGCCCTAACATATCTTGCAGCGGCACCATCGCAATATCGGCGACGGACGCCCACGCGGTCTGAATGAAATCCCACCAGATTTCCTTGCCGTTCGTGCGCAGATAGTTGTTCACCCACGTTTTATCTTTCTTGTTCGCTTTTTCATACCAGCCGCGCGTCGTGTCGTTGTCGTGCGTTCCGGTATAGACGACGCAGTTCTTGTCGTAGGTGTGGGGCAGATAATCGTTGGCTTCGCTCGAATCAAAGGCGAATTGCAAGATCTTCATGCCCGGAAAATCAAACGCTTCGCGCAACGCGACGACATCCGGCGTAATCACGCCCAAATCTTCCGCGATAATCGGCAATTTGCCGAGTTTTTCTTCAATCGCGCGGAACAAATCTTCGCCGGGGCCGGGTTCCCACGTGCCGTTGATGGCCGTCTTTTCTCCGGCGGGAATGCGCCAATATTTGGCAAAGCCGCGAAAATGGTCAATGCGGACAATATCCACGACCTCGAAAATCTTTTTGAATCGTTCAACCCACCACGCATAGCCGTGCTGTTTCATGACATCCCAGCGATAGAGCGGGTTGCCCCATAATTGGCCGGTTGCGCTGAAATAATCCGGCGGAACGCCCGCGACGTACAACGGCTGCCCGGTATTATCGAAATAAAACAGATCGGGATGCGACCAAGCGTCCGCGCTGTCGAACGCGACGAAAATCGGCAAATCGCCGATGACTTTGATGCCTTTGCCGTTCGCGTATGCTTTCAACTCCATCCATTGCGCGAAGAACTGGAATTGCAGGAATTTTTGCAGCGAAATCGCGTCCTGCAAGCGGGTTTTCCATTCGGCGAGCGTCGCCGGATCGCGCTTGACCAGCGCCTCATCCCACGTGTTCCAGACCGCGCCGCCGTGATGCTCTTTCAACGCCATGAACAGGGCGAAATCTTCGAGCCAATCCCATTGCTGCTCGCAAAAGGTTTGATATTGCTGCTGCTGCTCTTTCGTGGCCGATTTTTGAAAGCGTTGATGCGCGGTTTTAAAGAGCTCTTTTTTGAAAAAAATCACGCGCCCGTAATCAATATCAAGGTCGTCGAACGGCTCATGTTTCACGTCTTTTTTGGTCAGCCAGCCTTCGCGGACGAATTTCGTCAGGTCGATCAGCAGTGGATTGCCCGCAAACGCCGAGAAACATTGGTACGGCGAATCGCCATAGCCGGTCGGCCCCAACGGGAAAATTTGCCAGAGTTTTTGTTGATTTTCCGCTAACAAATCTACGAACCGATAAGCATGTTCGTTCAGTTCCCCGATTCCGAATTCGCCCGGAAGCGAAGTCGGATGCAGCAACACGCCGCTTGAACGCTCGAATCTCATGTGTGCCTCCTCGTTGATGATGAAAGAAAATGAAGCCTGATGAAAACGACGCCCACTACTTCACCAATGACCGCGCCATGCCAGCCTCATTGACGCCGCATTGCGCAGCCGAACGCAATTTCCTCCCGATGTCAGCGCGACAAGGACGAATTAACAGGTTTCCCGTCAAAACATCCCTTGCTTATCAGGATCAACATCGTCAAACGGATGCTCTTTCCGGCGATTTTTGCGCCCCGCTCGCCTGAAAATTCGCTGAAACATGCCGCCCTTTTCCTGCCGCTCTTTTTCCCTCGCCGCCTCTTCCTCTTGAATCTGCTGCTTGACCTGCATCATGAGCGGCATGACTTTGGCTTTCGCCTCTTCCAATGATTCCTGATACCCGGCCAGCAGTTCTTCGATGTGCAGCAAATCCGCGTAAGACGCCCAGATGCCTGAACAGCGAGCGCAGCGATGCAATTGGATGCCCGATGAATAGGCGTAAGTGTAAGGTACAAGCGGAATATCGCAATCTGGGCAGAGACGTTGCGGCGTTTCGGCGGTTTCATTGGCAGATTCTTCTCGGCTGTATTTGGGCGAAACCGTTCCCTGAAGCCCAACGAACCCCAACTGCTTTGCCTCGCGGAATTGGCCTTCTCGAAACCAGAAGCCACTGCAAGATTCGCATTGCCCCAGCGCGAGATGCTGATATGCCACCTGTCGCAAGGTGGTTTGACATATTGGACAAGTATTCACAGATGTTCTCCCTGCGCGTTGCTGCGCGATGCATCTACCAAAAGGCGGCTGCCAGCAGAGACGCCGACGATGACTGAGGAATGTCGCGCTCTGTTCCGCGCATTCATTGACATATTCCTCTCTACCCGTTCACAAGCGTTCCTGTCAAGAACTTTATCGGAAATTTCCGTAATTTCCTCAAGAATCAACAAAATGCGCGCAATTGTGCGCATGACGGCCTCGCGCCCGAAAAGACCGATGATTCCGGCATCCTTCTCGATGGAATCGAAAACGTGAACACGGGGACGCAACTTTTTTTACAGACGATATAATTTTTTATTGACAAATTTTTGCGTGGTTTTCAAGGTAGCTCTTGACCAAGCGGGAATAGCTCAGTGGTAGAGCATCGCCTTGCCAAGGCGAGGGTCGCGAGTTCAAATCTCGTTTCCCGCTTTTTTTTATTTTTTATGGCGACATACCCAAGTGGTCAAGGGGACGGTCTGCAAAACCGTTATGCTCCGGTTCAAATCCGGATGTCGCCTTCATGGGGTTCTGCCGGGGTGGCGGAATTGGTAGACGCAAGGGACTTAAAA
>CAZCGG010000193.1:0-8808 GCA_964498135.1 uncultured Candidatus Moduliflexus sp.
CGAATTGAAGAGCGTGTTCGTCAGGCGGACTTCCTGCTGCGCCGCGTCGCGCAGCGTATAGGCGTCATACACGCGGCCGCGCTCAATGCTGAGGCTGACCGGCGGCTGAAGCTCGACGGCGTGATGATAGAGCGATTGCTCTAACATGGCGGCGGTCAGCAAAAAGGCGCGTTCCGTCGTCACGCAGAGCCAGAGCGCGGCGTCCTTTTTCTTTGGCCGCTCCTCAGTCGTCTGAAATTGATACGTCGCGCCGGTTTCGACAAGCGCGAGTATCTGCTCGTCCTGCCGGATCTGCCGAAACAAGACTTTCAAAATCGGAAACGCCGGTTTGCCAATTAATTTTCCCCCCGGCAGCAGGCGTTCGAGGCGTTTTTGCAAGAGCGAGTCGCTGACATCTTTCAGGCGCAGCGCGGCGACAAGCTGCACGAAAAATGCCTCATGTTTGCGCGTAAACGGGAGATACCAGAGCAGCACGTCCAGCGTTTCGGTCAAGGCGCGCTCTTTTTCCGTGTTGACGGGAATCTCTTTCGCCAGTTCATCTATCGGCGTCGGCGCGGTCGCTTCCTGCAAAATCGCGGCCTGTTCGTCCTGATCAAACGGCAGCGGATAATTTTCGGCGCGTTCGGTGATGTAATCGCGCAGCGTGTCGGGCAGCGCGCCATTCAATGCCCCGGCCTGCGTCATCAGCCGAAAAATCGCCTCTTCCCGCCGCCGGTGCTGGCGCATGACATCCATGCTATGCACTTCTTCGTGCGGCGCAAGCTCCAATTGCGTCCGGTAGCCGGACGTGACCGACAGCGCCTCTTCCAACGCCCGCAGCGCCTCGCGCTTCTTGATTGCGCCGAGCGTGTCCGCTTTGGCAACCCGTTCGACTTCGGTTAAGACGCGCTTTTTCTCTTTTTCGTCGAGTTTGTCCGGTTCGAGCGTTGATTTGAGCGGCTGCTTGCGCTGCGCGGCTTTCAGCAGCGTCACTTTGAGCGCGTCGTCAAAGCGGGAGCTATTGAGAATGTAGCTCAGCAGCACGTCATATTCTTCGGCGGACACCACTTTATCCGCGACCGCGAGATTGATCATTTCAATCGCAATGCCGCGCTCCAGCGCGACGGCTCTCTGGCGGATGCGCCGCTTGCTGTACACCAAGACGGCCTCTTCGCCGACAATCGTGAGAATCACGCTCAGCAGATAGCGGAACGAGCCTTCGCGCCCGGCCTCGAAAATGACCTTTTGCCCCCAATACCAAGGGTTGAGGGCATTGTACGCCATCCACGCATATTGACCGGCGGTGTAGAGATATTTATGCTGTTTGGCAAGCTGCACCACTTTATGCTGCGACATGTTATCGAACCAGTTCTTGTACATCAAAATATCCTGCACTTTCATTTCTTTGATGGTGTTTAAGGGGAACTGGTCGAGATATTCCTGAATGCGCCGAATCACGCGGTCATTGAGGCCCAGCATGTCCGACAGCGACACCTGAAAGACCGGCTGTTCGGCGTCCGGCGCATAAATCGCGGCGATCCGCGTGACGAGATCGTAACACGCATTCCAAATCATGCCCGGCGCAATGGAGGTTTGCAGCGACACGCGCGTCCAGACTTTCTGGCGTTCGGCTTCAATCAGGGCATACGCCTGCGCGTCCTGCTCGGTCGGGTTCTGGACGCGAATCAGGTCAATCTGCTGAAATTCTTTTTCCGCCGCGACTTTTTCCAATAAGGCTTGCTGCTCTTTGATGCGGCGGCGGCGCACAAGCACGAGGGTGGAGGTCAACAGAACAGCAGCAGTCAACAGGGTAATAAGTGAATAAGTTTCCATAAAATTTATCCCTAAATAATGCGAGTTCTGGCACGGGCGGCGTAGTACACGTGAACGCTAATTTTTAGGAGCGCGAAATCTTGATTTCGCGTGTCAAATCAAGATTTGACACTCCTGAGAACGCTTAAAAATTGGTAGTGGTATAATTGTAAATGATGCGGCAAGCATGGTTCGACTCCGCTCACCATGACCGTAGGCGTGACATGATGCGGCAAACGAAAAATATGCCACGCCTTCGGCGTTCATTCGTTTTGCTGGCCTTGTCTTTCTACAAACATGTCACGCCTTCGGCGTTAAAAAACTACGAACCGCGTAACATGAGTCTTTCATCTGTGTAAATCTGCGTCAATTTGTGGCTGCGGTTCTTTCGAAAGTAAAAACAGGAGTCAGCGGGGCTGACTCCTGCCGCATGGAAGGCGTTTACTTCACGTCTTCAAATTCCGCGTCCACGACATCATCATCGCGTTTGCCGGAATTTTGCTTCTGGCCTGCGCCCGCCTGCGGGCCTTTCTGTCCGCCGCTCTGCGCCTGCTGCTTATACATCGCTTCAGCCATCTTATGCGAGGCTTTCGTCAAGTCATCCATCGCCGCTTTGATGCGCCCCGCATCATTCGACTCCACCGCTTCTTTCGTCTTCTTGAGCGCGTCTTCGATGGCGCTGATGTCGCTGGCGGCGATTTTCTCGCGGTTCTCGCTCAGCAGTTTCTCGGTCTGATACACCAGCGAATCGGCCTGATTGCGCACGTCAATCGCTTCGCGCCGCTTCTTGTCTTCGTCGGAATGCGATTCCGCGTCTTTGACCATCTGGTCAATTTCACGATCCGTCAATCCGCTCGACGAAGTGATCGTGATTTGCTGCTCTTTGCCCGTGCCGAGGTCTTTCGCGGACACATTCACGATGCCGTTGGCGTCAATGTCGAACGTGACTTCGATTTGCGGAATGCCGCGCGGGGCTGGCGGAATGCCGACGAGATGGAACTTGCCGAGCGTCCGGTTGTCTCGCGCCATTTCGCGCTCGCCTTGCAGCACGTGAATTTCAACGCTGGTCTGATTGTCCGCCGCTGTCGTGAAGGTTTCGCTTTTGCGCGTCGGAATCGTGGTATTGCGTTCGATCAGCTTTGTGGTCACGCCGCCAAGCGTTTCGATGCCGAGCGACAACGGCGTCACGTCGAGCAGCAGCAGGTCTTTCACTTCGCCACCGAGCACGCCCGCCTGAATCGCTGCGCCGACTGCCACGACTTCATCCGGATTCACGCCTTTGTGCGGCTCTTTGCCGAACAGACGTTTCACAAGTTCCTGCACTTTCGGAATGCGGGTCGAACCGCCGACCAGCACGACTTCATCAATGTCGGAGGACTGCAAGCCCGCGTCTTTCAACGCTTTGCGGCACGGTTCCAATGTCCGTTCCAATAAATCATCCACCAATTGCTCGAATTTGGCGCGAGTCAGGCGCATGTTCAAATGTTTCGGGCCGCTTTGATCCGCCGTCACAAACGGCAGGTTGATGTCGGTTTCCGACAGCGTCGAAAGCTCCATTTTCGCTTTTTCCGCCGCTTCTTTCAGGCGTTGCAGCGCCATGCGATCCTGGCTCAGGTCAATGCCCTGATCCTTTTTAAATTCCGTGACCATCCAGTCAATCACGCGCTGGTCGAGGTTATCGCCGCCGAGATGCGTGTCGCCGTTGGTGGATTTCACTTCCACGACGCCTTCGCCGACTTCCAGAATCGAAATATCGAACGTGCCGCCGCCGAAATCGAACACGGCGATGGTTTCATCTTTCTTCTTATCGAGGCCATAGGCGAGCGCGGCGGCGGTCGGCTCGTTCACGATGCGCAGCACTTCCAGCCCAGCGATTTTTCCGGCGTCTTTCGTCGCTTGGCGCTGGCTGTCGTTAAAATACGCCGGCACGGTGACGACGGCTTTGTTGATTTTCTGGCCGAGATATTGCTCCGCCGCGTCGCGCATTTTCTGCAAAATCATCGCGGAAATTTCCGGCGGCGAATATTGCTTGCCTTGCGCCTCAATGCGGGCGTCGCCGTTGCCCGCTTTAATGACGTGATACGGGACGATTTTCATTTCTTCGCTGACTTCGTCGTGCCGCCGCCCCATAAAGCGTTTAATCGAGAAAATGGTATTTTCCGGGTTCGTCACGGCCTGCCGCTTGGCGACTTGGCCGACCACGCGGTCGCCGTCTTTCGTGAAACCGACGACGGACGGGGTTGTCCGGCTGCCTTCCGGGTTCGTGATGACAACCGGATCGCCGCCTTCCATGACGGCAACGACGGAGTTTGTTGTCCCTAAATCTATGCCGATAATCTTTTCTGCTGCCATATTGCGTTCCTCCAACTTCAGATGTTTCATGAATGGATGCAAACATTGCATCACTGAACGAATCAGTCATTCGTGTTGTTATAATAAATATGACTATGACGTAAATATAATATTTGAGTATGTTCTTGTCAAGTTTATTTCGTACTTTTTTTAAAAATAAAAATATGGATTTGTCGAACGCCATGTCATCCTTCCCTTTTCGGGAAGAGATGCTTTTTGCTTGACAATCTCGCCTGAACGAGAGATATTTATTTTGTTTTGAAAGACCGGTCAGGTTTCCAAAAAAATGCGGCAGAAATATGAAGAAGGAGCGAACAATGGCAGAGACGGCCTATCAGGAAGTTGATCAGGATTTGATGATTGATGATTTGTCGTACAAAGACGCGCATGAGTACGTCATGAAATTTCTCACAACCGAAAAGAAGACGGATCAGCAGCTTAAAGAGACGCAGCAGGAATTGGATAAATGGAATGAGCGGCTGGCGTTTATCGAGAAAAGCGGCGACGCGAAGCATCTCGAACAGGTGAAAGCGCATCTCTCCCGCCTGATTGGGCAGCGCGATTCACTCAAAGCGGAAAAAGAGGCGCTGCACCGCAAAAATATCATTTTAAAAGAAAAATTGCAAGCCAAGCCGAAGGACGCGGAAGCCGCCGCAAGCGCGCGGGCGGAGCGGCTGCTTGCCGATTTTGAACAATTGGTGGACGTGAATGAATATAAGCTGGATCAAGCGATAAAAGAGCAGCAAGCGGTGGATGAACTTGAGAAGTTGAAAGCGCGCTTAGCCAACAAATCGCAGCGAGGGAATACGTGAAACGACTGAATCTGCGGCATTGTCTGGCGCATACGGGAAAACTTTTCGGGCTGTTATGCGCGCTGTTTCTGCTGGAGCAGGGCGTGAACGGCTCGTATGTCGTCACGGTGGCCGTGCCGACGGAACGCGCGGACATTATTCACGCGAACGTGACGGCGGGCTTAAATGCCCTGTATCTGGGGGATTTTGAACGCGCGGCGACGCTGTTTGCCAACCAGATCAAGAATTATCCAGACGATCCGAAAGCCTATTTTTTTCTCGCGCTGACCAAGCGCTGGCTGACGCGCATTGATCCGGGGTCTGCCTCGTATCAGAAGGAATTCGAGGACGCGATGGCGAAATCTATCAAACTGTGCAAGTCGCGTCTCGAACAGGCCCCCAACGACCCGGAAGCGACGCTGTATCTCGGCGCGTCTTACGGCTACAACGCGGAATATTACAACTTTCTGAAATTCGACTGGTCGCGGGCGTATCATAACGGCGTCAAGATGCGCGACTATCTGGAAAAAGCGTCTGATTTGCCGAATATCAGCGTGGATGCGCAGCTTGGCTACGCGCTCTATAATTATTACGCCTACCGCTACCGCGATAAAATCGGGCGCTGGCGGTTTTTGCTTTCCCTGCCCAAAGGCGACCGCGAGAAAGGGATTGCCATGCTGGAAGCCTTGCGCCAGACCGGAATTTATTCGCAAGTCGAGGCGTGGTATTTTCTGATCGAGATTTATAAAGAAGAAAAAAATTCACAAGAACAGGCGATTGCGTTGTGCCGAACATTGCATGAAACGTACCCGAAAAATCCGTTTTTTCATACGCTTCTCGCCGGAACGTACCATAAATTTCATGATTGGGAACAGTCGCAACTCACGGGGCGGGAGATTATCGCCAAAGCCGGGTCGCCCAATTATTCGGACTATTTAATCTATCAGGCCAAATATCTTGTCGGCGAGAGCGCGTTTTTTCAGGGGAAATATCAGGAGGCCGCGCCGTTGTTTGATGACATTATCGCCGCGCGACCGGAATTGCCGACGTACTTAGTGCCTTGGGCGCATTTGCGGCGCGGCGCGATTTATCGGCAGACCGGCGAGCAAGAAAAAGCGGCGGCAGAATTTAAGTTAGTGTTGAAAATGAAAGACGTGCATCATGTCCATGATTTCGCCGAGGCCATGCTCAAAAATCAGCCGAAATAACACGCGATGCGCAATTTTATGAATGAAACGCCCACCCCTGCCCCTCCCAAGAGGGGAATACTGGGCGTTGCGATCGGCCAATTCCCCTCTTGGGAGGGGCAGGGGTGGGTAAAAACGCCTGTTCAACGAGGGAACTTCAACAAGTTGCGCATCGCATAAATCACATTTTTTTTAATTTTTTATTGACAAAAATCGCGCGCTCTTTCGAGATAGATATGTATAATATCAATATTGAAATGCGGGTGTAACTCAGCTGGTAGAGTGCAAGCTTCCCAAGCTTGGAGTCGCGGGTTCGAATCCCGTCCCCCGCTTTTTCTTCTTAAAGCGCAACGCCGACAGGCATTGCGCTTTTTTTGCGTGAATGCCATGACCGCTTCTCTGCCGTATTGGGAACCAATCTCGCCGGATGACGGGTTTATTGACCTGCATCTTCACACCATTCATTCCGATGGACGCTACACGCCGCAATCGCTGGTGGCTGCCGCCGCGCGCAAGGGGCTGCGGGCGATTGCCGTGACCGATCATGACACCGTGAGCGGCATCCGCGAAACCGCCGATTTTGCGGCGAAAGCCGGAATCGAATTGCTGTCCGGCATCGAAATCAGCACGATGACGGAGGAGTATGGCGAATTGCATCTGCTGGGGTACGGCATTGACCCGAATCATGCGGGGCTGCGCGACGCGTTGGAACATCAAAAGCAAATGCGTTTGCGCCGAATAGAGCAAGTGCTTGAGCGGCTGTCGGAATTAGGCATCGTGATTTCGATAGAAACCCTTCTTCGGCAGGCCGGGTTCAGCAATTCGCCCGGTCGCCCGCATATTGCCCGCGCCATGATTGATGCCGGGTACGCCGCCTCGTTTGAAGACGCGTTTCATCGCTATCTCGGCAAGGGCAAACCCGCGTTTCTCGCCAAAACGAGCATGTCGCATCAACAGGCGATTGAAATCATCACGCAAGCCGGCGGCATCTCGATTCTGGCGCATCCCGGCTTAGCCCGCAAAGATGACGTGATTCCGGCGCTGATTGACATGGGGCTGCGCGGTCTGGAAGTATTTCACAGCGAGCATGCGCCGGAAGACGTGCGACGTTATACCGAGATGGTCACGAAATGCGGGCTGCTGGCGACCGGCGGGTCGGATTGTCACGGCGGGAAAGATGATACGCTCCCGCTCATCGGAACGGTTGCCGTGCCGTATGCGCTGTTCAGCCGCCTTCACCACGCTGCGCCGTGAGATGATGGTGAAAAAAAGCTGTCAGACACCTTTAAGATGTCTGACAGCTATGTTATAACGCATGTTAGAGAAAAGAAAAGGATTTCACAATGGAACATCGAAACAATGGCTGGATGCAAAAATTGAAACGCACTATCGGCGGATTCTTCCCTGTTTCCGAGAAACGACGCGGAAAATGCAATCACTGCGGCGCATGTTGCGCGTTGATTTATGGGCGCTGCATTTTCTTGAAAGACGGCGCGGACGGCAAGCAGTATTGCCGGATTTATAAATTTCGCCCGCTCAATTGCCGAAAATATCCGCGCACAGAGGGCGAACAAGTGCCGGTTGAGGCGTGCGGATTTTATTTTGAGCATGACGATGATGCCGCCGAATCGCGTTGAATGGCGCATGGATCGAGACGTTTGAAGTCTTCAAGACTTCAAACGTCTGCGGCCCAGTTCCTTCATGCGCTCACATATTTTCCTGCCCGCCTGTGAAAGCGCATTTCTCATCTTCTTGAAATTCGAAGTACCAATTTCCCTCATACTGCGTCAAATCCAAAGGAATTTGCCGGAAAGAAGGCTGGCCTATTTTTTGCTTTTTTAAAAAATAGCATGACAAAAATTCTTGGGATGTTATACACTGTCTTGACTGAACGACGCGGCGGTGAAGAAACGGCATGCCACCCGTTCAGCAAGTATGAAGGAGGAATTGGTTATGTATCGAACATTGACGCAGCGACGGTTCATGCTTGTGTTTGTCGCGCTTACAGTGATGCGCGTATCGGGATGCGCCTACCAGCCCGGCAGTTTCGGCGATTTGACGGGAGGATTCAATCTCATCCCGCAGGACATGGAAATTCAAATCGGCTCGGAGGCCGCGAATGAGGTTGAAACCGAAGAGCAAGTCTTTAATCAACCATACATTCAAGATTATGTCAACATGCTCGGCCAGCGGCTCGCGCAGGCGTCGCGCAGGCCGGATATTTCCTATCAATTCAAAGTGATTGACACGGACGACATCAATGCGTTTGCGCTGCCCGGCGGCTTCATTTACGTCAATCGCGGCTTGATTGAGGAAGCGGGCAGCGAGGCCGAACTCGCCGGAGTGCTGGCGCATGAAATCGGGCATGTCGCCGCGCGGCACGGCGCAAAACGCATGTCGAAATTGATCGCGTTGCAACTCGGCTTCGCGTTGTTTTGGGAACTGAGCGAGAAAGAACGCGACGAAGAACTCGGCTTAATGATTGCCGACGCGATTGCCACGGGCTTTCTGCTGAAAAATAGCCGCGACGATGAGCGGCAGGCCGATGATTTAGGCACGGAAACGCTGTACTACGCCGGATACGATCCGATTGCGCTGGCCTATTTTTTCGATAAATTAGCGAAAGAACATTCGCCGAGCGCGATTGAAACATTTTTATCAACGCATCCAAGCCCGGGCGAGCGAAT
>CAZCGG010000194.1:0-8805 GCA_964498135.1 uncultured Candidatus Moduliflexus sp.
ATGGTCCCGTTCACATCCAATTTAGACTGCGGCGCAGTCGTGCCAATGCCGACGTTGCCGTATTGGTTCAGCCGCATGCCAATGCTGCCATAGCCGGCGGTTGTTGAGTTATACACCATGTCCACGTAGGTTCCGGCTAAACGCAGTTCGCCGGTGCGCGTCGTGTCCGCGCCCCACATCTCCAAATAGGCGCGGCTGTTCCACGGATCCTGATTCGAATACATGCCGGTCAGCGGACGGTCGCCAAGCCCGCGAATCGCGCCGGTTGTCCACAGATCGCCGCTCGCGCGCACCGGGCCGTTCACATCCAGCGTGTAGGCGGGCGTCGGCGTGCCGATGCCGACCTTGCCATCGCCGCGAACCGCCACCGCCAGATCGGCCTGCTGATCCGCGCCCGTCATGACGACCGCAATGCCGCCGTCCGGCGCGTTCTCGTTCCCGTCTGTCTTTTCGACCACCAGGGCATCCAGCGCCGCGCCGAAAAAATGATGATCGTAGCGCAGGCGCGCGCCATCATACACCGGCGCGCCCGACGCCGTCGTGCCGGTAAAAAAGAGCGGGGCCGAGGAGGAGGAGACCGTGATCGGCCCGGCGACATCCAGCGTCGCCTGCGGCGCGGTCGTGCCGATGCCGACCTTCCCGTTGGCGAGTGTCAGCCCCTCCACGCTCGCGGCGCGAAACGCATACGGCGCGGCGGTCAATTGATGGCGCGGCGTCAAGGCGACGCCGTTGACCGTGACGGCAAGGAAATACGGCGCATCAAACGGCAGCGCGCTCAAGGCGGGCGCGCCAACGAACGGCGGCGTTCCCAACGTCACCGTGTAGATGCCGTGTGTCACGGACACGTTGGCGGACGGCGCGCTCCAGAGCGGCGTGGTGGCGTTGGCAGACGCATACAGCGCGAACGCCATCTGGACGCTGCCCGTCATGGGCGCGCCGTCCGCCTGCGTCAGCGCGCCTTGATACGTCAGCGCGCGGGGCAATTGGGCGTGGCCGAGCGAGGCGGTCACGCAGCACGCGGAAAGCAGGGCGATGACCCAACGAGCGTATTTCATGGGATGTCCCTCCTGTGTAAGGCGCGGCGGCGGCACAGCATGAGGGCGGCGCCGCCGAGGCCGACGAGCATGAAGGTGGATGGTTCCGGCACGGCCGCGGCCGTCCGCTCCGGCGCGAGCGCCGGCGGCGCGTCGAGCGTCGCGGGGGCGGCCGCCGTCGGAGCGACAACGGTGATGCGCAGCGTGAGGTCGGACGGCGGCGTCTGCGCCTGTCCAGGGTGATTGGCAAACAGAAGCAGCGCCGCGGCAAGGACGCCGCTGAGGTTGATTCGCATAGGCTCCTCCTGAAAAAATTATGATGTTGTAGAAGCATGTCGTCTCGCTGAAATTGCTGAGGCTGGCCTACTCTGGGGGGAGGGGGATTTGTCAAGAAAAAAGACGTCCTTTTTTTGCGGCGGCGCTGACAGGCGATCCTGTCTAATTCACAGAACTGACGCAGACCCCACCCCCCCCTCAATCAGGGGAGAGGAACGATTTTTCTATCGTCTCCCTCCCCTGATTTGACGGGAAGGCCGGGGTGGGGTGCGTCAGTCCTGTCATGTGCATTGGATTGGCGGAGGAGCGCAAAATCTCGATGTTGCGCTCCTGAAGAATTCAGGCTTTGCGCGCCGTGAGGCTGGAGGTTTTCGTGATGTAGGTTTGCAGCAGGATGAACGTAAAGAGCAGGATGCCGATCACGATTTTCGTCCACCATGAACTCAGCGTGCCTTGAAAGTTGATAAAGGTCTGAATCAGCCCTAAAATCAAGACGCCGATGAACGTGCCTTCCACATAGCCCATGCCGCCGGTCAGCAGCGTGCCGCCGATGACGACCGCCGCAATCGCGTCGAGTTCCAAGCCAGAGCAGGCGAGCGGATAGCCGGAAAGCGTGTAGAGCGTATACACCACGCCCGCTAATGCGCAAAGCGCGCTGTTCAGCGTGTAAATCATCACCTTCGTTTTGCCGACCGGCAAGCCCATCAATACGGCAGATTGCTCGTTGCCGCCGATAGCGTACACGTTGCGCCCGAATTTCGTGAAGCGCGAAATATAGATTCCAATCAGCACAATCAGCAGGAACATGAGCGCGGTGCCAAGCGGCAGTTTGACCCGTTTCGCTAACGGAATGCCTATTGAAATCAGGCTCGACATAAACGAATTGTCCTGAATGGCAATGGATTCCAGCGTGATTTGGAACGCCAAGCCGCGCATCAGAAACATGCCGACTAAGGTGACCAAGAACGCGGGCAGGCCGAAATGATGAATCAGGCAGCCCATGGCGAAGCCGAGCGCCGCGCCGATAGCTAACGCAAGCGGGATAACGAAGATGGGGTGAATATGATACACCATGATTAATTTCGCCGTCAACACGCTGGTAAACGCGACGACTGAGCCGACGGACAAATCAATGCCGCCCGAAATAATCACGAACGTCATGCCGACGGCAATCACGCCGACAAAGGCGTTATCAATCAATAAATTTGAAAAGACGCGCAGCGAAAAGAAATTCTGGTACATCAGCGAGCCGATGAAATAAATCGTCACGAAGACGGCCACAGTCGCCAAAAGCGGAATGTTGCGTTGATTCAATCGAAGTTTCATGATACTATCTCCTAAGTATAGCGATCCTCAATGAAATGTGTTCTCGCTGGAACAGGCATTCCTGCCTGTTCCACGATGTTGTTTCTGTTATTTTTTCAGTTCTGGCGACGGCTGCGCTGGGACGCGCGCCGGAGAAGCGGCTTTCAGCGCGGAGAAATAGCCCGTAAACAATCGCCGGAAATTTTCAGATTGAATCAGGGCGACTAACACAATCACAATCGCTTTATAAACCAGCGTGACTTCTGGAGCGATGCCGCGCGTCAGAATCGTCGTGGTCAAGGCTTGGATAATCAGCGTGCCGACCAGCGACCCCATCAGCGTGAACCGCCCGCCCCAAATCGTGCCGCCGATAATGACCGACGCGAGGGCATCCAATTCCAAAAACAGCCCGGCGTTATTCGCGTCCGCGCCTTTGATGTCCGAGCAGATAATCAGCCCGGCGATGCCTGAGCAGAGGCCGGAAAACACATACAGCATCAACTTAATCGGCCGAGCTTGCAAGCCCATGAACCGGCTCGCTTTCGGATTCGCGCCAATCGCCTCGATGAACATGCCGAGCGCGGTTTTGCGCGTCAGGAAATACGTCAGCGCGGCCATGAGGATGACGAGAATCACCGGGAACGGCAAGCCGAACAGAAAGCCGCCGCCGACAAACTCAAAGGAATCGTGAATGAAGATGACGATCTGCCCTTTCGTAATCAATTGCGCGATGCCGCGCCCCGCGACCATCAGAATCAGCGTGGCGATAATCGGCTGAATTTCCAAATACGCGACTAAAAATCCGTTCCACAAGCCCGCTAACAGCGAAATAAGAATCGGCAGCGCCAATACGACGAACATCGAGGTCGGCGGATTCGGATATTCCAGCACGCCGTTCGCATAACCCGGACGAATCAAGTAGGCCGCCATTGCGCCTGAAATGGCGAGAATCGCGCCGACAGACAAATCCGTGCCGCCGGAAGCGTACACGAGCGTCATGCCAATGCTCAGCAACATGGTCGGGGCGCCGCGATTTAAAATATCCACAAGACTGCCGAACAGATGCCCGTCTTTGATTTCTATGTGGAAAAAACCGGGCGTGAAAAACAGATTGTACAACAAAATCGTCGCTAAAGCCACCAGCGGCCACAGGACTTTCTGCGCCTGCTCGCTTCGTAAACGACTGAACCATGCACTCATTGGGCGGCCTCCTTCTTTGCAATCGTGCGCATAATCGCCTTTTCTTCAACCTGATCGCCGACTAATTCGGCTAATTTTTTCCGATCCCGCAGCACGGCCACGCGGTCGCTGCATCGAATCACTTCTTCCAATTCTGAGGAAATAAACAACACCGCCATCTGCTGCTCGCGGCTGAGAGAAATCAATAACTTTTGAATTTCGGTTTTCGCGCCGACATCAATGCCGCGCGTCGGTTCATCCACAATCAAAAAGCGCGGATTCGAGGCGAGCCAGCGCGCTAAAATGACTTTTTGCTGATTGCCGCCGCTCAAGTTCTTGATAGATTGCTCGGGACTCGGCGTTTTAATGGCAAGCGCCTTGATGTATTTCTCCGCCAACTCCAACTGCTCGCGTTTGCTCATGGTGTTGAACACGCCTTTCGTGCCTTGCAGCGCAAGGACGATGTTTTCGCGCACCGTCAAATCCGGGATGATTCCTTCCACCTTGCGATCTTCTGGGCAGAAGCCGAACCGGTGATCAATCGCGCGGCGCGGGGAGGAAAGATCAACTTCCTGCCCGTCTAAGATGGCTTTTCCGGCGGTCGCTTTATCAATGCCGAAGAGCAGTCGCGCCATTTCCGTGCGGCCAGAACCCAACAATCCGGCCAAGCCGAACACTTCGCCTTCACGAATATCGAGATCAAACGCGGAAATCGCGCCTTTGCGCTCCATGCCGCGAATTTGGAGAAACGCGGGCTTGCGCTGTTCTTCTTGCGGCGAAAGATGCGAGGTCGCGGCGGTTTCGCTTTCAAATTCTTCCAGTTCTTTGCCCAACATCCGCGCAATCAATTCAAAGCGCGGCAATTCGGCGGTGCGATATTCGCCGACAAGCTGACCGTTCCGCAGCACGGTGATGCGGTCGGAAATCTGATAGACTTGATCTAAAAAGTGCGTGACGAAAATAATCGCCATGCCTTCGGCTTTCAGCCGATTTAAGATGCCGAATAACTGCGCGACTTCCGGCGTGTCGAGGCTGGAGGTCGGTTCATCGAGAATCAACACTTTCGCGGAAATATCGAGCGCGCGGGCAATCGCCACAAGCTGCTGAATGGCGACGGAATATGAGGAGACCGGCTGCGTGACATCCACCGTCACGTCTAATTTTTTCAGCGCGGCCTGCGCCCCTTCATTGATGGCTTTCCAATTGATGCGCCCGCCTTTCATCGGCTGGCGGCCTAAATAGATGTTTTCCGCCACCGACAACGCCGGAATCAGATTGATTTCCTGATAGACCGTGCTGATGCCGTGCTGTGGCGCTTCGACGGGCGATGGCAATTCAAGCGGCCGCCCTTCATAGAGAATTTTTCCGACGTCGCGTTTATACAAGCCGGTCAGGACTTTAATCAAGGTGGATTTGCCTGCGCCGTTTTCGCCCATCAGACAATGCACTTCCCCTTTGCGCACCGTGAAATCCACGCCGGTCAGCGCTTTCACGCCCGGAAAGCTTTTGCTTAATCCACGTATTTCAAGAATAATTTGGTTGGCGTCTGTCATGATTCTACCTCGTTTGGTCGTTGAGTCACCCTGCCTCCGGCCCCTCCCCGACAGGGAAGGGGGAGATGATGTTCTTCCTCTCTGTTGGAGAAGGCGGAGGAAAAGTGAGGTAGGCGTTTGGGAAACCTGCGAAGGCGCGCTGCCTCCGCAGGTCGTTTGGATGATTAGTATTTTCTGTTTGGCAGCGTGTCTTTGGCGACTTCTGAGGGGAATACGCCTTCTTCTGTCACGATGCGGCGCGGCAATTCTTTGCCTTGCACCAAATCTTCCACTGCGTCAAACAACTGTGGGCCAAGCAGGGGGCTGCATTCCACTGTGCAATTGAGTTTGCCTTCGACCATCGCCTCAAATGCGCCGCGGACGGCGTCAACCGACACGATGATAATGTCTTTGCCGGGTTGCAAGCCGAATTCTTCAATCGCCTGAATCGCGCCGAGCGCGCTGTCGTCGTTATGACCGTACACCACATCAATTTTCTTGCCTTCGGCTTTCAAAAAGGCTTCCATGACCTGTTTGCCGCCCGCGCGGGTAAAATCTGCGCTCTGGGTTTTGATGATCTCGAAATTCGGATGATCTTTCAGCACTTCTCTGAACCCAGCAAAGCGGTCGTTCGCAGGCGCGGAACCAACCGTGCCTTGCAATTCAACGATATTCACCTTGTCCATCGTTTTGTCGGCCAGTTTGACCTTTTCGTAATTTTCCACCAGCCATTTGCCAGCGCGGCGGCCTTCTTCCACGAAATCCGACCCCATGAACGTCACCCACAGCGTATCATCGCTCACATCCACAGCGCGATCACTGAGAATCACGGGGATGCCCGCGTCTTTGGCTTCTTTCAGCACAGGTTCCCAGCCGCTTTCAACCACCGGCGAGAAGGCGATCACGTCCACGCCTTGCGCGATAAAGTTGCGGATAGCTTTAATCTGGTTTTCCTGTTTTTGCTGGGCATCCGAGAACTTTAACTCGATGCATTCGCCGCGTTTCTCGGCTTCCATTTTGATGGATTCCGTGTTTGCTGCCCGCCATGCGCTCTCCGCGCCGATTTGCGAGAAGCCGACGACGATCTTTTTGTCATGCGTGTACTTACATTGCGCGTCCGCCGTCTGCCCCATCAATGCGCCGCCCATCAACACAGCAACTGCGAGGGATAAAGCTTTGAATACGTGTCTCATGAAGCGTGATGTCAGTGTCGCCGCGATAGGTTCGGCCTGCCGAACGCCTACCTGTTGCGCACTGTTCTCCTTAAAAAGAGTTTGGATGAAATAAGCCTGCACGGCGTCTGAACGGTGCGAAATTGCCCTTTCAGACGCCCTCTCATGAAGAATCAATTTTCGGGGTACGGGAGAACCCGGTGATTGATGTCTTTAAGCATTGCAACCGGCATGCCAACTCTGGAATTTGCCTGAAATACGGGGAGTTTTATGCGGCGAGCTTCAAAAAGAACCTCGTGTTGTCTCATTTTTGAGACAGGTTGAAGGGGAGATTGTAAATCCCATTTAGAAAACAAGCAAAAAAGGGGACTGTCTCAAAAATGGACAGGCATTTCATTTTTGAGACAGCACGCTGTTTTGCGTAAATTCTGTTGAATCCTCAACGTAGAATAATACGCTTGAAGGTGTCAAGAGGATCCATAAATTTTGCGTAAGTCCTGAACAAATTGAATGGAATCCGCCCCACCTCTTCACAGGGAGGAAATTATCGCCTGCCGACCGAAGCGGAATGGGAATACGCGGCGCGCGTCGGGACGCAAACGGTGTACGGCTTTAGCGATGACGCCGGGAAATTAGGCGATTATGCGTGGCATGAGGAGAATTCAGAAGAGCAAACCCATCCGGTTGGGCAAAAACAGCCGAATGTCTGGGGATTGTACGATATGCATGGGAACGTGGGGGAATGGTGCCAGGATTGGTTTGATAGCGCGTATTATGCGCAGAGCCCAACGGAGCATCCCCAGGGGCCAGCGTCGGGTTCGCGGCGTGTCACACGCGGCGGAGGTTTTCTCACGACCGCCGCGCACACTCGGCTGGCGAACCGCGGTAACTGGCGTCCCGACGACCACTACAGCAGCATTGGCTTCCGCTTGCTGAAGATGCCTGAGTAACGCTTGGCGCTTTTCTCTTTTTATGGTTTGGCGATGCCGCGTGCTTTTGCGCTGACGGCATCGCCTTGCCACGCGGTTGCGCCAAACTTCGCAGACAATCGTTCGCAGGTGAATCGCATCGGAAAGCATTTCTAAGTTCGCCCTGAGCCTGTCGAAGGGCGAATGCTGTTCGTGGTTCGACAGGCTCACCACGAACGGGGTTGAGAACTTAACAGACATGGGCGAGGTGAAGTTCTGCGTAAACTTTTATTGCTGATACGGAGCTAATAATTTTTCAATGGGATGTTTTTCCAGCCGCACGTAGTCACTGACGCCCAATTCGCCGACGAGCGGCTGATGTAACACCATCATGCCGGTCTGCCCTTCCAGCGCGAAAATCGGTTGTTGTATCACTTATAATTTCGGATGACCTGAATGACTTTCCCTTCAACAGCAAATTGATCCCCTTCTTTCACGAAAATATCGTCATAATCAGGGTTTTCGGAGCGAAGAATGAGTTGGCCGTTGCTGCGGCGGATAAGGCGTTTAATATAGGCGTTATCGTTCAATTGCGCCACAACGATGTCGTTCACCGGCAGTTCCGCGACTTTTTCCACCACGACAAAATCATCTTCATTGATATAGGCGTCAATCATGCTGTCGCCTTCGACTTTCAGCACGTAGCGGCCATCTTTCTTGATTGAGCCGGGGACTTCAACATAATCGCGCACTTCGCCGAAGTTTTGAATGCCGCCGGGGCCGGCTTTCACGGCTCCCATGAGCGGGAGAGAAAAGACCGGAATTTCCTCAAAATATTCTAACGCCTGCTTGGTGAGAGCGATTGAGCGATTATGGTTTTTATTGCGCTCAATAAAGCCTTTGGTCTCTAATTGGCCGAGGCTTTTATGCACGGTGGCCAGCGATTTTTTATCAAGAAATTTTCGGATTTCCTCAAGAGAGGGGGCAATGTGATGCTTATACATGTAGTCCTTAATATATTCTAAAGTCGCGCGTTCTTTTTTGTATAATGTTTGACGTTCCATAGGTTTATCCCCTCCTATTCAGTGAATAATTCGTCATGAAAAACTTAATTTAATACATAAATAGGCAAATAAAGGGCAAAAGTCAAGAAAAATGTGAGAAATTTAGAAAAATAAACGTTTGAGCAATATTAAAGACCGTTCAGTCGGGTGGACAAAATAAAAAGGGAGCAGGAAAATCCTGCTCCTCGAGGCTGAAAAACTGAAGGGGAATTAATACATTCCGCCCATGCCGCCGCCCGGATGCGGGGCTGGCGCAGCCGGTTTTTCCTCTGGGATGTCCGTAATCAGGGCTTCGGTCGTCAGCATCAAGCCCGCGATGCTCGCGGCATTCTGCA
>CAZCGG010000195.1:0-2115 GCA_964498135.1 uncultured Candidatus Moduliflexus sp.
TGTGAATAAAATATATGTACATGCTATCGCGTTTCTCGTCAAGCACAAAGACAACGAAAAGTGCGCAAAACGCATTTCTCGCAGACGCGCGGGAGTTTTCCCGCCGATTTTCGCGGATTTCGCTTGACAGGACGCGCCTCATCAGGCAGATTTGCGGCTTATGGCCACCATCAACCGTGAATTTTTCGTGACGCAATACCGCGACGAGGTGAACGACCATATTCGCCGCATCACCGAGCGTCTCTTTCAATTAGAGGAACAGCCGGGCAACCCGGAGCAAATCATCGAAGAAATCTTCCGCATCGCGCATACCATGAAAGGCTCGTCGCGCATGATGGGATATGCCGATGTCAGCGCGTTGGCGCATAAAATGGAAGATTTGTTGGTGGAAATCCGCGACGGGCATCTCGAACTCCACGCCAAAATCATTGATTTGCTTTTTTACTGCCTCGACACGATCAATTATTTAGTCGAAGGCGTTGTCAAAAATGTCAAGCGCACGACGGACATGGAGCAATTTTCGCGCCTGTTTGCCGAAGTCATTGCCGGAAAAGACGTGGACGTGCCGCATTTGCAATCGCAGGTGATTCGGCCGCAGCAGGCCGCGCAGTCGGCGGAAGCGGCGCAAGTTTCCGCCGCGCCGGAGCATGCCGAAGAGCTTGAGGATCGGCAATATATCCGCATTCATACCGGCGATCTGGACGCGATTTTGAACCTCGTCGGCGAGTTGATTATCAATCAGCATCGCTATGAAAGCCGCCGCGCCGCGTATCAGGAGATGTTGGACGGGCTGCGCGGCCACCGCCAAATGATCGCGCAGTTGCAGAAATTGACGCGCAATGAGGACGCCGCCGCCGAATGCTCGCCTGTCGCGGCGTGCGCCGAGGCGTTGGATTCGTCGAGCGCGGCCTTGCTGCAACAGGCGAAAACGCTCTTCAAACGCGCCCGAACCGACAGCCAGCACATGCGCGTGGCGATCAATAATCTGCAAGAGCAGGTCTTCGGCATCCGCATGGTCTCCGCGTCGCGGATTTTCGCGCTGCTGCCGCGCCTCGTCCGCATGACGGCGCGCAAGTTAGGGAAAAAGATTGACTTGCGGATTCTCGGCGAAGAGACGCGCATTGACAGCCGCATTATCGAGGAAATACGCGATCCGTTGATTCATTTAGCGCAGAACGCCATTCATCACGGCATCGAGCCGCCGGAAAAGCGGAAAAATCTCGGCAAAAATCCGACCGGGACGCTGACGATTGCCGCCGCGCAGGAAGGCAACCGCATTCTCATCACCGTGCGCGACGACGGGCAGGGGATTCAGAGCGAGCGCATCCGCGACCGCGCGTTGAAAGACGGCCTGCTTTCGCACCGCGACATCAAAACGGTCAGCGAGCAGGAATTGTTTGAACTCCTGTTTCATCCCGGTTTCAGCACGTCCGAGACGGTGGACGACATCGCCGGGCGCGGGTTTGGCCTCGACATCGTGCGCCAGCATGTTGACCGCGTGCAGGGGGAAATTGACGTGCGCTCCCATGCCGGGCAGGGCGCGGAATTCGTGCTGAAACTCCCGCTCACGCTGACGATTATGGACGCGCTGCTCGTCAAAGTCGCGGATGAAGTGTTTGCCATTCCGACGATTGCCGTGGAAAAAACGTTCGACATTACGGCGGAAAATATTGATCATCTCGGCAAAACGCCGGTGATTATTCATGATAACGCGCTGCTGCCGGTTGTCGAACTGCGGCGGCTGCTATCGTCGAGCGCGCCGGAAACGCCTGTTGCGCCCAATGAATCGCCGGACAGCCGCAACACCGTGATCGTGCTTCAGGCTGAAGAGCGGCGGTTAGGCTTTCTCGTGGATGATTTGGTGGAAGAGCGGGAAATCGTGATTAAGCACCTCGGCCCGTGCCTGCGCCGCGTGCGAAACGTGGCCGGGGCGACGACCGTGCGCGGCGATGTCGTTATCATCCTGTTTGTCAGAGATTTGATTCGCTCGGCGGACAGCCTGCTGGAAGGGGTGACGCTTTCGGCCCCTGCCCCCCGACGCGAGCCGCGTTCCGGCAGGCTCGTGCCGCGCGTCTTGCTCGTCGAAGATTCCCCGAATACCCGCGAAGTGCAGCG
>CAZCGG010000195.1:2215-8798 GCA_964498135.1 uncultured Candidatus Moduliflexus sp.
GCGTTCTTGAAAGCCGTTGATGAATGCTTGCTGTGACCGCCTTGCGCGGCCTTTCGTTCCCGCAGAGTTTCCTGAAAAAAACGCTTGACAATTCGCGTCACGCCCGAATCCGTGAAATCTGATTTCCACGTTTCCAATAGATGAAGGCCGTAATTTTTAGGCGTGTCAAATCTTGATTTGGCACGCGAAATTGAGATTTCGTGCTCCTAACATTCAATGTCTGAATGCGCTCATGATAAAAAACAGAAATTTTGGCTGCGCAGAGGTGATCTGATTCATGCGGAAATATACGCTGATTCTTCTTTATCTTGTGATTGGGCTTGTGATCGTCGGACTGTCGCAGGGCAAGCTGCTGAACGCCTATATTCAGTTGATTATCATGTATATCGGCATTAACATTATCCTGTCCGCCAGCCTGAATATCGTCAACGGCTACATGGGAGAATTCACCTGCGGCCACGCCGCATTCATGGCTATCGGCGCGTATGTCACGTCCGTGTTGAACGTCTGGCTGTTCGTCAAACACCCGCTTTTCGGCGCGCCGGAACTGCCGCCCTCCTTCGCGCTTCTGCTATTTCCGGTCACGCTGCTGGTCGGCGGATTCGCGGCCTCGCTCGCCGGGCTGCTGATTGCGATTCCCTCGTTCCGCACCCGCGACGACTATTTGGCGATTATTACGCTGGCGGTCAATTACATCGTCAAAAGCTCGATTGAAAACATCGAGGCGGTCGGCGGCGCGCGCGGCTTCATGGGAATGCGCAACGTCATCAACGACATGACGAAAATTATCAATCTGCCCTGGATGTTGATTTGGATTTTGGTTGCGACCGGCCTGACGATTCTCGTGATTTACCGGTTCGTCAATTCCACTTACGGCAAAGGGATGATCGCCATCCGCGACGACGAGATTTCCGCCGAAATCATGGGCATTGACACGCGACACATCAAAATCGTGGCGTTCATGCTCTCCGCCGGGCTGGCCGGAATCGCGGGCGGCCTGTTCGCGCACATTCTCGGCTACGTCAATCCCGGCAGCTTTACGATTATGAAATCCACCGAAGCGCTGGTCATGATTTATCTCGGCGGCATGGGTTCATTGAGCGGCTCGGTTTTGAGCGCGATCCTGTTCACGCTGCTGCTGGAATGGCACCGCTTCGCCGCGTCGCCGTTGGAAACGCTCGTCAATCATCTGCCGGATGCCGGATTTTGGAGCATCTTCGGCATGCCGGTGAAAACGGTCATCGTGCCGCTGCTGCTGAATAAATGGGTCGTGATTCCCTTCCTGCTCTTCATGCTCATGCAGTTCCGGCCGGAAGGGCTGATGGGACACCGCGAATTGACCGACATGTTTCCGAAATTGCGGGCATGGTGTTTTCCGAAAAAGGAGGCCGCGTGATGCCACTGTTGACGATTGCGCGCTTGACGCAAGTGTTCGGCGGCCTGACCGCCGTGAATGATTTTCATTTGACGATCGAAGACGGCGAATTAGTCGGGCTGATCGGGCCGAACGGCGCGGGGAAAACGACAGTCTTCAATGTGGTCTGCGGCTTTTATAAGCCGACGCAGGGCGATGTTCAATTTCAAGGCCGGACGATTGCCGGATGGCGTCCGCATAACATCACCGCCGCCGGGATGGCGCGCACGTTTCAGAACATTCGCCTTTGGAACAGCCTGACCGTGCGGGAAAATCTTTGCGCGGCGCAATATCATCGCCTTGATTACCGGCTCTGGGGCGCAATGTTCCGCACGCCCGCCTATCTGCGCAGCGAGCGGGAAGCCGGGCGAATCGCCGATGACATGCTCGATATTTTGGAACTGACGCCTTACGCGCATGAACATCCGAAAAACCTGCCTTACGGCTTGCAGTGCCGCGTCGAAATCGGGCGCGCCCTGTCCGTGAACCCGAAACTGCTGCTGTTAGATGAACCGGCGGCGGGCATGAATCCGAATGAAGTCGGCGATCTGATTCGGCTGATTCATTGGATTCGCGAGCAATTCAAGCTGACGATCTGGCTGATTGAACATCACATGCGCGTCGTGATGAGTGTCTGCGAGCGGATTTGCGTCATTGATTTCGGCAAAACCATCGCCGAAGGCAGCCCCGCCGAAATTCAGCAGAACCCGCACGTCATTCAGGCGTATTTAGGCGAAGACGAGTAGTCATCATGTAACGTCAGCGTTTCGGTGAAGGGTTTTTTTAGCCACAGATTCACACAGATTTTAAGGTTATGGGGACATAGCTGTCAGACACCTTCAAGGTGTCTGACAGCTTTCCTTGACTACAACGTCATGACATCTCCCCAAAAAATCTGTGTCAATCTGTGTGAATCTGTGGCTAAAAAAACCCCGCGCCGCGAACGCGCGTTATTTTATGGAACATGTCACGTCAGAACTGTTTGTCGGGCGGCAGCGCGAATTGGAACGGTTCGAAGCCCTGTTGACGCCCGCTGCCGGAATGACCGTCCTGAGCATTCACACGCAGGGCGACGGCGGCATCGGAAAAACCCAACTGCTGCGGCGAATGCAGCAAATCTGCGCGGCGCGGCCGGAAGAGGTGGCGTTCACGCGGGAACTGATTGACTTTTATCACACCGAAAGCCGGTCGCGCATGGGCGTCATGTCGCAGATCGCCGTCAATCTCGGCCTGCGCCATTTCCCCGATTTCGCGGGCTGCGTCCGGCAATATCAGGACACCGCCGATGCGAGCAAGCGCGAAGAATTGCTGGCGCAGGTGCAAGAGGTGTTTCGCCGCAATTATCAGGCGTTTTCCGAAAAAATGGCGCGGAGCGGCAAAGTCATCGCGCTTTTTTTCGACACCTACGAAGTGATTCAAAATATTGAGCCGTTGAGTCGCGACATCGCCGAAATCGAAGTCACCCGCTTTTCCCACTGGCTCGAATCCCACCTGTTTCCGTACCTGAGCGACAACACGCGCCTGATTATTTCCGGCCGCTATCCCGTGCAGGAGCTTGATTGCGCCCGCTTCCGCGTGATTGAACTCAATCTCGCGCATTTCAGCCTTGCGGACACTATCGCCTTCTGGAAACATTGTTTCGCGGTCGAAACCGACGCCGCGCTGAATGAGCGGATCGGCTCGCCGGAACTGCTGCGCACGTTTCATTTGCTCGCGGACGGCCGCCCTGTGCTGCTCGCGCTGTTCGCCGATTGGATGAATTACGCTCGCCGCCCGCTGTCGCCGCAGGAGCTTGTGGACGAAATCACGCGCAGAACCGGCGCAATCGGCGCCACCGTCACGCCGCGCCAGAAAGACCTGTTCGAGCGCGCCTTGGTTGAGCGCGTTACCGCCCTGAATTCCTCCGAAGATCACGCCATCACCTATTTGGCCTTCGCGTACCGCCGTATGACGCCGGACATTTTTCACGCCATTTCCGACCTGCCGCTCGACGAGTGCCGCCGCGTTTTGTTGGACGAGTTGAAGCCGTTGTCGTTCATCAAGTACAAATCCGGCGAGTGCGTCCTGCTGCACGACGAAATGCGGCGCTTGGTCGTCAAGCATTGGTGGGACGCGCATGACGATGCGCGGGAAATGCGTCGGGATTTGGCGCGGCAATTGGTCGCGTATTATGAGCGGAATCTGCGCGAGAAATTTCAGCATTCGAATGTCGCCTATCAGACGTACATGTCGGAACTGCTGGAATACGCCTTTATCGCCGAACCGTTGAACGGATTGAAGCGATTTCAGGACGAATTCGACGCGGCGATGGAAGACGGCAAGTATGATTACGCGGATTTGCTGCTGCGCGAGGCGCAACGCTATCATCATGAACACCCGAAAGACCTCCCGTTTCCAGAGTCGTTCCGGCTCGAATTGCGGCATGTGCGCTATTACGCCTTGACCGACCGCGATTATGAGCGCGCGTGGCAGATGGCGAAAGACGTGCTGGAGCGTTACCGCGACCATCCGGCGTGGCAGGAGCATGATTTATTGGGGCATTTCTGGCTCGCGCGCGGCCAAGCCGAATCGTCGCTGGAACTGTTCGATGAGGCGGTGTACTCGTTTCAAGAGGCGAAAAAGGTCTTTTACGATCTCGGCGAAGATTTCTGGCTGTACCGCACGAACCATCTCATCGGCTACACCTATTATCTTCAGGCGCGATTCAAGGAAGCGGAGCAATATTTGTCGCAGAGTTTCAACGGCTTTTCCAAATTGCTGCTGGAACAGCAGGAAATTTCCAGCCGCAAATACCGGCAAATGCTGCAAGGCTTGCAGTTGAGCCTCGGCGATCTCGCGGAAATTTTCGGCTATACCGGCCAATTCGAAAAGGCGATCCGCGTGGCGGAAATCGTGCTGGACATCGCCCGCAATCTGCCGTCAAACACGCTCGAAGTCGCCCGCGCTCGCACGATTGTCGGGCATCAGCACGCGCTCGCCGGCCATGCGATTGACGCCCGGCATAATCTTGTCGAAGGCGAACATTTGCTGCGCGGCATTCGCAATCGCCCGATTATTGGGCGCAACCGGACGGATATGGGCGTGCTGCTCTACCGCGTGGATGAATTTTCGTACCTGCTGGAATATTATCGCGCCGAGGAAATCGAGGAAATGCTCGCCGGATTCGCGCAGCGCGACCAAATCGAGCAGGCGGAGCGGCTGCTGCTTGAGGCGATTCGGATTCTCAGCGAAAAGCCGGTCATCGAGAAAGAATTGGCGGACGCCTATTACGCGCTCGGCGAATTGTACATCGTGAAGCCGTCGCCCGACCATTGGCAGCAGGCGGAAGACGCCTTTTTGACGAGCCTGAAACTCGGCAAAATCAGCCGGTTCGCGTATGGCATGATTGACACGCTGGAAAGCCTCGTCGCGCTTTATTATTTTTGGAGCGGCGCGTCCGGCGTCTCTGAGGAATTGCGGGCGGCCAATCAGCAGAAAATGCAGGCGCGGCGCGAAGAATTGGCGCAATACGACGAGCAGCAGTATCCGAACCTGTTCGGCAAATACGAAATCACGTTAGGCGATATTGAGTTTGATCAAGGGCTTGATTGGCTGAAATGCGCCGACAAGCAGGACACATTCAATCAGGCGATCAAGGCGTTTCACGCGGCGTTCACGCATTATGTCACCGCCGCCGGGCTGATGAAGCGGTTTAACGAGGATCGCTTTTATCTGACGCTGCGCGTCTGCTATAACCGCTTGAGCCTGCTGCTGAATCTGCTTGCGGCGGATCCGCTTTCAGACAGGGCGGATTGGGTCGGTTTTTTCTTCATGCTGTGGCAGGGCAAAGTCCCGGAACTCGAACAGATTTATCACGATTTGCAGCTTCGCATCCGCCCGCAGGAAAAGCGCGAGGAGATTCAGGCGTTGGCGCAATCGCTGACGCCGTGCCTTGAGCGCGGGCAATACGGGCTGGCGGCGCTGCGCAATAGCTGCTTAATCAGCGCGCATGCCGCCCTGATTGCCGATGATGCGGCGCGGCGGCTGGAATATCAGCAGCAGCGCGTCGAGGAATTGCGGGCGCAGTCCGCCTTTTACCGCACGTTGGGCGACGAATATCAGGCGAAGCAGAGCCTCTGGGAATGCCGGAAAGAAATCGAGCGCGTGAATGAGCCGCTTTTGCAGACGGCGTTGGAAGGCGCGGCGGATTGCGCTGAAGGAACGCTGTTGTACCGGCGCGGCGAATATGGGCGGCTGCTGGAATTTTATCTGCAAGATGAGCTTGGCATCGCCCGCGCCCGCTTTGATCAGCGCTACCCTGGCGCGCGCGAGCGGGCGTTTGCCCTGCTGAAAGAAGGGGAAGAAAAGCTTTCGAGCGCGGTGACGCAGTGGGAGTCGGAATCCGCCGCGTCGCCGTCCGCGCGCGGCCGCCTGCGCCAATATCGCCGATTGTTGGGCGAGATCAAATTCCGCGTTGGCGAATTGCTGATGCTCAATGAAGAATTCGACGACTTGCCCGGCCATTCGGGCGCGTTCAGCCATCTGCAAGCGGCGATTGACCTGACCGCGCCTGACGGCGATTCATACCGGCATGACAACGCGGTGCAGAGTTACATCAACGCGCTCTATTTTGCCGGAAAATATGACCATCCCGACACGCTGCGGCAGCGGAAAGCCTATCAGCAGCAGTTGGAAGCGAAGCTGAATTCGCCCAGCGCGCAGGCGCATTTGGCGATTATGTGCCGCCTGCGGATCGTGCAGGGGGACGCGATTTTCAGCGCGTGTTTCGAGCGGCAGCAAAAGTCTGAGCAAGATTACACCTATTTGCCGCGCGGCGGCCGGCCGCCCAGCATCCGCTTGCTGCGGGCGATGCTGCGCTATTATGTCGAGGCGTGCAATTTCATGGCGCAGCACAGCGCGAAAAATTTTGCGGCGGCCGCGCGCGTCATTCAACGCCGCATCAAATTGATTGCCGACAAAGAATCTCTGCGCATCATTCAGCGCGGTTTCGTTGATGTCTGGACGGATCAGCCGTTTCTCAAAGAGCGCGGCGACGAAATGGAAACCCTGATTCAATTCGCCAATCTCCGCAGCATTATGCTCAGCCGCTCGAACGCCGATACGGAAACTCGGTAGCCCCGCCCCTACGTGGCGGGAATATGCGCCAACGTCCCGCCACGTAGGGGCGGG
>CAZCGG010000196.1:0-8634 GCA_964498135.1 uncultured Candidatus Moduliflexus sp.
CCGCCGATCCAAATCCAGAGGAGCGCGGGCGAAATAATCACCGTGAACGACGCTTTTTGCGCGTCATCCCACCCGTCCAGACTTACGTAAATATCCCTGAGCAGCGAGGAATGCAGTCCGATTTCGCTCGTGACCATCGTTTCGCTGTAAAAATGTTTTTCCGGCCAAAGCGTCGCAATCGCCCTGCCATTCAGAGAAATCAGCATTTTTGCGGACACGCGCCGACGCTCGATTTCTTCTTGCTGCGTCATCTCGACATATTCAACGCGGAACGCCCCGACTTCCGCCGATTCGCCGGGACGCAACTCGACGCGCTGCTCCTGCTTATACGCCGCGGACACGGCGATGCCGACCATCACAATCGCCGCGCCGAGATGAAACAGCGCAAACGGGCGCAATATCGCCTTGCCCCGCATCGCAAGCGTGATAAGCGCGAACGCCGCCAATCCGCCGGAGACAAGCGCCGGCCATGCCGTCACGCCGAACAGGCGCTGAAGAATGACCGCCGCGCCCGATAATCCGGCGGATATTAGCGCATGTTTTCTAAGATTCGGCTGGGCGGATTTTTTCCACGCCAGCAGTTGACACGCGCCGATCAACCCCAAAATCGTCAATCCGAGAGGGACGCTGACGCGATTGAAAAATGACGCGCCGATCGCGATCTTTTGGCTCGCAATCAGCCCGGCCAGCAGTGGATAAATCGTGCCGTACAGCACGGCGAACGCGAAGCCCATCAACAACTGCGCGGTCAGCAGCAGCGCGTTTTCTTTCGACAAAAACGGCGCATTGATGGGCGGACTGCGGAGCTCGCGCCGACGCGCCCAACATAGCGGAATGAGGACGGCGAACGCGGCTGCCAAAAATATCAGAAAATAGACGCTTGCCGCCGATTCCGCGTAGGCGTGAACCGACTGGAGCGCGCCGCTTCGCGTGATGAACGCGCCAAACACGCAGAGCAGGAACGTCACGATGCTTAGGCAAAGATTCCAGCGCCGCAACGCGCCCGCGCGCTGCTGCAAAATCAGCGTATGCAGCAAGGCCGCGCCGGTCAGCCAGGGGATAAGCGAACTGTTTTCGACCGGATCCCAGCCCCAATAGCCGCCCCAGCCGAGTTCCACATACGCCCAGCGCGCGCCAAGCAGCATGCCGACGCCGAGCAGATACCACGCGAACAATGCCCAGCGCCGCATGATTGCCAGCCATCCGGTGGTCAATCTGCCCGAGCAGAGGGCGGCGACGGCGATGACGAACGGGACGCTGAATCCGGCGTAGCCGAGAAACAGCACCGGCGGGTGAAACACCATGTACGGGTTCTGCAAAATCGGATTCAGGCCGCTTCCGTCTTCGTGCGCCGCCGCAAGCAGGCGAAACGGGCTTGAATGGCCGACTAATGCGGCGAGAAACAGGCTTAACACGCCCGCCAGCGCGATAGTCGCCCAGAGCAGATCGGCGGAATAGACGGGAAACGCCTTCAATAAGGGTGGAATGCGGCGAAAGCCGTAGCGATCTTTGAGCGTTTCGCGCCGCGCGGATCGCAGAAAAATCGCGCCGCACAACGCCGTCACCCACGCCCAAAAGAGCAGCGAACCTTCTTGTCCGGCCCATAGTGCCGAAAGCACGTACACCGGCGGCAGGGAAAGGCTGGTGAACGAGGCGACGTATTCCAGCCGGAAATCGCGCAGCAGCAGGAAATACAGGAGCAGCGCGACCGCCAGCGTCAGCAGCCACGCCGCCGCATTGATGGCGCGCATCGCGCTGCTTGTCCAGCGCGGGCAGCGCCGCAGCAGGCCGATGATCGCCGCAAATACGGCGTATTCGACGCAGCCGAGCGCCAGCGTTACGGCAAACGAAGCGAGAGCAATCATGGGAATTTGCGAGGCACGAGAACGCTCAAGGCGCGAGGCCGGATGAGATATTCCAGCGTTTCTTCGGCCATGAACGACTCGCCATCCACGTGCGCGGGGCCGGGGAAATTGCGAATCACCGTCAGCGCCGCCGCGCGGTGCGTGATGATGTTTGGAAACGTGTCAATGTTCCGCGTAAACAGGCGGGGCGCATGGCTGAGCATGGTCAGCATGCTCGCCTGCGGAATCATCACCACATCGAACAAGCCGTCATCCGGCACCGCGCCCGGCGCAATCACCGCGCCGCCGCCGTATTGCTCCGTATTGGCGACGGTCAGCACGAACGGCGTGTAGCAGTAGGTTGCGCCGTTGCAGCGCAGAATCATGTTTTCAGGTGTGTAATTGAAAAATTCCGTGACCGCGAGTTGCACGTAGGGCATGATGCCCCTTGAATGATGGGGCGATTCGTTGTACGCCTTGCCGACATGCGCGTCAAATCCGACGCCGGACGTGGCGAAAAAATACCGCCCCGCCACCTGCCCGACATCAATCAATTTCGGCATTCCTTCAAACAGCAGCTTGCAGGCGTCTTGATAGCGGAGCGGAATGCGCAGCGCACGGGCCAGGCCGTTGCCGGAGCCGACCGGAATGATGCCGAGCGTCGCGCCGCTGCCGACAAGCCCGGTCGCCACTTCGTTCACCGTGCCATCGCCGCCCGCCGCCGCCACGAGCGAATAGCCTTGCCGCGCGGCTTGCTGCGCCAACGCCGCGCCGTCGCCGCGCCGCTGCGTCGTCATGATGTCGCACGATGCGCCGGAAATGCGGCTCAGCGTCCGCAGTAGCGGCGCGATGTTCTGCGCCGCGCGCCCGCCCCCGGCAATTGGATTGAGAATGCACAGCATGTTCATGCGTTCATGCGATATGTCTCGAAATGGTCTTTGTCAAGAATTTCCCGCCGCAGATTTGCCGAATTTTTCGCGGCGGCGATTTTGTCAAGCGTTCCGCAAAATCGTCATTCTTCTCTTGACAATCTTCATCAGCTATTGCAAAAAATTGCGCATAACGTCATGATGCAATCCGTTTTTAGCCTTGAATGGTCAGTGGAAACAGCGCTGGGGCGCGGGAAAAGGCTGTTGCCGCGTCTCTACGGCTGAAATGGTGAACGTATGGAAAAGAAACGCGCGACAGCAGCAGAAGTCTTCAATAAGCAGTATATTCAGCAGGCCAGCGAAGAGGCCACTGACGAATCCGACAAAACCGACGCGTTTCTCGGCGCGACTCCGCCGCCGCTTCGCCCGGCCGCCGCGCCAGCGCCGCCTGCCGCGAAAAAGGCGGCGCTGCCGATGAATCTTGTGAAAACCTCCGAAGAGTTGCAGATGGAAAAAGAGCCGATGAAGATTCGAGAAACCGGTTTCGCCTTCTGGAAGCGCGTGATCGTGCCGCCGAGCGCCTACGTCGTGCATACGCGCACAGGCCGGACAGAGCCGGTGACGCTTGGCTTGGGTGTGTCGTTCCGTTATAATCCTTACACGGACGCCTATTTAGTCGTTCCCGCCGCCATGCAGACCATCGGCGTCGTCGCCAACTGCATCACGAAGGAAAAACAGGGCATCAACGTGTTGGCTTACGTGCAGTGGCAAATTCACGATTTTGCCGTCGCGTACCGGAAACTTGACTTTTCCGACCCGCGCGATCCACTCGCTATCGTCAACGCGCAATTAGGCGAACAAGCGGAGGCCGCGATTAAAGACAAAATCGCCACGATGAGCGTGGAAGAAGTTTTGACCGACAAAGCGCCGGTGATCGAGGAATTGACGACGCGCCTGAAAGCGGTCGCAGAAGGCCGGAATCAGGGCGGCGAGGCCAAAGGCGAGGGGTTGGGCATCAAGATTATCACGGTGCAAATCCGCGAGGCGCTCGTCAGTTCCCAGCGGCTCTGGCAGGATTTGCAAGCCCCGTTTCGCCATCAGCAGGCGCGAATTGCCCACATCAGCGAATTGAACATGCAGACCGACATCCGCGAAAAAGAATTGGAAACCCGCCGGATGAACGAAACCCGCGAAGCGGAAACGCTGGTCGCCATCGAGCGGACGACGCAGAGCAAAAAGACGGAAGCGGCGGAATTACAGGCTGAAGCGAATAAACGCCAAAAGACGCTGCATATCGAGGAGCATCTGCATGCGCTGACCGAAGATGGCCGTCTGGCGGTGAATAACGCGCAAGCCGCCGAGCGGCAGTTGGAGCGCGACACCGCGCTGAAAAAATTGGAAGCGGACGCGAAAGCGGCCTTGCAGCAAAAAGAGGACGAGTATCAAGCGCAGATATTGGAGACGCGGCTTGCCCGCCAGCAGCGCGATCATGCGGCGCAATTGACGCTGCAAGAGCAGTCACAGCAATTGACATTTTCGCTTGAAAAGATCGAATTGGAACATGCGCGGATTCGGCAGGACATTCGCAACGCCATGAATGAGCGGGATTTGCTGCGGCAATTCATTGAGAAATTGCCGGAAATCGCGGCGCAGATGCCGAAGATTCAGAAATTGAAAGTGCTGCAAACCGGCAGCGGCCATGCGTCATTCGACACGTTTGCGGCGTTTCTCGCGGACGCGCTGGCCGCCGCCGAGCATGTCGGGCTGCGCTGGCCGTCTCATCAGCCCCAGCCGCCGTCGGAACAGGCGTGAACGCCTCGACAACATTTCGGAGGAACGATGCCAAATATTCGCGTTCAAATCGCGCAAGCCATGCGGTCGGTATGTGAAAAAATCCGATGGAAACCCAACAGCGCGGCGCGTCATTTAGCAAAACGGAAACGCCAGAAACATCTGCCGCCTGACGCGACTTTAGCGGATTATGAGCAGATAATTACGTCCGTCTTGCGAGATAATTCTGGGCAGGTTTATCTGTTCTGGTATGCTAATACGGCGTATGTTTCTGTAGTCGCTTCCGTTCATCAGCAGACATGGTTAGCGATGTTCGGCCTCGATGGGCTTATGGAGACGGCATTTGTCATTGATATTCCGCGTTATTTGGAACAGCCCGGATTTGAAAAAATCGGAAATGTAGAGGAGGTTATGACGCATGAATTTTGAACAATTGCTTGCTGAGTATGAAGTTGACGTTGAATGCCCTGACGTAAGCGGCATGGAACATCTCCAAATGCTTATGCGGCGAAGCGAGCTTGCGGCGGGCGCGCTGCATCTGACAGGGGCGCAGCATCACCGTTTAATCAAGGCTGATGAGGCGTTAATGCGCCATGCAAAGCAATTTTATGAGGCGATTCAGCAAATCGCCGATTTAGCCGCATGGCGTCAGAATCAACATGTTGAGGCGTCGCAGTGGTGGTGGTATCTTGACGTCATCAGCCAGTTGCCGGTCATTTCTGACGATGCGATAACCTTGCCGCGCGGAGAGGTTTTCAGCCCAGTCGCGGCTGAAAGGGCGGCATGATCACCTTGTTAGGCCACGTAGCAGAGATATGATATGCCAAACGGACTTATTAGGGGGGGACGATATGGGCATGGGTATTTATCCTCATTTAGAGAAAGACATCGCCAATATAGATCCGCTCAACGTTTGTGGGAAAGCCTTATGCCACGCGGTTTACGATCCGAAATATCAACAAATCAATGATCCAGTTATTCAGATAGAACAATTTATTGGCTACACGACTGAAGACATCGCGGCATATATTGAGGTGGCTGAAGAAGAACTTCCTCAGTGTGAGCCTACATGGTTTGACGCACAGGAAGGCATCAAGATATTTGAACAGATACTCAATGCCTCAACGATTGATGAATCTGCCAGAGAAGATGTCAGACAAATTTTAGACATCTTAAAACGTGCCTATACAGAGCATATCCGATTCTATTTAACGACAGATATGCCATGATAAGCGGATGATCGGCTCGTGAAGCGGACGCAGAAGGCTGCGCCGCCGCAACCCGCGAGGATGGCATAAAAAAACGGGCGGGAAAAAATCCCCGCCCGTGAAAAGCGTCGCGAAAACCGTCTCAGACGCCGCGATATTGCGCATCGCCAAACCCTAAAATCGGGTAGAAGATTGCGCCGAGAAAGATTAAACCGAGGCCAAAACCCGTGCCTTTTCCGAATGCTTTAGCAATATTGAGCGACATGACGACAGCCGCATAAATATTCGCCAACGGAATAAAGAACAGGAAAAGCCACCATGCCGGTTTACCGGCGATATCCAGCATTAACACAATGTTGTAAAACGGGATAAGACATCCCCAACCGGGTTTTCCGGCTTTTTGAAACACTTTCCACGTCCCAGCAATCACTAAAATAATCAGGCCCAAAAGAATTAACGAAGATAACACTCCGATAATTCCGCCGCCAGAGTTTTCCATAATGATCCTCTCGAAAATTGGGCGCATCACGCATCATTAGGCAAGCAAAATTGGCGCACCCATTCCCAATTGCCCGCGTTAGTTGGCGTATTCCAACCGAATTGACGATAACCCGCAAAGCGTCTTGCATTGTCAAGCAAATTTCTTGACGAATTTGGCGAGCTTGGGGATTCTGTCTGCGTAAAGCAGGGTTGAAACGGTCATGTATCCGCCGCAACACGCAAGGAGGGCAACATCATGTACGTCTATCTTATGCAGCATGGCGAGGCGATGACGCAGGAACAACACCCGGAACGCCCCTTAACCGAGAAGGGAACGGAAGATGTCACCCAGATCGCCCGCGCGCTCGGCAAAGCCGACTTGAGGCTAACTGAAATTTGGCAGAGCGGGAAACGCCGGGCAGAGCAGACCGCCGCCATTGTCGCCGAACATCAGCCCACGCCCGTCGCCGTGAAGATTGTCGCGGGGCTGAGTCCGAACGATCCCGTTGAGCCGATTGCCGACGCCTTGCGGCAAAAAGGGGAAGCGGTGTTGATTGCCGGACATCTGCCGTTTCTCAGCCGGTTAGCGGGGCTGCTCGTCACGGGCGATCAGCAAAAAGCGGCCGCGCAATTTCAGATGGGCGGCGTGGTCTGCCTGACGAATCAGGACGGCGCATGGAAAATCGCGTGGATGCTCGCGCCGAGCATGATGCCGATGTTTCAGGCATAAGCGAGGAATGCGCGGTGGGACAGACATTCGTGTCTGTCCGTCATTCGGCCTGCTCAGACAGAAATGTCTGAGCCACCATTATTTAACATTATACCATTGCCGCAAAAATGCCTGTTCTGCCAAACAGACATTTGGGGAGACATCTCGCCCTCATTGCGGATTTTTTGATTGACAAAAATCCTCAATGCCTGCAACGCTCCCGCCGTATTTTTGAAAAATGCCGCGCATCCACGCTGGAAGAACAGACCGCGCGTCTGCTCCGCCAGTTTTATTTCATGATCGCATACGATATATCCTCCTATGAAACCACCGTCATTTACCGAATTTGCAGAGCTTGCCACGCAAGGCAACGTTATTCCAATCGCCGAATCCATGTTCGCCGACATGCTCACGCCGGTGTCCGCCTTTCTGAAACTCTGCGGCGGCGAAGAACAGGGCTTTTTGCTGGAATCGGTTGAAGGGGGCGAAAATATCGCCCGCTATTCATTTTTAGGCCGCAACCCGTCGGAATGGATTCGTGACGACAGGCAGCAGGTCATCGTCACATCGGCGCAGAAAGAAGAAACCATCGCCACGGACATTTTCAGCTATCTTCAAGCCCGCATCCATCAATACCGCTATGTGAAAAATCCTGAACTCCCCTATTTTTCGGGCGGAATCGTCGGCTATTTCGGCTACGATACCGTGCGCGTGTTGGAAAAGTTGCCGGAAAAGAACACGCCGAAAACGGACGCGCCGCTCGCCGGTTTCGGGATTTACGACACGGTGCTGGCGTTCGATCACGTGCAGCAGCGCATTTTAATCATCACGAACGTCTTTCTCGATGAACACGCCGACGTGCGCGAGCAGTACGACGCTGCGCTGCAACGCATCGCCGAAATCAAGCAGACGCTCAAGCGGCCGTTTAATCAGGGCGAAGCCGAGCCTGCCGCGCCGCCCTCAACGTCGCACCGCGTTTTGTCGAACATGACGCGGGAAGAATATTGTCAGGCCGTCGAACAGGCGAAAGAATACATTCGAGCCGGAGACATTTTTCAAGTCGTGCTGTCGCAGCGCTTCTCCCGACCGGTCAGCGTTCCGGCGTTCGATATGTATCGCGCCCTGCGCATGTTGAACCCGTCGCCGTACCTGTTTTTCCTGCGGCAAGGCGAGCAGACGATTATCGGCTCAAGTCCTGAATTGTTGGTGAGCGTCTGGGGCGGCGAAGTCGTGATTCGCCCGATTGCTGGGACGCGGCCGCGCGGCAAAACGCCGAAAGAAGACCGCGAATTCGAGATGGATTTGTTGGCGGACGAAAAGGAATTGGCGGAGCATGTCATGCTCGTGGATCTGGCGCGCAACGATGTCGGGCGCGTCTCGAATTACGGCGACGTGCGGCTGACCGAAAAGATGATTATCGAGCGGTACAGCCACGTCATGCACATCGTGTCGGAAGTGCGCGGCAAACTGCGCTCCGGCATGGATTCGGTTGACGCGTTCAAAGCCTGTTTTCCGGCGGGAACGCTCTCCGGCGCGCCGAAAGTGCGGGCGATGGAAATTATTGAAGAATTAGAGCCGGAGCGGCGCGGCATTTACGGCGGCGGACTCGGCTTTCTCGATTTTTCCGGCAACTTGGAAACCTGCATCATGATTCGGACAATGGAAATCCGCGAGGATGTCGCCTATTTTCAGGCGGGCGCGGGCATTGTCGCCGATTCCGTCCCGGAGCGGGA
>CAZCGG010000197.1:0-8460 GCA_964498135.1 uncultured Candidatus Moduliflexus sp.
TTAGAGGAGTTTCATAAAAAAGATTATGATTTCATATTAGGTAGCGTTCATTGGATTGGAAATAATTGGATAGGTGATAAAAAATATACTGAAAAATATTCACTTGAAGATTTATATAAACTGCATTATGAAGAAACATTAAACGCATGTAGTTCTGGAGGCTTTGATTCATTAGCGCACATTGATTTTCCCAAAAGGTATTTAAAGGAAAAATATGAACCAATAGAATTAATAAGGCAAATAATAACTGAAATAGTAAAAAACAATATATCAATTGAAACAAATACTTCACCACTCAGGAAAGGCTTTTATGAATATTATCCAAGTGACGTTATATTAAATGAATATTTCAGGAATGGCGGGAAATATTATACTGTTGGATCGGATTCACATATCAAGACAGACATAGGCGCTGATCTTGAAAAAATACATATTAATAACCTGAAGCCATGTTATTATAAATCAAGAAAAAGAATAGCGATTGAGCCTAACAACTGTTTCAACCTGACTCAGACCGCAAGGGCCTTCGCAGGCTAAGCGATTGCTATGCGGAGACGGCCGCGTCGCCTCACCACAATAAATGGCAGGCTGCGCGGATTATTCCGGTTCGTAGAAAAAAATATCAATCAGGCGTGCGCCATCCCGCGCCTCACACCATTTTCAGCGAATACAGGCTGTTCCCACGATAAAACAACGCGGACGCGCCTTCTTTCGAAAGCCGCATGTCCTGCCGAATCGCCGGGTCTTCAATCCGGCGGACTGTGCCGGAATGCGGGCGATTGCTGAAAATTTCCACCGCCCCGTGTTCATCAAGGCTGACGGCAATCCCGCTCGCCAGCGTGACGAAATTGATGTCGGCATACTCAATATCTTCAATCACGCGCGCGTCATATTCCTCGTAATTCTCGGAAAATCGCAGGATCATCCGGTGATACTGGTGATCTTTCACGCCGATCATCATGCAGACCCGCAGGTCGTGCTTCGCCGTGATGACGCGATAGGCGTCCAATTCAGGGATCGCCCGCATCGCGCAATAACTCTTGCCGTTCAGATGGTACGGAATCACGACATGCGATTTGCCCAAGACCGTCTGGAAAATCAGGCCGTCGCAGACTTTCGACGATTGCGGCATGATTTTCCAGACATTCGCCACCGACGAGACCGGCCGGTTATTGATTTCGTGCAGGGCGATTTCGGTCAAGTCGCCGTTGTGAACGGCGTAGATCGCGTTTTCGATAATCAGATAGCCGCGATTGGCGTTGATCTGCAAATCCAGCGCATGCCCGGCCATGTCCGAAATGACCAGCATGTCGTCCGGCTTGCGAATCTGTACGAAGAGCGGCGTCAGGCTTTTCGGGCTGAGAACGACATCGCCGCCGGGCGTCTTATACGGCGCTTGACCGACATGCGCCTGCTGCCGCGTGATGACGAGATGCTTGCCGGAAACGGACGCATGGCGCAGAATATCGCTGTCGTAGGCGCGCACGAGATGAATCAGGAAATTGCCCGTCCTTTGCGCTAAATCAATTTTCACCTGCACGACCTTCAGCAGACCGGCGACATAGGGCGGCGGAACGCGCTCCCCTTGCTCGAACAATCTCACAAACCAGTCGCGGTACGCGGATGGAATATAGCTGAAATCCCTTGCGGCGGCGGGCAAGCGGGTTTCCGCGTTGAAAATCGAGACATTCGCCTTCATGCGATCCAGCACGTCCCCTTTGCCGTAATTCGGATGCGTCCCCTTGAACGGATGGACGCCGATAAAAATCTTGCAGGCCACGATGCCGAACGTGTACCAATCGGTCAGCCGCGAAAAGGTTTTGGCATGCGGGTCTTGAAAGAGGACGTTGATCGCGGACGCCGGGAAATTCGGCGTTTGGTAGGAATTCACGTCAATAAAATACGGCAGCGTGTAATCGCCCTGCGCCACGAGGTAATTCAGTTCGTTCCCGTCCACAATCAAACAGCCCTTTTCGTGGATGAACTGCGTGATTTCCTGCATCCGTTCGACGAGTTTCAGCAGCATTTCCGGCGCGATGCTATTCGCTTGCAGGAACACCGTGTTGAACAAGCGGCACAATTCGAGGCCGTCCACGCGATCCATCGTGAAGCCGATGACGGCGTTTTTCGCGTCTAAAAGCATGTCCTTGGGGCGGACAATCTGCGGATGGTCCAGCAACGCCAACTCCGCGAGCTTGGCTTCGGGAATCATCCGCGCCGGGTCGAGATAGATTTTGTAAATCACCTTGCCCTGCGCGAAAATGCGCCCCTCGCCGCCGTCCGCGACATAATCATGATCTTCGGACAGCTTGACTTTCCCCTGTCCGCGCACCCAAACGGTCAATGTTCCCATACGATGATCACGGTAGCCCCGCGCTCCGTCGCGGGTGATGCGGACAACCCGCGACGGAGCGCGGGGCTACCTGTTTAAAACGCCTCACAAGATGATCGCGGCGACTGCCACGTCATCCGCCGGGAAAATGCCCTGTTTTTCGTACTCTTTCAGTAGCCGTTTCGCGCGGCGTTTGACAAATTCGCCAGTGGTGGTTTTATACGCGAGCAGATCGCGCAGGACGTATTCGACGGGCAGCGGCTGGTTCGTTTCCTGCTGGCAGAACGCGCTCACGCCGTCGGACATCAGCGCAATCAGGCGATATTGGGCGGCGGGAAATGCCCATTTCAACGGCGCGTCATGCGGCAGATGCTCTTGTTTCTGATTCGTCGTCATCGTGATGGCTTGCCGCCCATCCTCCGGCTGCGGCGCATACAACGATTTGCGCGGCTCGTCGCTCCAATAATTCAGATAATAGGGCATGTTTCCGGCGAACGCGACGCCGACGCGCTCAATATCGCCGGACGGCGTGACGGCGGCAAGCGCGCCGTCGCCGTACATGAAGACCGTGACGATTTCCTGATGCAAGACCGCGACAACCAGCGTCGCGTCAAGCGCGGAACGCGGCAGCGCAAGGCAATCGGCAGCCGTCACGGCGTTCGCCAGCGTCGCCGCGCCAAACGCCTGATATGACGGCAGCGCGGCGTTCTCCGCGCCGAGCGTTTGCCGCAGCGCCTTCTGCGCGCTTTTGGCGAGCAGCCGCGCCCCGATGTCCGTGTCCGGCGAGGATGAGCAGCCGTCGCAGACCACGAGATGCGGCAGCGGCTCTGCGCCGACGGCGGCGTAATCCTGACAGACGATGTGCGTTTTGGCAAGGCTGAAAAAGCAATCTATCGAGGCTTTCGGCATAATTCTTTTCTCCGCGCGCGCCATTTCTCTTGACAGTGAAGGCGCACCGGAAGTATTATTTAATTAAATTCGTCGTTAAGGTGTCGTTTCTTTAACAAGAGTTACGCAACGTGGTTCGACAGGCTCACCACGAACGGGGGATGTTTCACCCACCGCTCGCCCTGAGCCTGTCGAAGGGCGAACTTTTTTGCGTAAGTCCTGTTTAAAAACGACGTTTTTTAAGCAGTTTGGTATGTATAGAGGCAGGTTCGCTGAAAATCAAGGGAAACGCAAGCGGAAAATGCGAATTTTCCATGTAAGCGGCGGCTGGCCGGGAAGAAGATTTCTGAAACGCCGCCGGGAGGGTGAACCGATGAATGCGCGAAGATTAGGCATGGCATGCTTGCTCGGAATGCTGCTTTTACAGAGCGCGCCCGCGTTGGCGCAGATTTCGTTCGCCATTTTGCCGATGGAAACGAAAGGGAGCGTGAATGATGTCGAGAAAGAAAGCGCCCAGAATGCCTTGTATCAGTTGTTGATCGCGTCGAAAAAATACAAAATTCTGGAGCGCAGCCGCATCGAGCAGATTTTGAAAGAGCAGGCGTTTCAGAGCAGCGGCGCGGCGGATGAAAAAAAAGCGGTTGAAATCGGCAAGATTCTCGGCGTTGAAAAATTGGTGGCAACGACGTTATACCTGAAAGCTGAAAAGCAATATGCGGTCAGCGTCAACGTCATTGACGTGGCGACGGCGGAAATGGAATTTTCGCGCGAATTTACTTACGTCAATTATCTGCCGGAGGCGCTGGCGCGCATGTGCGCGGCGTATATTTTAGCCGAATATCCGCTCTTAGGCAATGTCGTTGGGAAAGCGCAGCAAACGTGGGTGGTGTCGCTCGGCAAAAATCACGGGCTGAGCGCGGGCGACCGCCTGTTTATCGCCCGGCGCGAGACGCTGACCGATGATGAAACCGGCGAAGTGCTGTTTCAAGGCTTGGATCGCATCGGAACGCTGCGCGTCACGAAAGTAGATGCCAGCCGTTCGCAAGCCGAGATCATGGCGCTTGAAAATGCGGACAAGCCGATAGCAAAGGGCGATCTCGTCTCGCCGGAGCCGATTCCGAAACATGACTTGGTGGTCTCGCCGCAGCCGCTCCTCCCGAATATCGCCAAAGGCAAACAACTGCTGCATGATGACATGGAAACTCGGCAATATCTTTCGCCGGTCTATAATCAGGGGCAAAGCTATCTCAACGGCAAATTGCATTTAAACGGAATGCATTTGACCGCCGGGCAAACGTATTGCTATTATCCCGCGCCGTATGACGCGCTGGAAAATATCATCATCGAGGGCGAAGTCGCCTTTCAGCAGATTGTGGAGCAATACAACCGTTTCAGCGTGGTCATCAGGAATCGCGGCGATTATCAGAACAGCAGCAGCTATAATTTTTTCTGGAACGATGAAGGCGGCGTCGCGGTCTATCAATGGCGCTTAGCTAGCCCGTTCGAGATTGTGCCGATGCAATCGTCGCCGGTCGTGAAGCGCGGTAACGCGACGAACACGTTCCGCATCGTGGCCTATGGCGCGAAGTTTGATTTTTATTTGAATGACGAATTTGTGGCCGGATTTGAAGAAGAAACCCTTGAAAAAGGGCGGATCGGGTTTATGGCGGAAGCGTATGACTACGCGACGGTGGATAATGTCACGATTTGGGAAGCCGTGCCGCAGCAATGAAGATGCCCTACTACAGCGGAACGTGAATTTTTAAGCATTCTCAGGAGTGTCAAATCTTGATTTGACAGGCGAAATCAAGATTTCGCATTCCTAAAAATTAACGAAACAATGTGCTACGTTCTCACTGTGTTGCAATGCGAAGGAACGCTGTTTTGAACAAACAGCGTTCCTCGAACGCCAACGATGATCGATGAAAGACATGGCTGAATCTACGATTCTTGTGATTGATGATACGGAAGTCAACCTTGATTTGATCGAGGCGATTCTCAGCGACGAATATCACGTTTCAACCACGAAAGACGGCGAAACCGGGCTGGCAATCGCCGCCGCGATTCATCCCGACATGATTTTGCTGGATGTCATGATGCCCGGAATGGACGGCTATGAAGTGTGTGAGAGCTTGAAAAAAGAGCCGAAGACGCAGGATATTCCGGTCATTTTTATTACGGCGTTAAGCAGCGAAATGAACGAATCGAAGGGGTTTGAACTCGGCGCGGTGGATTATATCACGAAGCCGTTTAAGCCCGTCATTGTGAAGAATCGCGTCCGCACGCATTTGGAATTGAAACGCCACCGCGACCATTTGGCGGAGCTTGTGCGCGAACGCACGCGGGAGCTTGCGCTGACGCAGGAAGTGACGTTCGAAAGCTTGGCGACGCTGGCGGAATACCGCGATCCGGAAACCGGCGGCCACATTCGGCGGACGCAGACGTATATTCGCGCGCTCGCCGAATACCTGAAAACGCACCCGCGTTTCAAAGCGTATCTCGATGACGAGACGATTGACCTGCTCTACAAATCCGCCCCGCTCCACGACATCGGCAAAGTCGGCGTGCCGGATCGCATTTTGCTGAAGCCGGGGCCGCTCACGCCGGAAGAATTCGAGGAGATGAAAAAACACACGATTTACGGGCGAAATGCGATTGTGGCGGCGGCGCGCAAAATCGGCAGCACGTCGTTTCTGCGCATCGCGGAAAACCTCATTTATTCGCATCACGAGAAATGGGACGGCAGCGGCTATCCCGAAGGAAAACGGGGGGAAAACATCCCCGTCGTCGGGCGCTTGATGGCGATTGTGGATGTCTATGACGCGCTCATCAGCAGGCGCGTCTATAAGCCGCCTTTTCCGCATGAGCAGGCCGTCGAAATGATTCGCGCCGCGCGCGGCAGCCATTTCGATCCCGATGTCGTGGATGCGCTGATTGCGATTGAAGCCGAATTTCGCCGCATCGCGTTCGAGCATGCCGATTTTGACGAAGAGCGCGACAACTTGCGAAGCGCGTAACTTTCCGCCCCAAAAATTGTCAGACACGTCAAAACGTGTCTGACAATTCATGCGCGCTAACCTGCCGCGCCGCCTGCAACACCGCCTCATGCACTGCGCCGTTCGTCACGATGACGCCGGAATTGCGCGTCAGCCGCCGCCCGACGGAGAAATCAAGCGGCTTGCCGCGCGCGTCAGTCACTTCGCCGCCCGCCGCCTTCACGACCGCCACGCCCGGCGCATGATCCCAAATGCAGGAAAAATAGCGCGGATTGCTGATGATGCGCAGATAAATATCGGCTTCGCCCCGCGCCACGATGCCGTATTTCGCCTGACTATCGAGGCGCAGCGACGGCGCGGCGATGCCGAGCGCGGCGGCGATTTTCGCATGCGCGTCATGCGCGGCGTGTTCTTTTTCCACCGAATCGGTCACGCGGGCATGCGACGGATCCGCGTCAGTTCCCGCATGAATCGGGATTTCCCGCGCTTCGTCGAGCGGACGAATGAACGCGCCCTGCCCCTTCACGCCGATAAACACGACGCCTTTCCCGCGCTCCGGCGCCGCCGGATCAATCAAAATATTCGGGCAGCCCAGCACGCCCAAGACCGGCTCGCCCTGCTCCACTAAGGCCAGCGCGACGGCGTACTGTTCGCCGCGCAGAAAGCCTTTCGTGCCGTCCACCGGGTCAAGCGTCCAGTAGCGCTGCGTGAAATCGCACGGCTGCGCCCCGCGATCAATCGCGGCCAAAATCTGCGCTTCGTCCATTGACGGGTCAACCTCGTTGACCAGCCGAACCACTTCGTCCTTCAAACGCTGCTGTTCCGGCTGGCGCAGGACGGACGCTTCTTCTTCGCCGACGAGCGCGTCATGCGGAAACGTCCGCAAGATATGCGAAATTATCAGGGCTTGCGCGCCAAAATCCGCGACAGTGACGGGCGAGGCGTCGGTTTTTGACATGCGGTGATGATCAGAGAGCTTATGCTGCACCGCGCTGCATAAGCGGCAGGCGTTGATGACCGCCTCAATCGCGGTCTTGCGTTCGTGTTCGTATGCCATAAATCTCCTTATAAATAAAGTAACGCAAACGCCGCGAAAGGCGCAAACGTTAGCGTCTTTTGCGCCTTTCGCGGCGTTTGCGTTTTCTATTTGCCTACGCTTTCGCGGATAAAATTTTTCAGGTGCGCGGTCGGAATGCCGAGCAGTGAATCTCGATACAATAAATCGCAGGTGGCGCACGGATTCAGATCGTGAAACTGCCGGATTTTCATCTTTTCTCGCAACTGGACGGCCTGCGCTCCGCGCCAAACGTCTCGAATGCTCGCGTCGCGCAGATTGCCGAGGCAGAGATTGTTGAAAAAGTCCTGCGGACAGGGCGACACGTTCCCATTCCAAAAGACGACCATCGCGTACCAGGGGAACGTGCAGGCGCAGAATTTTTCAGGATGGAGCGGCTGCCCGTCGGCATCGAACTTGCCCGCCCAATTATGCGGGGCTTTCAGCACGAATTTATCGAGCGGCAAGCCGTCAAATTGTTTCTGAAAGTCGCGCTGGGCGGGCGTGACCGGAATCAGGCCGGACGGCGTGCCGGGCTTCGCGGAGAAATCAATCACCTCGAAGACCGTGAACGGGCGGCGTTTGCCCTGCGCCTGCTTCATGCGGAGAAAATTCAAAATATTCTCCAGCGTGTTTTCGAAATTCGCGCCGCGCCGGATGCTTTCATAGGTCTGTTTCTCGAAGCCGTCGAACGAAAATGACAGAAAATCCAAGCCCGCCTCAAGTATCACTTTCGCCTTTTCTTCGGTCAATTTCGTGGCGTTCGTGTGCATGCGCGTGTAAATGCCCGCCTGCTTCGCGTAGCGAATCATCTCGATCATTTCGGGATGCAGCAGCGATTCGCCGGTGTGATGCAGGTTCATGTCATAGACAAACGTTTTTGCCTCGTCAATAATTTTGCGAAAGAGCGCAAATTCCATAAAGCCGCGTTTAAAGGGTTTTTCGTCGCTGCTTTGCGGACACATGACGCATTTCAGATTGCAGGTGTTCGTCGGCTCAACCCACATCCGAATCGGCGCATAGCCCGGTTTCAGGGCGCGCGTCCAGTAGCCCGCCGCCATCTGCGCTAATCGCAAGGTATGCTCAATCGTATTCATAATTTCTCCGTATTAACTTTTCACCACAGATTTCACGGATGACACAGAAAATGTTGCAGATTATTCAAAAATGGCTGTTATCGGAATGCGAAT
>CAZCGG010000198.1:0-6913 GCA_964498135.1 uncultured Candidatus Moduliflexus sp.
GCAGGCGTGGCGTCAAATTTCCGAAGTCTCCAAGACTTCGGAAATTTTTGAGAAACGCCTGCGCGTCGTTCCATGACACCTGTTCCACCGGACGATTCGCGCCCGTGAAACGCGATGGATTGTTCCCCATAATTGTTTGCCATTCCGCCTGCGTCACCGGATATTTCCCCATCCAGAAGCCTTGCGCGAAACGCACTTCATGCACGGGGCTTTCATCGGAAAAACGGCCTTCTTCGCTATTCGGGCTGCCCATCATGAACCGCCCCGCCGGAATCCACATGAAGACCATGCCGGTCGTCGGCTCTGTCCATGAATCGCCGACTTTCGGGCCATCCCCGTGTCCACTCAAGACGGCGATCATCGCGTCCACGCTCGCCATGCGTTCGGTCGGCTCGAACATCGTGCCGCGCCGAATCGCCTCCAATGCGGCGGCGTCTTCCGTGAAGCGCAGCGGCGCAATATCCAACAGGTGACGATGCTTCTCCTGCCGCACGAGATTGACAAACGCGCCGATGTTCCACTGATGCGCTAACCAAGCGTTTTGCCCGGCGATCAATTCATGCAAAATCATGCCGAGCGCATAGACATCGTAGCGTTCGTTCACCTCTTTTGCGCCATACACCAGCATCTCCGGCGCCATGTAGGCCAGCGTCCCGAATTTCTGCCCGCTCATCGTCAACCCGTCTAAATCGCGGAATTTGGCGAGGCCGAAATCAATTAGGCGCGGCGTCAGATAATGCTCCGTGACAAGAATATTCTGCGGCTTCAAATCGCGGTGCAGAATATGGGCGCGATGCAAAGCGCGGACGCCTTCGAGAATATCGAGAAAGATGCGCTTTTTCAGCGGCCACGCCGCCTGCGCGTTCGCGTCAATCCATTCGGCGAGATTCTGCCCCGGCTCGAACGGAAAGAGCAGCACGATATCGTCGCGTTCCGGCTCGCTGTAGCCGAGACATTTGATGACATGCGGCGAATCTACGGTCACGCCCGCCTCGCGCCGGATGCGTTCGTCGTAGCCGAGTTTCTTTTCTTCCCGCGTCAGGCGAATATGCTTGAGAACGTAATAATTGGCATATTTTGCCGAGATCGGCTTGACTTTCCAGACATGCCCCTGCCCGCCTTCGCCGAGTTCCTCGCAAATTTTCACGGATTCGATTCCAGCAATATTGATTCTAATTTCTTTGTCTTCGTGTAATCGCATAATTTTCCCCCCAGCCTCCCCAAAATGATGGTGTTTGTTTGCGCCATGCACCTTCTGCTATTCAGACGGAATTGTCAAGAAAAACGACGCCGCGCAACGCGAGAGCGGCGTCGGCGGCGCGCCCCGCTTTTTTTGCATCGAAACTCTTGACGAAACCATCCCGTTCCGCGATAGGGCGTGTATTGCGCAGAGGATGAGCGCAACGCGAGTCCAATTTCCCCGCAACGAGGGGGAATTTCAGCGTAACTGCGCAAAACCATCACCATGAACACCCCAAAAGGAGGGGCGCATCGTTTCGAGAAGCAGGGGAATTTTCCCGCATGCCTCGCTGAAATGGTGCTATGTGTTATGAGTCTCTGTAGTGATTGCGCGTCAATCGGAGTGACGTGCTGCTGCAAAAAAGAGCGCGATATTCTTGTCACGCCGGGCGACATCGCCCGCATTCGCCACGCGCTTGGATCGGACGATTTTTGGGAATACCGCGAGCCGGGCGACCCGGCGTATCTCGATCAAGACGACGATCCGAATTGGCTGCTGTACACGGTTCGCGCCGACGGGACGCGCAAAGTCTTGAAAAAAACCGATCCCGAAACCTGCGTCTTTTTGACGGACTCCGGCTGTCGTCTCGATGTCGAAACGCGCCCGCTCGTCTGCCGCATGTACCCGTTTGTTTATACGGAACATGGCATCACCGGCATTGACGCGGAGGAATGCCCAGCGCACCTGTTGCCGTCTGGGGAAACGCTGCTGCGTGCCTTAGATATGTCGTATGAAGATGGCCGCCGCTGGCGGGACATGTTATATTACGAACTGCGCGCGGAAGGAGAGCATCTCTCATGAAAGTCGGCTTGACGTATGACTTGCGAGACGAGTATCTTGCGGAAGGCTACGGCGAAGAGGAAACCGCCGAATTTGACCGGCCGGAAACGATTCACGCGATTGAAACCGCCTTGCGCCGCATGGGATTTGAAACCGAGCGCATCGGCCATGCCAAAGATTTAGTCGCCCGTTTAGCCAACCGCGAGCGCTGGGATTGGGTGTTCAACATCGCCGAAGGACTGCACGGCATCGGCCGCGAAGCCTTGATTCCCGCGCTGCTTGAGGCGTATCAGATTCCCTGCATCTTCTCGGATTCGATGGTGTTGGCGTTGACGCTGCACAAAGGCATGACCAAGCGCGTCATCAAAAATTTGGGCATTCCGACGCCGGATTTCGCCGTCGTTGAGGACGAGCGCGACATTGAGGATGTCAATCTGCCGTTTCCGCTCTTTGCCAAACCGATCGCGGAAGGCACGGGCAAAGGCATCACGGCGGCGTCGAAATTGGCGAACCGCGACGACTTGCGGCGCGTCTGCCGCGCGCTGTTGGCGCAATATCGCCAGCCGGTGTTGATTGAGCGCTTTCTGCCGGGGCGCGAATACACGGTCGGACTGTTCGGCACAGGCCGCGACGCGCGGGCGTTCGGCGCAATGGAAGTCGCGCTGAACGCGCAGGCGGAACAGGATGTCTATTCCTACCATAACAAGGAGCATTACGAAGGTTTGGTCGAGTATCGCCTTGTGGAAGGCGAAGCCGCCGAACGCGCCTGCGCGGTGGCGTTAGCGGCATGGCGCGGGCTTGGCTGCCGCGACGCCGGACGCATTGACGTGCGCGAAGATGAGCAGGGCGCGCCGAATTTCATCGAAGTCAACCCGCTCGCCGGGATTCGTCCGGTTCACTCGGATTTGTGCATTATTTGCGATCTGCTCGGCATTTCCTACCAACAAATGATTGAAACCATCGTGCGTTCCGCCTTAAAACGGTTCGGTTTGCCGTTCCCGTCGGCGGTGGCGTGACGCGCGGCGTTATTGCGCCGCAGAGGCGCGGCGCGCTCCGCGCCTCTGCGGTGAATAATTCATGAAACATATTGTCATTCTTTACGGCGAGCCGCTCGAAAATGCGGGCAAAGACGAGCAAGATACGCTCGCGCAGGTTGAGGCGATTGGCGAGACGCTGCGGCAAGCGGGGCATCACGTGACGCCGGTGGCGCTCTCGCTGAATTTGCGGCAGGCCGCCGATCAGTTGCGCGAGCTTGCGCCGGATGTGGTGTTCAATCTTGTCGAGTCGGTGGCGGGGCAGGGGCGCTTGATTTACTTCGGCACGGCCTTGTTGGACGCGTTGAAACTCCCGTACACGGGCGCGCGAACGGAAGCGATGTTTCTGACCTCGAACAAGCTGGTCGCCAAAGAATATTTGCGCGCCGCGCAGATTCCCACGCCGGAATGGTTTCGGCTGCAAGACGCGCAGGACGACCGCCGCATTCCGCGCCGCCGCTACATCGTCAAATCGGTCTGGGAACATGCGTCTATCGGCCTGTCGCAGGCGTCGGTGATTGAGACGGAACAGGCGGCCGATCTGCGGCAAGCGTTGGAGCGATTGCAGGCGGATTCCGGCGGCGAGGGCTTTGCCGAGGCGTTTATTGACGGGCGGGAATTCAATCTCTCGCTTCTGGCCGGGGACGCGCTGCCGCCTGCGGAAATCGCGTTCGACGGCTTCCCGGCGGATAAGCTGAAAATCGTTGATTATCGGGCGAAATGGGATGAAGAGTCGTTCGAATACATTCACACCGTCCGGCGGTTCGATTTCCCGGCGCAAGACGGCGCATTGCTCGCTGAGTTGCGGCGCATTGCGGCGCAATGCTGGAATGCTTTCGGCTTGCGCGGCTATGCCAGAGTGGATTTTCGCGTGGACGCGGAAAACCGGCCGTTCGCGCTGGAAGTCAACGCGAATCCGTGTCTGTCGCCGGACGCCGGATTTGCCGCCGCCGCCGCCCGCGCCGGGCTGAGTTATCGTCAGGTGGTGGAACGCATTTTGCGTGACGCGGGGGAGTGAAGAATAAAATATATTTCCACAAAGACGCGAGGAAATAAAAGATGCTCACGCGCAACATGTCGCGGATTGTTTGGGGCTGGCTTATCGTCTATGTCGCGCTGCTCGCCGCGACGTTGGAAAATACGCAGCCGTATCACGGCGACGAGTCGTATTACACGGTTTCCGCCATCGAAATGATGCGCGCCGGAGACATGCTGACGCCCGTGTATTTCGGCCAATTCCGCTTTCAAAAGCCGATTGTCGCGTATTGGATGACGGCGATAGGCTATCAATTGTTCGGCATTGACCTGTGGAGCGGCAGAATCGCGTTTTTGGCGGCGGCGTGCGGCCTGCTGGCCGTGACGTATTTGTTCGCCGATCTGCTTTATCACGACCGCCGCGTTGCCATGCTCTGCGCGCTTATGCTCGCCTCATCCACGCTGTTCATCGAATACGCCCGCGTTTCCATGACCGACATGCCGTTAGCCCTGTTTACCGCGCTCGGCCTGTATTGGTTTTGCAAGGCGCTCGCGGCGACCGATCCGCGCCGCGCCGCGCCGCAGTACATCATAGCGGTTGCCGCCGTCGGCATGGCGTGCGCCGTGAAAGGCATTTGGGGCATTCCCGCGCTGCTCGCCATGCCTGCGCATCTGCTGGCGGCGCATCCGCCTCATTTCAAGCGCAGCCTCGCGCAGCTTGCGCATCCGCTCGCGCTGCTGCTGTTCGTGGCATGCGCGGCGGGATGGTATTTGTATGCGTATGTCGCCCATCCTGACGAGATGCTCCGCCAATTTCAAACCGAATCGTCCGCCAATATCGGGTTTGGGCTTGCGCCGATATTCGGGCGGCTCTTCTTTTATCTGCGCGTTTTGCTGACCGCCTACCTCCCGTTTACCGCGCTGGCGGCTTTTCTCTGCGTGAAAAAGCGGCTCGCGCCGCCCGCCGCCTTGCAGCCCGTCGCATGGCAGGCCGGGCTGCTGCTGCTGCTCTGCGTCATCGTGGTTAGCGAGCAGCGTTCGCGCTACATGCTCGCCATGTTCCCTGCCGTGACGCTGCTGATCGCCTCGCCGATTGCCCGCAGCGGCTTGACCGCGTTCGCCTCGAAAATCGCCATCGCGTGGGCGGCCCTGCAATTGCTCGTGTTCGTCTGCTATCCCCTGATTTCGGGCGAACCGCTCCGAGAATTGGCGCGTTATTGGGAACGCGAACTGCGCGGCGACGTGGCGGCGTATAAATTGCCGGAGCGGGAAACGGGCTGGCTGCAAGCCTTTACGCATGGGCGCTTGCGCGAATATCGCGGCGGCGCGGCTTACGTGATTTTAGAGGAAAAACATGCGGCGGATTTTGAACGCGGCGAACTCATTCGCCGGGCGGCGAAGCTGCATCATGTCACATTCGAGCATTTCCGGCTCGTCAAAACCTACAAAACCTATCTGCTGATCAAGCCAAGCAATTCTCAATAATTTTGCGCACAGGATAGGCATTCTTGCCTGTCCTGTGTGCGCCACTCTCATTGACAGGTCAGGCTGAACGCATGGACGGGGCAATCACCGCGCCGAGAACGGCGGACGGCATCAATTCGTTGAGCAGCGTGATATTTTTCTTGAGCCGATGCTCGAACGCCTCGATTTGCAAGGCCGATTCAATCGCCGGAAATTCTTGCAGCACCGCGTCAAGGTCGTATTTCGTCAGCCGCAGCATCATCACATTCGTTTGCGCAATCACGGTCGCAGAGCGCGGCTCTTCGCTCACGATGGCCTGCTCGCCGAAAAAATCGCCGCTTTTCAGCGTGGCTAAGAGCAGCGGCTCATCTTGGTTTCCGCCGCCCGCCGCCGCCTGTTCGTCCGCATCCAGCAGCAGCGTATACACGCCGACGCTCCCGGACGTGATGAAATACATGCAATCGCCCGGCTCGCCTTCGTGGACGATGACCGTCCCTTCTTTCGCCTTGAACGGCGTGAACCGGGCGACAATCTGCTTGCGATCCTGCGGGTGCAGTTGGCTGAAAAGCGGGACGCTGGCTAACGCCGTGTCTAAAATGCGCTGTTTGAACAACTCTTTCAGAAATTGCGTGATGGCGGGGCGGGTTTTGGCGAGTTTCAGCACAAGCTCGCGGGGAATTTCCAGCAGCGCGCTGGAATGTTCCGCCGTGACGGAGAGATTCGGATCAACCTTGCCGAACAGGGCGAACTCGCCGAACGAATTGCCCGTTTCCAGCGTGGCGAGATAGACTGGGCGATGCTCTTTATCTTTGCCGAAAATTTTCACGCGCCCCCGCAAAATCACAAAGAGCGACCGCCGCGTGTTGCCGCGCGTCAACACCGCTTCATTCGGCGCAAAGGCGCGCAATTCCGAATGCTCGTACAGGCCGCGCAATTCCGACACCGACAATTTTTCCAGCAACGGCACTTTTTTAAGCAAGTGAATCACGTCCGGCGCGTCTTCTTGTTCCTCGCGCAGCGTGGCGGGGAATTCCTCCTGTTCGGGCTGGAGCGCGTCAAGGCTGGTCAGCGATTCGTGATAATCGGCTAATTGATCTTCGGAAATCGCGCGGCGCATGAAATAAAGTTCGCGCAACCGTTCGAGAATGTCGTCGTTTTCCGGCTCGATGCGGACAATCATCTGCGCGGCGGCAATCGCTTTGACGATCTGCCCATGATCGGCGTAATACAGGGCGACTTTGGCGAATTCCTGCACGGCGGAAGCGTTTTCTCCGGCGCGTTCATATAATTTGCCCAGCGTGAGATGCACCGGAATCGTTCGGTCGGTGATCTGCGGATCTCGTTCGAGAACGGCCTGATAGCGGGCGGTTTCCTGATGAATGTCGTTAACCTGAAGCGGCGTTGCGTTGGTAGTCATCAT
>CAZCGG010000198.1:7013-8397 GCA_964498135.1 uncultured Candidatus Moduliflexus sp.
CGGTCAAATCAAGATTTGACGCTCCTTTTTATATCGCAGTTCATGTCAGCCTATTACCCAATATCACCAATAAAACAGCCAGATCAGCAGCGCGCCCAAGCCGCCGATGACGACGAATGGAGCGGATTTATACATCATTAAGCCGACAAATCCGACATTCATCATGATAAAAAAGATGGTTCCCGGCAGATACTTCAGCGGAGAATCATCTGGAAGCTCTCGGCGGCGTTTATTGTCAGCCATGCGCCATTCCTCCCTTTTCTTTCCTGTCCCTCGGAAATTCCCTTGACAAAACTCTTTTTACTCCGGCACATTGTGGAGCAGTTGTCAGACACGTCAACATGAAACGGAATTTTTGACAACCTTTTTTTGAACATGCGAGGAGAATGCAATGACCGGATCATCATTTTTGCCGTTAACAGCCGTGTATCGTCCTGAGAAGCGCAATACCAAAAAAGTGCCGTTCGTGGAACTTTTCAACGGCCGCGTGCAGGGCGTGGTGTCAAGCGGATCGGACATCAACCGCGTCTATGTCGCCTTTTTCGAGGCCGGCACCGGCGATTTTTATTGCAGCACGAACAACAATCGTCCGTGCGGCGGGCTGTCTGGTAGCCGCCCCTGTTCGCACATTCAGGAGATGGTAGATGAGGCGATTGCGCAATATGGCGGCGTCGCGGTCGGAAAATTCCTGAAAATCCCCGCCGCGGCGGACGAACGCTCCAATGCGTGGGTCATGTTTCAAGAACTCAAAGGCTCGCAGAAACACGAACCGGCGAACGAAGTTTTCAGCCGGTTTTTGAGCTATCTGCGCTACATCGAATTGCCGCCGTCCCGCCTGCCTATCCCTGAAATGACATGGTTTGCGGCATGAAATCCATCGGCACGGGCGCATTCAGAAAGGATGTTTCGGTTTCTTTGTTTCCGTTTGCCCACAGTTCGACATGCAGCGCGGCCTTTTCCCCTTCAAATTGGACTTCTTGCGGGATGCTGCCGAAGGCGCTCAGCGCGTCCGCGTGATCGGGAAACGTCAGTAGCAGCACGTCGGCATGCTCAATGGACGCTTTGCCCAACAGCACGTCGGCGAGATTGATTTTCAGCGCATGAATCAACGCGCCCAACAGCGCGTGATTCTGATGCAGATAGATGGCAATGACGCTTTCCTCGCGGGAAAGATGGACTAATTTTTCTTGAAGCAGTTGTTTGTAATCAACGAAAAGCAGATGCATACGCCTCAGAGGCTGTTTTAAAAGATCATGAACAACCTGGTAGCCCCGCCCTACGTGGCGGGAATATGCGCCAACGTCCCGCCACGTAGGGGCGGGACTACCGGTTGTTCGTCGTATGGGGAACACACGCAACTTTTAAAACAGTTTCTCACACCTTT
>CAZCGG010000199.1:0-8386 GCA_964498135.1 uncultured Candidatus Moduliflexus sp.
GACATCGCCGACGCGGTCTTGATACATTTCATACATTTTGTATTTTTCAGCTTCTTTGACTTTTTGGCTAATAATTTGTTTGGCTTTCTGCGCCGAAATCCGGCCAAGATCAGAAATGTCGCGCTCAACATACACTTCATCGCCGATCTCGACGGTCGGTTCCATTTTTTTCGCGCTGGCAAGGTCAATTTCGCATTTCGGATCCGCAACCTGCTCAACGACATGTTTAATCACGTATAAATGCAACGTGCCGGAGGCTTCGTCATATTCCACATCGAATTTTGACCGGTCTCGTTTTTTGGCGGCTAATTCAATCGCGCTGATGACCGCTTCGACAATCACTTTGACCGGCAGCCCTTTTTCTCTGGCAATCTGCTCAAGAAGCTGGATTAACTCACGATTCATAATGGCGTAGCCGTCACGCGCCTCCGAGGCGTCTGACAGCGTTTCTCATCACCATACTCTGTTATTTTTAATGCACCAATATTAGAACTCGACTTCCAACCGCGCCGAAGAAATTTGGGCATAGGGAATCTCGACGATTTCCTCATTTTCGTCCAGCGCAATGGTGATTATCGCCGTTGCGTCAGCGTCTTCTCGCGCGCCGCGCAGTCGGCCGAAAAAATGTTTTCGTCCCTGAATCGCTTCATGCGTCTTGATTTTGACGAGACGCTCCTGAAAGCGGGCGTAATCTTGCAGGGACTTCAATGGGCGGTCCAAGCCCGGCGACGAGACTTCAAACACGTAGTGCGATTGAATAATATTTTCGACATCTAACAGCGTTTCGCATTCGCGGCTGACGTTCTGGCAATCATCGAGCGAAACGCCGCCCGGCTTATCAATAAAAATGCGCAACACCTTTGCCGGCCCTTCTTGGCGAAATTCCACGTCCACCAATTCAAGCTGCTGCGCCTCAATAATTGGGGCAACCAACGCTTTCACATTTGCGATAATTGTCCGTGCTGACATACCTGTTCTCCCCGTGCGATGGGCGATTCCAATGATAGAAAAACAAAAAAGTGGGCAAACGCCCACTCTTTGCACTCATGCAATATATTTCCTCCTCAGATGCGGAAGACTTTGGCGCATGTCGGCGTCACAAACCGACCTGTCTGCGCTCGTGAAGGCACTCTCCTTTTAAACACGTTGTCATAAATATCAGGCGCTGCCGGGAGCATGCGCATGAAATGAATCTCAAACCCTGTAAAAAAGAAAGGAAGAATTGGCAAGGAAAAAATATCGTTTTTGTCATTCTTTGAACATTTCGCTCGTGTTGCGCAGTTCTTCCCGCATTCAGCTAAAAAAATCGGAACATGACCGTCAGATCAACGATCTGAAAGCATTCATCCCCGAACGTCAAATGCACGAGGCTTTCCATGCTGATCGAATATGACGCGGACGTGAAAAATTCGACGCCGCCGCCGCCATTGATGCCAAACGCATAGCCTTCCCGCTCCTTGACCGTGCTGACGACGCTGGACTGCACGCCGTTAATCGTGGGGCCGCCCGCCGCTTGCAGCTGCTCGTCATAATAATGATACGCGCCGAGATTCGCCGTGAGAAACGGGACGATATTTCTCCGCGAGAGCCGATACACCGCGCCGCCGGTTAGATACCAATGATCAGAAGTCACGTCATCCGAATCGGCGAGCGGCTCGATGCCGACTGTTTCCGTATCTTCGAACCACAGATAGCCGCCGCTGAGCTTCAGGCCGATTTCATGAATATACGGCGCGTATTCGACAAATGCCCGCCCGCTGAATCCCGTGCCTAACTCTCCATCGAGCATCCAGCCTGTTCCCGCGTTAAATCCAATGGAAATGCCCGGTTGACGTTCGGCGGCGCTGCTGAAACTGACCGCCGCCAAGATCATGATTGCCGCCGCCATGCACGGCATACCCCAGTAATGTCGCGTGTTCCTCATAGTCTGTTGTTCCCCCGTATGCCGCAAACGTCACGTTTGCGCGTTGCCCGCGAAACGGGCGGTTCATGTAGGCGCATGCCACCGGCGAGGATGGCATGACAACTCGTGGTGCGGATGACATGGCGCGCTGAAGCAAACCTATAAGCCGAGTTCTGTCTTCCCCTTGCGGAGAAGGATAATCATTCATCTGGAATGCCCGTTGCCGGACACTTCAAGCGATCAACCCGAAAACATCGGGCGGGCCGCCCTCAAGCGTTTTCCTATTTGATCTTGCTCCGGGTGAGGTTTTCCGTGCCGATCCTGTCGCCAGAATCGCGGTGGGCTTTTACCCCGCCTTTTCACCATTGCCTGAGCCTCAGCGAGGCCATCGGCTGTGTCTTTTCTGTGGCACTGTCTGTCGGATCGCTCCGCCTGGGCGTTACCCAGCACCCTGCCCTCTGGAGTTCGGACTTTCCTCTCACGGCGGGAAGCCGTCAGCGATTATCCGGTTTCCTTCAGCGCGTAAATGTATTGACAGAAAAAATTTTGGACAAAGCTGTCAGACACCTTTCCTTGACCAAAATGTTCTATGTCATTACACATAAACAAAGCATAATCATGTTGATCAGGATTTGTCAAGAGAAAAACCCACGACGCAGGCAAGTTTTACAGACGCGGCGCGCGAAAAATCGCTGACCAGAACTGATACGCCGCAATCGAAAAGGCGATGGAAACGTTCAGCGAATTTTTGGCGCCGAAGGTTGGGATATGCAGGCGATGGTCGGCGAGCGCGATAATGGCCTCGTCCACGCCCATTTCTTCATTGCCGATTATCAGCGCCATGCGCGGCTCGCGCTGAACAAGCGGCGACAACTCGAACACGGAGGTTGACGGAATAATCGTTTCCAGCACGAAAATCCGAAAGCCCTCTTGTTTCAGGCGCGTCACGGCGGCCACGCCATCGTCGGCGTATTCGACGCGCATCACGGCGTCGCAGCCCATCGCCGAGCGTTGCACTTGGCGGCTGTCGAGACGCGGCGTATAGCCGATGCTGACGACGCGATCCAACCCCACGCATTCCATCGTGCGAATCACCGCGCCGACATTGAACGGACTCCGCACATGATCCAGCGCCACGACGATTTCGCACGGCCAATCCAGCCGTTCCGTCGGCGGCTGGTCGCGCTCCAAAATAATCAGCGACGCCTCGCGGATCGGCTGTTGAATCTTCTCCGCGAACAGATAGCGCAGTTCAATCAGCAGTTTGCCGACGCGCCGCTTTTCCGTGTCGGGAAACGGTTGGCGGCGGCGTTCGGCATCCGCCGGAATCCACGCCGCGAGCGCGTCCCGAAATGCGGCCACGCGCCGGAGTTCATCATCGGAAAAGCGGAAATTCGTCGTCTCCGCGTTCAGCGTGATGAGATACTCCAAATACATCGGTAGTGTCTCAATATCCGCCGGACTCTGAATCGTCGGAATCAGATCAATCAGCAGATGGAACAGCTTTTTGATGCGGGCGCGCTGGCCGATTAAACGAAATTTCTTTAACGTAAAAATCACGGGAGTTTAGAAAGCGTAGGCTCACCACAAAGAACACAAAGCGTTACGGATAGCTGTCAGACACGTTCAACGTGTCTGACAACTTGTTGCAATGCATGCCTTTCTTTCTGATCTTTGTGGTGAACAATAACACCATAAAATTACACCAGCAGTTTCATGGCCAATTCGACGACATGCTCGACGGTGAAGCCGAATTCCTTGAACAGCGTATCCGCCGGGGCGGACGCGCCGAAGCGGTCAATGCCGAGAATCGCGCCCTGCAAGCCGACATAGCGTTCCCAGCCTTTTGTCGCGCCCGCTTCAATCGCCAAACGCGCCGTCACGCTCGGCGGCAGCACCTCATCTTTATAGCGTTGCGGTTGCAGATCGAACAACTCGCAGCACGGCATGCTGACGACGCGGACGGCCGGGGCTTTTTTCGATTTCGCCAACGCGTCCCGCGCTTTCAACGCCAAATTGACTTCCGAGCCGGTGGCAATCAAAATCACGTCCGGCGTCTTCTCCGCATCAACCAGAATATACGCGCCTTTCGCCACCAAATCGGCGGACGGGTATTTCGAGCGATCCAGCACCGGCAGATTTTGGCGGCACAACGCCAGTACGGTCGGACGATGTTTCTGCGCCAGCGCAATCTTCCATGCCGCGACCGTTTCCGTCGCGTCCGCCGGACGAATCACGAGCAGGCGCGGAATTAGGCGCAGCGCCGCGAGATGCTCAATCGGCTGATGCGTCGGGCCGTCTTCGCCAAGTCCGATGCTGTCGTGCGTCAGCACGTAAATGACTTGCTGTTCCATCAGCGCGGCCAGCCGCATCGCGGGGCGCATGTAATCGGAAAACACGAGAAACGTGCCGCCATACGGGATGAAGCCGCCGTGCAGCGCGATGCCGTTCATGATCGCGCCCATCGCATGTTCGCGGATGCCGTAGCGGATGTTGCGTCCGGTAAAATCATCAGCCTGCGCGTCGCCGTAACCGTTTAAGTAGGTGTTGTTCGACGGCGCAAGATCGGCGGAGCCGCCCACCAGCGACGGAATGACTTTGACGATGGCGTTGAGAATCTGCCCGGAGGCGACGCGCGTGGCGACCGCTTTTTCCGGCGCAAAAGCGGGAACGATTTTTTCCCATTCATCGGGAACGTTTTTGGACATCATCAATTCCCATTCATTTGCCAAATCCGGGAACGCTTGCGCGTACGCGGCGAATTGCGCTTGCCAGGCGCGTTCGGCTTCCGCGCCGTGTTCCACGCATTTGCGGAAATGCGCCAACGCCTGTTCCGGCACGAAAAACGGCTCTTGCGTCGGCCAGCCCAACGCCTCTTTCGTCAGCTTGATTTCCTCCGCGCCGAGCGGCGCGCCGTGCGCTTCGTGCGAATCCTGCTTATTCGGGCTGCCGTGCGCGATGTGGGTTTTCGCGCAAATCAGCGACGGGCGGGTTGTTTCGTGCTGCGCCGATTCAATCGCCGCCGCGATGACTTGCGGGTCTTCGCCATGCTCGATGCGCCGCACGTGCCAGCCGTAGGCTTCAAAACGCCGCGCTACGTCTTCAGTGAACGCCAAGCTCGTGCTGCCGTCAATCGTGATGCCGTTGTCGTCGTACAGGCAGATGAGCTTGCCGAGTTTCAAATGCCCGGCGAGCGAGGCGGCTTCTGAGGCGATGCCTTCCATCATGTCGCCGTCGCCCGCGAACGCGTAGGTATAATGGTCAACGACGGGATAATCAGGGCGATTGAAGCGGGCGGCAGCCATGCGTTCGGCTAACGCCATGCCGACCGCCATCGAAATGCCTTGCCCTAACGGGCCGGTGGTGGCTTCCAATCCCGGCGTCACGCCGTATTCGGGATGTCCCGGCGTTTTGCTGCCCCATTGCCGAAACCGCTTGAGTTCTTCGAATGGCAGGTCGTAGCCCGTCAAATAGAGCAAACTGTAAATCAGCATGGAGGCGTGACCGCCGGACAAGACAAACCGGTCACGATTCGGCCATGCCGGATTCTGCGGATTGTGCTTGAGAAAGCGCGTCCAAAGCGCATACGCCATCGGCGCCATGCCCATCGGCGCGCCCGGATGCCCTGAATTCGCTTTCTGCACGCCATCCATCGCCAACGTCCGAATAGTATTGATGCATAATTCGTCTAAAACCTTTTGATCAACCATATCCGTTCCCCCCTTGAATCAGAACCGCTCGATTTCCCTGAAATACGTGACGCGACGCCTGAAAGACTGCAAAAATTCTGTGCGGCGCAAATGAAAAATGTCAATCAAAAACCGCCGCTTCAATGAAAATTTGCGCGTGCTCATAAAAATTTCAAGAATGTTCTTGCCTCTTCAAAAGAAACAGCGTGATATGCTCGCGCTAAGGCGCAAAGACGCCAAGAATCTTCAAATAAAAACCTTTGCGTCTTGGGGCGAGAAAAAATCACCCGGAGGGTTCGCATTATGCCAGATACGCGGCAACATCGCGGCGCGCACCCGGACGACGCCCTGCTGTTCGGCGCAGCGCAGATGCCGACGCTGCAAACGGCCGGAAACGAATTCGCGGCGTTATTAACGTGGGGCTACGCGCCGCCGTCGGCCTTAAAATTGGTGGGAGATCGTCACGGCCTGACCGTCCGACAGCGATTGGTGCTGTCGCGGGCGATCTGCTCGGATCAGGGGCGGGACGCCCGCCGCGCAGCCTGTTTGCCGGTTGAGCGCATCGCTGGGCAAGACCTGATGATTGACGGCTTTAATCTGCTGGTTACGATTGAAACCGCGCTCTCCGGCGGCGTGATTCTGCGCTGCCGCGACGGCTGCCTGCGCGATGTGGCGAGCGTTCACGGCACGTATCGCGCCGTCGCGGAAACCGAGCGCGCCCTGCGTTTGATTGGCGAGACACTTGCGGCGTTCGCGCCGCAGAGCGTGATGTGGCTGTTTGACGCGCCGGTATCAAATAGCGGGCAGATGGCCTGCGCCATTCGGGAAGAGGCCATGCGCTGCGGCTGGGCGTGGGACGCAGAAACGGTCATGAATCCAGACGCCGCGCTGTCCGCCGCGCCGCGCATCGTCGTCAGTTCTGATTCCGCCGTGCTGGATCGCGCCGCCCGTTGGGTGAATCTGAGCGCATGCGTTCTCGCCCGACACCTGCCCGGCGTCTGGATGCTCGATTTCGGATCATAGCCAATTCGCGCTGGTAGCTCCGCGCTACGTCGCGGAATAGCGCAAGAACCCGCGACGTAGCGCGGGGCTACCGTGATTCTTGAAGATACGCCGTCAGCAGTTCTGTCATTGCAAGCATGTCGAAGGCGTCCACGCGCTGGCGCATGAACGTCGTAAATGCCCGCAAATCGGCGTCAAATGGCCGGAATGCGCCGGTCTGATATTACGTCAGATGCGAGGCGACGTAATCGCGGATTTGCCGCATTTGGAAGGTGTTGGCGTATTGGCGAAGCGGCGCGAGAAACGCGGCATGCCGCGCATCCTCCGCTTCAATAGCGTCTAATTCCCGGCGAATCCCCATAATATCGCCGCTTTTGACCAATTCGGCCAAGGTCTCCAGATGGCGGCGCGGCGGCGTGATCTGCTCCGTTGCGACGGCGGGCGGCGCGGCGGCTTGCCGATAGACCCATTCCAGCCCAATATGCCGCTCGATGAGGGCGAGAAGCTCATGAAGGCGGATCGGCTTGGCGATAAATCCGTCAAAGCCAATCTCCGTGAGCGTCGTGAACGCCGCCTGCGAAATGCTGGCCGAAAACGCAATGATTTTCGGCGGTTTTGCGGCGGGCGCTTGCCGAATGTGCCGGGTCGCCTCAAAGCCATCCAACACCGGCATGACCAAATCCATCAAAATGAGATCCGGCTGAAATTCGGCGATATTCTCGACGGCTTCATGGCCGTCGGCGGCCTCGCGCACGTCGAATCCAAGCGGCGTCAGCGCGTTCACGATAACCGACCGGTTTTCCCAGCGATCATCCACAACGAGAATCCGCCGCCTTTCGCCCTGATAGCCGATAATCTGCGGCGAGGCGTCCGCGTCGGCCGCGATCCGACTGATTTCCGCCGCCGGGAGTTCTGGGAGGAGCAAATCGAACCGGAACGCGCTGCCTTGCCCGACCGCGCTCGTGACGGAGATTTCGCCGCCCATTAAGCGCACAAGTTTCCGACTGATCGTCAGCCCCAAGCCCGTCCCTTCGAATCTCCGGCCTTGTTGGGTGACTTGCTTGAACGGCGAAAAAATTTCTTCCAATTGATCGGCGGGAATACCGATGCCGGTATCTTGCACTTCGAAGCGGATGCGCGGCGGCGATTCCTCGGCCAACCGGCTGACGCGCAGCGTGACCCGGCCTTGCTCGGTGAATTTGATCGCGTTGCCGAGCAGATTGTAAAGAATCTGGCTGAGCCGCTTTTCGTCGGCGCGGATGATGGGCGGCAAATCCGGCGCAAGTTCGGAATCGAACGCAATATTTTTCTGAAACGCCCGCACGTGCAGGATTTTGGCGACATCTGCCAAAAATTCTGGAAACTGCACGGGCGAAGGCTCTAACTCCATTTTGCGGGCTTCGATTTTGGATAAATCCAAAATTTCGTTGATGAGGTTGAGCAGGTGCGTCCCGCTCCGTTCGATAATCTCCACGCCGTTTTTCTGAAATGCCGTCAACGCGCCGTCGCGCTTGAGAATCTGCGCGTAGCCTAAAATGCCGTTGAGCGGGGTGCGCAGTTCGTGGCTCATGTTGGACAAAAATTCGCTTTTGGCTTGATTCGCCGCGTCCGCCGCTTTTTTCGCCTCTTCCAAATGCTGCTCTTTCGCCACTAATTCGCGGAAAATCAAGTCATACGGCTTTTTGATGCCGGTTTCGATAAGCGCCTTGTAAATCAGGAAAAACGAGAAGATTTTGAAATAATGCCCGATGAGGTTTGACGCGCCGTAATTGCTGATATAGACGGCAAACGC
>CAZCGG010000200.1:0-3694 GCA_964498135.1 uncultured Candidatus Moduliflexus sp.
AACCCTTTTCCGAGAGGGCTGCATCCATAAATTCCGGCCAATATCGGCGAATTATTCGAATCTAAATGGCCGATGCGCATTTGCTTGAAGGCGTTCCCGTCAAACGAATATTTGGCGAAAATATCCGAATGTTTATACGCGACCTCGTACCAGATGCGCCGGACATCGGATGAAATGTCCTGCGTCGCCCAATCGGAATAGCCCGCCCGCGTAAGCACCGAACCCAACCGGCTTTCCGAGGTGTTTTCATATTCCGCCGAGCATTTGAACCAATTATTTTCATCTATGCGGATAATGACGCCGCATTGATCATATTGCGCATTCGGGCTGAATTGGAAGCGACACCGAACCGTCACGCCGCCGCGAACCTCTTTGACGAACGCATGGCCGTTATCTCGCCGGAATCCGTAGTGCGTCCGCTGCCAATAATCCGTGTCAGGCAGGGTGAACACCGTCAACATATTTTCCCGAAATTCCCATTTCGGCTCATTCAGCCATTGCATTTCTTTGATCAAATTTTGCATGAATTCGATTCAAAGAACCTCAGTTTCTCGAAGAAACTGAGGTTCTCGCCTCAAGGTTATTTCCGGTAAATCTTGACGTTCGAATATGTCACGTTATTCGGGCTGATGTTATTGGCACCGTCGTCGCCGCCGATATAGACGACAATCGGCTGATTTTTTTTGCCGAACACGAGCGGATCGATCCAATATTGAAAAATCATCTGCCCGTCCCGCTTGATTTCCAGCGCGCCCGGCTCAAACGCAACCTCCCAATGATACGTCTTCGACGAATCCCACGCAAGCGGATGCCCGGCCAACCCGTCCCCTTGCACCGTCCACCATTCGCCGTCGAATTTCGTGCGGAGCGCGGCTCCGGCCTTCAATTTCAGCCCATCGGTCGCGTCATATTTCGCCATCTTGAGCAGTTGGAACAGAAAGCCGTCAATCGTCTTCCAATTCGCCCAATTGGTCGGATGCGGCACGTCCTGCATCACCAAAATTGACACCTGATCATTCGTGCCGTACATCGGCTCGCCCGAAATATAGCCTTTCGCGTCAAACTCCACGCGAATCGCGCCGGTGATGTTCGTGTCATAGCGCAGATAGCTTTTGACCTTCCCAGTGATTTTGCACCCGTCCGCCGCCCATTCTCCGCCGACGATCTGCGTGGCTTTCGTGGTCTTGTTCGTCAACGGATCGTTAATCGCCAACGTCCAGCCTTTCACGGGCGGCTCGGCAGCCTGCACGAGTTTCAGCAGTTCGCCGTGATCTTTAATCTGCGGGAGTTCCGCCGGATCCGCAATCACAATCCAATCCGCCGCGATATAGGCATAGCCTTCGTAATAGATTCTGAATTCCAGCTTGGCCTGCGACGCGGGCGTAAACGACAGCTTGAACAGCGAATAATCGCCCGCGAGCGGGAACTGTTTGCGCGTCAATTCCTTTTTCGCCAAAATCTTTTTATTAAACGCATCATACACATCGAGCGTGAGAATTTTCGCGTCGTCAAACGTGTTATTGTCAATCAACACGCTGAAATAAGCGTCTAACGGCTTGGCCGGATAGCCCGTCGCATACGGCCCGAACGCCAAAAAGCCTTTGGTGGTTGTCGCTTTAATCGCTTTGACGCCCTTGGCGAGGAACACGTCAGGATGATTGTAATATTGGCACTGGCTCAATTCGTAGGAATACAACACGCCTTTGCTGGAAACCGGCTCGACAACAGGCGGCTCTTCCGTCGGCGTCGTCGAATGCGCATTGTCAGGAATTTCCTTCGGCGTTTTCAGCGTCAGCGCGTCCGCTTCGACTAACGCTAATTTGTTGACCGCAAGCGTCGCTTCGCCGAAATAGAAGAGGCGCAGCGTCAACGCGGAATTTTTCGCGGGCATGAACGTCAGCTTGAACAGCGTGAATTCTTTGGCTTTCGGGAATTGCTTGCGCGTAATCGCCATGTTCGCAAGCACAGTTTTCGTCGTCGCGTCGCACACGTCCAAAATGGCGATAATCGCGTTATCTTTGGCGTTCTCGTCAATCATCAGGCTGAAATAGGCGTCTAACGGCTCGATTGGCAAGGGCTGCTGCTTCCAATTTTTGATCGTGGGGCTGACGCAGAGATAATCTTTGATGGTCGTCGCCGCCACGACCTTGCTGCCGTTGTCCAAAAACGCTTTCGAGTGCGCCGATTCCAAGAAACGCGCTTGAAACGCATACACCATCCCTTTCGGCAGCGTGACCGGCGGGAGCGTCGCGGAAAGCGGCGTGGGCTTGAAGACCTCGGCAATCGCCCGATACGTCGCCTCGTTCAACGGCTGCAATTTGCCGAGCGGCGGATTCAGCGCGGCGAGATGATCCATGAACGCGAACAGTTGCAAGCCTTTGTTCGCCGCCGCCCCGGCCATGCGGCGCATGTCGTCGGGATTTTCACGCGGGCCGTCGTCGCCGAAGCCGTCATTGGAAAAGCCGAGAACCTTCCCATCGCCCGTCTTTTTCCGCAATTCGTCAATATCTTCCGAAAGATGCGGCGTCCCGCTCGTGAGGAAATCGCGGTTGCCGGTATGCACGAACCAGAAATCGACATTCGGATCCGCGGCCGCCTCCGAATCTTCTTCGCTGCCCGCGAGCAAATCCGTCCAATTCAGGTCGTTTTTGATGTAGCGCGTCATTTCGTAATACCACCGCGCATCCCCTCGGAATTCATTCATGACGCCGAGAATCACGTTTCTGACATTCAGGCTTTTGATCGTCTCGACGACCTTGCGAATGTAATCTTTTTGAATCGTGATCAACCGTGAATTCTTTAAATCGGTGAAGGCGTTGATGCTGCCTTTGACAAGCGGATAGAAGGGATCATACGGCGCGTATTCTCCCGCCCGATCTGCGAACAGGCAGCGGTCAAACAGGTCGTAAATAATCACGATGCCGCGCTCATCGGCGTATTTCACCCAGCGCCGCATGTATTCGAAAAATTTTTCGTTGAATTCATACGTGTAATCGCTGTTAATTTTGCGAAACGGCTCTTGCTCCTGCCCTTTATCCCAGACGTAAATCCCGACTGTCCGCATCCCGTTCGCGCCGCACGCCTTGATTTTATCCATCCACGCGAACACCTCTTCGTTGAAATGGTGAATCAGCGCGAACTCTTCGATAAAGAGGATTTTGGGAATTTTGCTGACATTTTCGACCTGCAACGCATTGCCTGTGCGCGTCAATTTTCCTACGGCCATAGTCGTTTCCTCCGCATTATATGCGCCATGATAAAAAAAACGGATTCACATTGCTAACAAGCGTCAATTGTACTCGTTTTCAACCGCAATGTCAAGCATTTTCGCGGATATGCGGCTTACGCCTCCGCAAATTCCGTCAGGCCGCGCATTTTCGGAGGCTGAAAGCCAAGAACAATATCCTCCTTCGGCACGCCTGCGGCCAATAATTCCGGCACGATGCCATGCTCCAGCCAATCCTCTTCAATCCAAATTTTGCCGTTGCGCAAACGAACATACACGGTTGTGCCGCGAATGCGGCGTTCCCCATGCCATCCGACCGAGACCAACATGTAATGATTGCGCTGTTCATCGAAAACCACATCCGTCTCTTTTTCCGATTGAACTTGACGATTAATCACGTCAGCATAACCGCGTAATATCTGTTCGACTAACTGCCGGTATGTCGTTAATTTATCCATGCGACCACTT
>CAZCGG010000200.1:3794-8349 GCA_964498135.1 uncultured Candidatus Moduliflexus sp.
CTGATAAATCACCGTTTCCCCGGCGCGAAACACAGGCGTGAAATATTTGGGAAACTCGTCGAATTTGCGCAAGCTGTCCGGCGAGAAATCGCGCCGCTCCGTCGCGCCGACGTAAATATATTCGACCTGATAATGCCGCAAAAGCTCGATGACGCGGGCGAGGTCACGGCTGGAATACATCGTGTTGACATCTTCCCGGCGCCGCGCCGTCCGCGCCCAATGTTCGCGCTGATCCGCATGGCTCGGCCAGCCCAAGACCGTCGGCAGGCCGGTATTCGCCGACACTCGGGCGTATTCATAGAGATAATCCGCGCCGACGGCTTCGAGAATCACGGGCGTTCCGGCGACATGCTCATTCAGCCAGCGAATCGCGGCGCATTCGTCCGGCGCGCTGGATTGCATATACGCGAGGCCGTCAAGCGTCGGCGGCAGGTACGCGCGCCCGTAAATGTCCTGATGATGGCGTTTCGCGTAAATCGCCATGACCGGAAAGATCGCGCAGGCGATGACGAACGCGCCCAACACGGCGAACCATGCGCCATACGCGAGCCTTGCAGCGAACGGTCGCGCGCGTTTCCGGCTGGCGAAACGCGCCGCAATGCGGGCAAAGCCGTAAGCGGCGGCAATCGAAAGCAAAAACCACGCCGGAAGATAAAATTTGAAAATCGTGTTCATTCGCTTATATTCGCCGCCTTTCAGGAAGTCGCGGATGAAAATGATTTCGCAGCCCGCGACAATCAGGCAGGCGTAGCACAGGCAGAGCCACGCAAAGCGGTCGGCATGGCCGACGCGGACGCGCCGGAACAGGATGATTACGCTGAAACCGGCGAGCGCGAGCGCAAAAAGCAGCGTTGCGCGATCCGCCCCGCCGATGCGCGGCGCGGCAAACGCAATGATTCCCAAAACGACAATCAGCGCGCCGAATGCGGCTTGCGGCCGCCGCGCTTTTTGCCGCGCCGCCTGCCATGCCAGCCACGAAAGAATCACGAACAGAAAAAAACCGAACATCGTGAGAAAGCCGGGCAGCGGCGTCGTCAATTCCCTGACAAGGCCGATGCCCATCCCTTTCCGTGAAAACGCGGCGAAAAATGGGCGATACAGCAGGAGGCTGACCGGAATGATAAGCAAGACGGCGAACAGCGGCGCGAGCGATGCCAGCCAATCCGCGTGAAGGCGGGCGCGATTCCGCCATGTTTGCAGGGCGGCCGCGAGCAGCAGGAACATCGCGCCGGTCGGGAAATCCCAACTGCTGATGACTGCCAGCGTGCCGATAATCAGGGCGCACACCGGCAAGGCCGCTGCGTCTTTTTGAAAGATTAGGGGGAGGTCGTTCGCCCTGAGCGTGTCGAAGGGCATTTCCATTCGCGGTTCGACAGGCTCGCCACGAACGGAGTCTGGAAAATTGGTCGTGATATTCCTTATTGAGAAGGGTTTTCGAGGCGAATTCAGCAAATTCAGCCCAATGTGGAACGTCGCCAGCAAAAAGGGCATGTTCAGCAAGTGCGCGTGCAAATCCACGAAAATGAACGTCCAGAAGGGGAATTCATGCACCGTGAACGGGATGACTTCGTGCGCGCAGCGAAACAGGCGGAAATAGCTCTCGCGCCCGCGCCAGATGTCCTTGAGCAGCAGCAAGCCGTCTAAATTGCCGAGAATCGCGGAAAACAGGACGCCCGCCGCCGCGAACGCATAGCGGCGCGTCAGGTTGTACAGCAGGCTGAACGCTTGTAGCGCGACGAGCGCCGGAAAGAGCGCGAAGGCGAGATTATAGGCGATCTGCGGCGCGATATTGGTCAATTTGGCGAGCATTGCCGCGAGGAAATGGCCGATGTAATAATAATTCAACGGATGGCCGGACATCCACGGATCGACAGGCGGAAACGCCTCTGAACGGGTCAAGACGTTCAAAATCGAAAAATCCATTGAGCTTTCGCTCCAGAAAATATCCGGGTTGAAGGCTCGGAACGCCAAAAATCCCGCGAACGCGGCGCAAAAGACCGCTTCATAGGCCAGAAAGATTTTCCAGCGCTGCCGGATGATGTGAAGAAAATGGCGGCGCAGCCACAGCGCGAGCGTCAGGCTTGCCGCGCCAATCAGGGCGATTGCCGCGAATATCGCCGGGCGCGTGGCGGCAAAGAGGTTGAGGCTCGCCCCGATCCAGACGAGATACGCCGGAAGCAGGATGCCGAAGGCTTTGGCGACGGCGTAGCCGTTGTCCGCCAATTTGCCGAATGCGAGGGCGATGAACGGGAACGCAAGCAGGCCGAGCAGTTCGACCGCGCCGAGCCAGCACAAGGCCGCCGCCCATTGAAATCCGCCAGAAACCGGCGCGGCGCGGCGCGGTTGAAGCGCATGGCGCAGCAGCGCGGCTTCGTCCGCTTCCTGCGCCGGAAACGCGATCAACCGGCGCAGCAGCGCGTCGGCATTGTCGAGAACCGGCGCGTTCAGAATCAGCGCGGCGATGTCGTCCGCCGGGATGTCGCGGACTTTTTGGAACAGAATCGTTTTGGGATGCTCATAGACCGTCAGGCTTTCGTCCGCAAAGTCGTCGTTCCACTGCCAGCCGAGCAGCGACGGGTAGGTCGTGAACGGCGGCGCGGGCGCGAACCCCAACGCGCCGTCGAACAGCAGGCGGTAATAATTCACGGTGAGCGGATAGCGGTCGGGAACGCGCAGAATCGAGCCGTAGAGCCGCTTCGTGGCGAGCAGAATCACGTCCGCTTCGCTGAGCTGCCGCGCGATTCGCTCGATTTTCTCCGCGCTGTCCGGCGGATAAAGATCGAGCGAATCCACCCGGTATTCGCTCGGATTCCCATTGTCAAGCGGCACGAGCGACGTAAATTCCCAGAGTTCCGTCAGAATCAGCGATCCCGCCGGAACATGATCATAAATCGCCCGCGACGCCTGCGCGCGCGGGTCGTCGCGGCCATAAATCGCGGCGAACGCGATGGCATAGGCGGCGGAATAGCCGAGAATCCCTGCTAATCCGGCATAAATGAGCCATTGCGAAACCGTAGAACAGGCATTTCTGCCTGTTTTGGCGAGGCGGCGCGGCAAATCGTCCGCGAAAACCGCCGCAAACAGGCAGAAGAACGGCATGAGCGGCAGCAGGTAGCGCGGAAATTTGACCGTGAAGCCGCCGACCATCAGGAAAACCGGCCAAACCCACGCGAGCGTCAGCAGCAGCGCATGCGGAAACGGCGTCTCGGCGGGCGTTTTGCGCTGAAATAGGGCGTTGGCAAGCCGTGTCGCCGCGCCGAGGCTGACGGCAAGCGTGGCAATCAGCGCGAGCAGGCCGAGCGGAACGCCCATGCCGTGCCGGATCGCCTGCTCGATTTGATACCAATATTTCGGCGTCCGCTCGTATTGAATCACGTAGGGCGGCTGCGTTTTGCCCAACACCATGTCGTTCTGCTCTTTGATTTGCCGCGAAAATTCCTGAAAATCCAACACGGCATACGGCTCGCAGGCGACAAAAACCGCCCCGGCAATCAGCGCGGCGGCAACGCATCTGACGGCGAACGTCCGCTCTTCTTTGAATCTCGCGCCAAGGCGCCAAGGCGCAAAGGGGGCTTCGCTTGGCGGCTTGGCGGCTTGGCGCGAGGCAAACAGGGCGAGAAGATGCGCCAACGCCAAGACGCCGAAAAGCGGCGCGGCGCTGACCTTCGTGGCGAGCGCGAGGCCGGTCGCCGCGCCGCTCAACGCGGAAAAGCGGAATTTGTCCGGCGACTCGACGAGCCGCGCCGCGCAATAGACCGCGAGCAGGACGAAAAAGGTCAGCATCACGTCAACCGTCAAAAAGTGGGAAAGCTGGATATGCAGGACGGTCAGGCTCAGAAAGGCCAAACTCAGCAGGCCGACGCGCTCCGAAAAGAAGCGCTTGCCGAAACGATAGAGCAGCAGCAGCGTCAGCGAGCCGAACAACGCGGACATCATGCGCCCGGTCAGAAAGAAATCCACGCGCGGCGGGCGTTTGCCGAGCCATTGCGCGGCGGTTTCGGCGGAAAGATGGACGATTTTCAGCAGATAAATCGGCAGCGAGCCATACGCGAAAAATTTCGGATTCCAGTGGTTCGGCTCAAGGTCGTTCACGGCGTACAGCAGCCGCGTTTCGTCGGGATGAAAGAGGTTCGGCAGCGACCAGTCGAGCGCGTAAAAGCGCAGGCCGACGCCGAGCAGCAGCAAAAAAAACAAAAGCGCGCGTTTCATCATTTTCAGTTCAATTGTTTCCCATGAAAAAGCTGTCAGACACCTGCGAGGTGTCTGACAGCTTGCGGCTCAAAATAGAGTTCCAATGCTTCTCGGATGACGCACGTATCAAGCAAATAATTCATAGTTCGATGCTCCGAGGAAAATCTTATTGTCCACATTGTTTTCATCGTTTTAGCCTCCATCACTCAGTTCCTAATAAAAACGACAGCGAAAAGGAGAAGGGAACGAATTGAAGGCCCGAAATTCGTTCCTTTCTTTCATTCGTTGTCGTTTTGGTTAGGAACTCTTCATCCTTCCCCCATGTAAATCAGGAGCGCGAAATCTCGATTTCGCCGTCACATCG
>CAZCGG010000201.1:0-3052 GCA_964498135.1 uncultured Candidatus Moduliflexus sp.
GTGTTTATTTCGCGCCAAGTCGTCTTCAATTCGTTCGTCCTCTTTTTCGTCGGCGCCTACCTGCTTGCCGTCGCCATTATCGGCTATCTGATCAAATATAAATTTCTGCCGCCGAAATTCACGCAGTTTCTCGTGGCGGAAATCTTCATGTACGTCGCGTTAGTTGGGCTGGCCGCGTTCTTGCTGTCGCAAAACATCCGTCGCGAAGTCGAACGGTACATCCGCAAGCATTTTTATAAGCATAAATATGAATACGACGAAGTATGGATGGCGTTTACGCGCCGGATCGGGTCGAATATCAGCCTTGACGCGCTCGCGCCGCAAATCGTGATGTCGCTGCAAGAGATCGTGAAAACGGATCAGGTCTATCTGTTTTTAGGCGACGAAAAGCGCAGAACGCTGGCGTTGACCGCCGCCTCGATTCGCCCGGAGCGCGAGGCCGCGCTGGGGATGGAATCCGCGTTCGTCCGTTATTTCCGCGAGACGCCGAATCCGCAGATGGACGTGAACCGTTTCAAGACGCATCCAGAGTTGCAAGCGATGTATGAGGAACAGCGCGAATGGCTTGCGTCGCTGAACATCGAATTATGCACGCCCCTGCGCGTCAAAGACCATTTTCTCGGCCTGCTGGCGATTGGGCCAGAGCGAACCGGCGAACCCTATTCGGTGGAGGATTACGACCTACTGCATACGATTGGCATTCAGGCCGCCAGCATGGTGCTGAACGCCCGCTTGATTGAAAATCTGTCGCAGGCGCGCGCGCTCGAAACGTTTCACACGTTTTCGGCGTTTATCATTCACGATCTCAAAAACGCGACGCAGAATTTATCATTTGTGGTGCAGAATGCGTCTGAGTATTTTGATGATCCCGACTTCCGCGATGACGCGATTTCCGCCGTGTCGGACACGGTGAAGCGCATGACGGATTTGATTGCCAAGCTTTCGTCCGTGCCGGAAAAGTTGGAATTGCGACTCACGGAAATTGCGATGTCCGCATTTTTGGACGACGTCCTAAAAAAATCCAAAGCCAGCAAATTGAATCATATCCGCATTCTCGTGGAACTTGCGGATCCGGCGCTCAAAATTCGGGCGGATTACCAACATTTGCAGAGCGTCATGCTGAATCTGCTCTCGAACGCTGCTGAAGCGATTACGGCGGATCACGGGGAAATCTCCGTGCGCGTCTTGCGCGGGGATGATGTCGCGCGGATTATCGTGTCGGACACGGGAATGGGCATGACCGCCGAGCAGTTGAAATCATTGTTCACGCCATTTCGAACGACGAAGAAAAAGGGCTTGGGAATTGGCCTGTATCAGAGTAAAACGATTGTTGACGCGCATGGGGGCAAGATGTTTGTTGAAAGCGAGGTCGGGCGCGGCACGGAATTTCGCATCGAACTGCCGCTTTTTCCCTCTGCGTAAGCCGTAGTCGGATGCTTATGGAACAAGAAAAAAAACGAGAGATCCTTGTTGTTGATGATGATCCGAATATTCGCAAACAGATGAAATGGGGGCTTGCGAAAGAGTACGAGGTGCTTCTTGCGGAAGATCGCCCGTCAGCGGTGGCGATCTGTCAGGAGCATCTGCCCGGCGTGATGACGCTAGATCTGGGGCTGCCGCCGGATGCCGACGGCGCGTCGGAAGGGTTGCAAACGCTCGATGAAATGCTGCGCATCAACCCAAGAATCAAGGTGATTGTCATTACCGGCAATCAGGAAAAAAGCGCGGCGTTGAAAGCCATCGAATCGGGAGCGTACGATTTTCAGAACAAGCCGGTGGAGTTGGAAGAGTTGAAAATCGTTTTGCGCCGGGCGTACGTGGTGTATTCGCTTGAAAGCGAATTGGCGCGGCTGCGCGATCAGCAGGCGCGGGACAATGCGTTTGAAGGGATTATCGGCGAATCCGCCGCGATGAAGCATATTTTCATGATTATCGAGAAAGTCGCCACCACCGATGTCAGCGTGTTAGTCACCGGCGAAAGCGGGGCAGGCAAAGAGTTGGTCGCGCAGGCGATTCATACGCGCAGCCTGCGGAAAAACAAGCCGTTTATTCCGATTAACTGCGCGGCGATTCCCGATACGCTCTTGGAAAGCGAGTTGTTCGGCTATGAGCGCGGCGCGTTTACCGGCGCGAATGCCCAGAAAATCGGGAAATTGGAATTAGCGCATCAAGGGACGCTCTTTCTCGATGAAATGGGCGAATTGGGGATGCCGTTGCAGGCAAAATTGCTGCGCTTTTTGCAGGATCAGATGATTGAGCGCGTCGGTGGGAAAAAGCTGATTCAATTGGACGTGCGCGTCATTGCCGCGACAAACCGGAATTTGGAGGAGGACATTACCACCGAGCGGTTTCGGGAAGACCTGTTTTTCCGGCTGAACGAAATTCATATCCACGTGCCGCCGCTGCGCCAGCGCGAAGGGGATGCGCTGATGTTGGCGAATCTGTTTCTGCACCGCTTCGCGCAAGAAAATAACCGCACCGTGAAAGGCTTCAGCGCCGAAGCGCAGAAGTTGATTTTAGAGTATCATTGGCCGGGCAACGTGCGCGAACTGCGCAGCCGCGTCAAACGGGCGGTCGTGATGGCCGATGACGCCGTGATTCAGGCGAGCGACTTGGATTTGCGCTTGACAGAACAGCATCTTTCGTTGAAAGAAGCGCGGGATCAATTAGAATATCGCATGGTCTGCGAGGCGTTGGAACGCAATTCGGGGAATATTTCACAATCCGCGAAAGAATTAGGCGTGACGCGCCCCACGCTCCATGATTTGATGAAGAAGTACGAGATTGCCAAAGCGGATTTTAGATCGTAGCAATCTTGCCCCGCAAAAGAAAAACGACGTTTCTTGAAGAAACGTCGTTTTTGTCTGCGCGACACGCTTGAGTTTAAAACAGAGTATAGATAAACGGAGCGACCGCGCCCGATCCTTGCCCAAGAATCAGCAGCAGCCCTAACAAAATCAACATAATAAAAATCGGGCCTAACCACCATTTTTTGCGTTCTTTCATGAATTGAACAAATTCTGCAAGTATTTGAAATTTGCCTGCCATAATT
>CAZCGG010000201.1:3152-8321 GCA_964498135.1 uncultured Candidatus Moduliflexus sp.
CTACAGGCGCGACTGAATTTCCTGAATCGTATGCTGAATGGTTTCGGACAGCGACGCATCCACCGCCGGCAGCAATTCCTGCAACCGTTTCAGCGTGGCTTGCCCGCCCATCTCGGCAAGCGCTAACGCCGCGCTGTCCGACACCTTGCTGTCGCGGTCGTTCAAGGCTTGCACCAACGGCTCAATCGCCTCGTGATAGCCGAGATGCCCCAAGGAAATCGCGGCCATGCTGCGCACGTCAGGATGGCGATCTTTCAGCATCTCTTTCAACGGCGGCAAACTGGCGGGCGATGGAATTTGGCCTAACGATTTCGCGGTGCCCCAGCGCACGTCCATATCAGGATCTTTAATGAATTTGGTCAAATGCGGAATGACATCGGCGCTGCGCGTTTCGCCCAATGCTTCGATAATCGTCCATGTCATTTCGTCATTTTTTTCTTCCAGCGCGGCAACGAGTTCTTGCACGGCGCGCGGCGTGTGGATTTTTCCTAATGACGACGCGGCTTGCTGCGCCAATTCGCTGTGCGACGTGCGGAGAAACGGAATAATCATTTCCACCGCGTTTTGCGAGCGAATTTCTCCAAGCGCAAAAATAATGCTGATTTGCGTGTCTGCCGATTCTTTGGGCAGCAACGCCAGCAATTTCGATTCGGCGTGAATGACGCCCATTTCTCCAACGGCGGCGGCGGCGCAGTTCCGCACAGATTCGTCGGAATCATCCAGCGCATCAAACACGGCTTGGCGCACGCGTTCGGAGTGAACTTCTTTCAGCGCGGTGATGGCTTTCCGGCGAGAATCCGGATCTTCCGCTTCTCGCAAAATGCGGACTAATAATTTTTCGGCTTTTTCAGAGCCGATTTTGGCTAATGACGTGGCGACGCAGCTTCTGACGTGCGCGTCAGAATCGTTTAATGTTCGAATCAGCGCGTCTTCCGCTTTAATTGATCCGATTTTCCCCAGCGCAACAGCCGTGCTGCTGCGAATATTCGCGTCTTTCGCTTGTAAAAAAGGGAAGAGTGGCTCCACCGCGCGGTCTGATCCGATTTCGCCCAGACTGAAAATCGCCGTCCCGCGCACAATCGGGTCGGCGTCCGTCAACGCTGTGAGCAGATAATCCACGCCGTTTTCCGATTTAATTTCTCCTAAAGCCGTCACCGCTTTGCGACGAATCTCGACATGCTCGCTTTTCAGATAGCTCTCTAATTTTTCTAAGATGCTCATAGAAGTTTCCTCTCCCTCAAGATCATGCACTGTACATCGAAGTTTCCGCGTGTATTATACAGACAGCAGGTTGCGTAAAAAAGTAAAGTCTGCGAAAAAAAATTTCCGCGCGGTGTGTCTCGCTCGCGCATCAGCATCATGTCTGACAGATTGTGGCGTTGTCAGGCGCTTCCCAGAGCCGTCGCGCAACAATCCATCCTCCCGCGCCAAGAATCAAGAGGATGCTGACAATATGCGGCAAACTGAATTGAGCAACCATTAAATTATCGGCGCGGAAAAATGAGACGAAAAACCGCGCCACAGAATACAGCAGTAAATAGAGGCAAAACAAGAATCCATCTTTTCGGGGCGTTTTGCGAAGACGCCACAGCAGCAGAAAAATGCCGAAATTGCAGGCCATTTCATACAGCATGACCGGATGCAACGGTTTCCCATGCAGTTCTCCGGCTGACGCGGGTCCGTAAGGAAACACGATGCCCCAGGGCATTGCCGTGATTGTTCCATGCGCGTCGCCGTTCATGAAATTGCCAAATCGCCCGAAGGTTTGCGCTAAAATGAGCGGCAGTGCGGCGACATCGGCCATGCGCCAGAAGGGGATGTGATGGCGGCGCGTCAGCAGCCAGCCGACAAGCACGCCGCCGAGAATTCCGCCGTGAATCGCTAAACCGCCGTGCCACACCTTGAAAATTTCAGAAAGTTCTTGACGATAACTCTCCCAATTAAAAATGACGTAATAGAGCCGCGCGCCGAGGATTCCGCCCATGACGCAGAGAATCAGAAAATTCATGGTGTCTTCTTCGGATAATTGAATGTGTTTCCGACGAATTTCATGATGCATCAACGGTAGCGCGCAGATGATCGAAATGGCGTACATTAACCCGTAATAGCGAATTTGAATCGGGCCGAATTCGAAGAGGATTGGATGCATAACGTTTTCTCTCGCAACAAGTTACAGTAAGTGCGCGACATATTGACATTCACGCCATGAAAAGACTTGACTTATTCTGATACGTCATGATATACCTTCTCAAAGATTTGTAGGGCGTTTTTCCGAGTCGAGTCACCAAAAGGCGGCGCGCCGTATTTCGCCGGAAACAGACGGAACGCCCTGAGATTTCTCAGGTCGGCTAACCATAATAAGTAATAGGAAGATTGTCAACCGAAAAAAGAGCGTGAACGCAATTATTCATCAAGAGACATTCATAAATCCTGAGATATGCGCGTAAACATATAAACGCCGCCCCCTGCGCCGCGTCTCTCATACAGAGCCGCGCATGAACATTTATCACCGCATGCAGCCTGCATACGGGGGCGCGCGATACATGGGAGAACACTACAGATGGCGAGAGTAATGATAGTGGACGACAGCAAAGTGGTTCGTCACTATTTGTCGCAAATGGTAGAATTGGCCGATCATACAGCGATTCAGGTGGAATCCGGCGAAAAAGCGCTGGAACTGCTTGAAACCCGCGCCAAAACTGAGCCAACCCTGCTGCCGGATTTGATTTTCATGGACGTGCTGATGTCGCCGGGCATGAGCGGCATCGAGACGACAAGCAAAATTAAAGCCAGCCCGATTCCGGCGGTGGCGGAAGTGCCGGTCGTGTTTTTGACCGGCATCGGCGAGCAGGATATTGTGAGCAAAGCCCTGGACGCCGGGGCGATTGACTACATGGTCAAACCGTCCAGCGCGGAATCGCTGCCGATTTTTTTAAGCAATCTGCGGAAAAAGCTTGATCGCCTGCTCACGATGAGTACGCGGAGTTTAAAGCGCGGCGCAGGTTTGATCGCCGATCTCTCCAATGAATATCTGCCGTCGCTGCTGCAAATGCTGCATCTGGAGGATGCGTCCGGCTACGCCACGCTGACCAATCCGAAAAAGAAACAGAGCGCCTCGATGCACATCCGCTACGGCAACATCGAGCATCTCGTGCTGGTAGATACTTCGAAAGGAATGAAAAACCGCAGCGAAGGGGAAGAGGCGTTCCGAACGATGGTGAAGTGGACGGAAGGCGTCTTCTCCTTCGGGCGGGCGGATCCTGAGCGGATGCCGAAAGGCAAGCCGATGAATTTGGTGACGCTGTTATGCTCGGTGGACAATAAGGAAATTGCCGGAGTCACGGGCGCGGCGGAAGCGTCGAAGCCCCCTGCGCCGGCATTCGAAACTTATGCGGCGTTTAAGGAAAAATTAGAGCAGGAATTAGTCACGCTGATTCAAGAAACGCAGGTGGACAGCATTTACTACGTCCGCATTAACAAGGGCAAAGCGTCCATTTTGCTTCAAGGGCAGTTAGCGCCGTCCTCGTCGCTGAAGATTTTTACGGATAAAAAGGATTTGATCTCGTTTGTGAAACAAAAAGCGCCTGATCTGGATAGCGGAAAATTCAAAGAGATTTTTTTCTTTTTAGAGACAGGCTATATCGTAATTCGCAAAGGGACGCGCATAGATTATGTCGTGCTGATCGGCCATGATCAGGATAATATCCGGCAAGGGCGATTATCCGCCGCACGAGCGGCGACCATGATTCGGAAATCCGCCATTGAACGGAGAAATAAACGCGTAATGTATCAACAATCGAATGAAGCGGCGTCAGATTCGGATGATGAATAGCATTGTCCCAATCCGATAGCGTGGTAGCAAAATAGCATGTCAAAACGCATTTTAATCGTAGATGACTCTGAGATGACACGACGCCTGATCTCAACGGCGATCCGACGATTCGGTGATATTGAATATGAGGAAGCCAGAGACGGTTTTGAAGCGATCCAAAAGTTGGCCGCCAAGGAATTTAACCTGCTGTTTGTGGATATTAACATGCCGAATATCAACGGACTTGAGTTAATTGACTATTGCAAACAGAGCGAGCATTACCAACAGATCCCGATTGTGATTATTTCGACCGAAGACAGTCTGCGGGATCAAGAAAAAGGGTTAGCCCTCGGCGCATCGGATTTTCTGATGAAGCCGATTCAATTAGATCGGTTGGTTGAGGTCATCAAACACACCATCGGTCAATAAGAGAGGACGCTGCGAGCCGTCTGCTCGGAACGTTCGCACACACCCCGCATGATGAATCAACAAGATATTGATGAATTGACTGAGGTTTTTGTCGAAGAGTCGTTGGAAATCGTCGAAAATCTCAATAAGGACGTGCTGGAACTGGAAAAATGCGTCGGCAATGCCGAAGTCAATCGGGATTTGGTGAATAATATTTTCCGGTATGTCCACACGTTGAAAGGGAATTCCGGCCTCGCGGGCGCGGATAAATTGCGGGATTTAGCCCATAAAATGGAGTCGCTGTTAGATCGGCTGCGCAAAGAAAAAATGGCGCTGACGCCGGTGATGGTGGATGTGTTGTTTGCCGGAATTGACCGCATCGGCGCGATTTTGCAGGAAGTCATCAGCAACAGCGATCACGGCGTCGTCATTGATGATCTTATCATCAAACTCGACGCGCTGCTGGCGGGAAAGCAGCCGGAAGAAGACGCGAAGGCCGCGCCTCCGGCGGCGACAAAACCGGCCGAGCCGCCTGCGCCCGCCGAGCCGAAGCAAGTTAAAAAGGAGATTCCCGCCCCGCCCCATCCCGTCGTTCATGCGGAAGAGTCGTCCTTGACGGCCATTCCAGAAGATGTCCGCCGGGTGCTGACAGAATATGAAGAAAGCCGCCTGCTCGAAAGCATTGCCCATAAATGCAATATTTATCAGGTCGTGCTGAATTTGGCGATGGAAGGCTTTGAGCAAGTGGTCGCCGCCGTGATTGAAAAGCTGAATTCCTCTGGAGAGGTGATCGCCAAAGTCCCAAGCTCCAAGCGCATTCAGGGCTATGATTTGCAGGTGCGCATTATTTTCGCGTCGCCGTCCGCCGAAAAAGATGTCAATCTCGCCTTGAAAGGCGTGAAGCGGCTGGAAAATTTTTCATTAAAAGAATTAATTTCACAAGAAGCGCC
>CAZCGG010000202.1:0-4970 GCA_964498135.1 uncultured Candidatus Moduliflexus sp.
TTGATGTTGACCGGAAAAAATTCAGGATGGCGCTGCGCCCAAATTTCTTTCGGATCCGCCGCCAACGAGAGATTTCCGGCGTCATCGAATAGGAAATCATCCTGCGCGAAGCCATATTTCCGTATCAGCCAATCCACTTGATACAAACGGTGTTCGCGGACGAGCATGTCCTGATTGCTGCGCCCGCTGCGCTCGCCCGGCAATTCGGCGTCGCCGAGGCCGCGCTGGTACGCCGTGAAATAGACGCGCTGCAAGCCTAACCGTTTATACAAGCCCCACGCATAGTTGACGATTTCATGATCGGTTTCGTCGGATGCGCCGACGACGAATTGCGTAGTTTGGCGCACCCGGCTAAAGGGCGAGCCGGGCTGCGTTAACTCGCTGATCAACTTCATCGGGCGAATCACGTCTTCCTGATAATGCTTGCAGGCGGAAAGATGCTGAAAATGCCGCTCTCCGGCGGTTTCGATGTTGATGGAGACCGCGCTTGCCAGCGACACCGCTTCTTGAATCGCCGCATCCGACGCGCCCGGAATGACTTTCAAATGGATGTAGCCTTTAAAATGCTGCTTCCGCAGCGTCGCGGCAATCGCGTTCAGCCGCTCCATCGTCTGATCCGGCGTGCCGATGACGCCGCTGCTGACGAACAGCCCCATCACTTTTCCGGCGCGGTAATAGTCCCAAAACGCGCTGACGATTTCGTCCGGCGTGAGCGTGCAGCGGCGCGGATCGAGGTTGGCGCGGAGCGGGCAATATTTGCAATCGTTCACGCAGACGTTGGAAATCAGCGTTTTAAACAAAAACGTCCGCGCGCGGCGTTCCGGCAGCGCGACCGGATAAACCCATGCGCCGTCTTTCGAGCGGCGGCGGCGATCTTCGGCGTTCATGCCGCAGGCGCAGGCCAAATCATATTGCGAATCGCGCGACAGCAGCGTTAATTTTTCGAGGGTGTTTAACCCAGATTGTATTGAAATCATGCGTTGAACGAAAATCAGCCAAGCTCGACGCCGATGCTCAAATCAAGGCTTTTGATGCGGTTGCGGCCTTCGGCTTTGGCGAGATAGAGATTTTTATCCGCCGCTTCCAACAAACCGAAGCGCGATTTCTCTCGCGTCGGAATCAGGCTCGACGCGCCCGCGCTGATCGTGACGTGGTTTGCGACGGTGGAACGCTCATGCGGAATATGCAGCGATTCGATGCGCTCGCGCATGGCCTCGCCGACCTGCATCGCGCCGTGAATATCGGTATCCGGCAGAATGCAGACAAATTCTTCGCCGCCGTACCGCGCCACGCAATCCGACGCCCGCTTGATCGATCCAGCCAGCGCATGGGCGATCTGCTTCAAGCATTCGTCTCCTTGCTGATGTCCGTAATAATCATTATACGGCTTGAAAAAGTCAATGTCAATCATGATAAGAGATAAAAAGATGCCCACGCGCTCCGCCCGTTTCCATTCCATGTCAAAACATTCGTCGAAGCGGCGGCGGTTCGGGATGCCGGTCAAGCCGTCCAGCATGGATAATTGCTCCAGTAAATCCCGATGCCGCTTGAGTTCCAAATGCGTCTTGACGCGGACTTTGACAATCGGAATGCTGAACGGTTTGGTGATGTAATCCACCGCGCCAAGCTCCAAGCCTTTGGTTTCGTCTTCTTCCTGCGTCATGGCCGTAATGAAAATCACGGGAATGTTCCGCGTCTCTTTTTCGGCTTTCAGGGCGCGGCAGACTTCGTAGCCGTCCATGCCGGGCATCATGATGTCCAGCAGAATCACATCCGGCGGCGACGCGGAGGCGGCAATATCCAGCGCCTTCGCGCCGTCGGTGGCAAACCGGACGGTATAGTCCGTTTTCAGGGCGTCCCCCAAGATTTTGATATTCATCGGCACGTCATCAACAATCAGCACAATTGGCTTTGCGGCGGACTCATTCATAATCATATTCGTCTAAAGAAATGTGCAGAGCGTCAGCCAATTTCGCCAAAGCCGCCTGCGCGCGCTCAAACTCGAGATTTGTGATGCATTGCTCTACTTCTTGCGTATCCACCGAAGCGGCATAGCGGCTTACGCGCGTTTTCAAGGCGGCAAACGCATCTTCTGCTTCAAGGTTGGTTTCGGCGAGATGCCGCGACAATTCGGAGAACAGGCGGGCTATCGTTTTGGCGTCCATCTGTTCTTCCAGGAGCGGCGGCGCGGCGAGCGGCGAGCATGGCGGATACTCGGCGATATTGCGAATGCCTTGAAACACGCGTTCGAACGCCTCCTCAAACCGCTCCAGCAAGTGCGGCAGCCGTTTCAGGTTGCCCCAGCGGATTTCTTTTTCCAACTGCTCGGTCAGCGCATACAGGCCGTCCGCCGAAATATTGCCGGTGATGCCTTTAAATGAATGCAGGACGCTCAACGCCGTCGAATAATTGCGCTGCTCAATCGCATGGCGCACGGTCTGCCCAACATCTTCGTATGTGTTGGCGAATTCCAGCAGCAAGTCTTTGAAAAACCGGCAGTTTCCGCCGACGCGCTTCAACGCGGCCGCCACGTCTATGCCGGGCAGATCGGGCAATTTATGCTCATCATGCGGCGGCGGCGGCTCGGCGGGAGAAACCGTCTGCGGCGCGGGTTCGCTTGGCTGAGCGGCGGGAACGGGCGCGGTCTCCGCAGGCTCGGCCTCCGGCGTTTCCGTCGGCGCGGGAAGCCATTTCAAAATCGTGGCGAACAACTGATCGGTCACAATCGGCTTCGTCACGTAATCATTCATGCCCGCTTCAAGGCATTTCTCGCGGTCGCCCATCATCGCGTGCGCGGTCATGGCGATAATCGGAAGCCGCGCGAAGCGCGCGTCGGCGCGAATCCTCTGCGTGGCCTCATAGCCGTCCATGCAGGGCATCTGAATATCCATCAGCACGAGATCATACGCGGTGTTCCGCACGGCTTGCACGGCTTCTTCCCCATTCTGCGCCGTATCCACCTGCGCTGACGCGGAGCGCAGAATTTCGCCCGCCAACTGCTGATTCAGAAAATTATCTTCCACCAGCAGAATTTTAGCGTGGCGCAACACCATCGGCGATTGGGTGGGCGGCGTCGCTTGCGCGGACTTCTTTTCCGGCGGCATGTCGCGCTGCTTAAACACGTCCATGACGGTATCGAACAGGAGCGGCTCTTTCACCGGCTTGATGAGAAACGCATTGATGCCCGTTTTTCCGGCCTGCTGCATGACTTCTTCCCGGCCAAAGGCGGTCATCATGATAATCGGCAGATCGCGGAGCTGCTGATGCATGCGGATACGGCGGCTGGTTTCGATGCCATCCATTTCCGGCATGACCAAATCCATCAGCACCAAATCGAAGGGCGTTTCGTGAATGCCGCGCTCCAGCAGTTCCAACGCCTCTGCCCCAGAACCGGCGACTGTCACCTGAAATGTAAAAGAGGTTAACATATCGCGCAAAAATTTTTGCGACGTTTTATTATCATCAACGACGAGGACGTTGAGTTCCTGAAGGTGGCGCGGCGGCATGAAGCCGTGTTCGCGGGCGTCCGCCGGAATTTCGAAATTGATCGAAAAATAAAACACGCTCCCGTTGCCCGGCTCGCTGTCCACCTGCAAATCGCCGCCCATCATTTCGACTAAGCGCTTGCTGATCGTCAAGCCCAAGCCTGTGCCGCCATATTTCCGCGTCGTCGAGCCGTCCGCTTGAATGAACGATTCGAATAATTTCGCCAGTTGCCCCTCGGCAATGCCGATGCCGGTGTCGGAAACGGAGAATTCCAGCAGCACTTGCCTGTCTGAATTTTCAAGCACCTTCGTCGTAATCACAACTTCGCCTTTCGAGGTGAATTTGATCGCGTTGTTCGTTAAGTTGATCAAAATTTGCCGCAGCCGGAGCGGATCGCCGACGATTTCAGCCGGCGCTTCGGGCGCAATGGAGACGATTAATTCCAGCCCTTTTTCCGCCGCTTTATTGGAAAACATGTCGGAAAGACTGTCCATCACGTCTTGCAGGTGAAACGCGGTCTGTTCGAGTTCTAATTTTCCGGCCTCGATTTTCGAAAGATCGAGAATGTCGTTGATAATCCGCAATAAGGCGTGTCCGGCGTAGTGGATTTTCTCGACGTAATCGCGCTGTTTTTTCGTGAGTTCGGTCTTAGAAATGAGGTCGGTAAACCCCATGATCGCGTTCATGGGCGTCCGAATCTCATGGCTCATGTTGGCTAAAAACTCGCTTTTGGCTTTGGTGGCGGCTTTGGCCTGATTCGTCATCATGTTGGCGTTCGTGATGGCTTTGGCAAGCTGCCGATTCACGGCCAGCAGTTCGCGGTTCGCGGATTCGGCGTCGGCTTTGGCTTTTTGCAATTCTGCCTGCGCGTTGCGGCGCGAGATGGCAATGGCGACTTGTTCCGAGACGGATTGAAAAATTTCGACATCCTGCGCCGTGTATTGGCGCGGATCCGTGTAATGCTGCGTGACCATCGCGCCGATGACTTCGTGATTGATGATGAGCGGCACGCCGAGCCAGATTTTCGAGGGCGCGCCGATGATCTCGCTTTCGCCCTGCTCGACGCATTTCGCATGTTCGTCTGCCGTAATGAGCAACGACCGCCCCGTCCGAATCACCTCGCTTGTCAGGCTTTTGGACGCGCCGGCATGCGGAATTTCTTCGATTTGCAGATCGAGGTAATCAAGATAATCGGTATTAAACGGAAACGTAATGGTATCGGTCTCTCGATTATACAGGGCGATGTAAAAATTGGTGACATCAATAATGCGCCCTAATGCGGCATGGATGGTTTCATAAAATTCATTGAGATTCGAGGTCGTGTTGACGGCGTTCGAAATGTTGAACAGCGTATGATAAATTTCTTCCCGTCGCTTGCTTTCTTGTTCAGCAAGGCAAATGTCGCCGGGCTGACGCGGTAAGCGTTCAACATGTTCTTGAGCGCGGGGCTGTATTTTTTCGTCCATGCGTTTGCGATATGTTGG
>CAZCGG010000202.1:5070-8145 GCA_964498135.1 uncultured Candidatus Moduliflexus sp.
TTCGTGCTTTCATTCCCGCAAGCGACGGTGCAGCAGCCGATAGCGTATCATCTGATTAAAGATTACGATTGGGTGGTGAACATCCTCCGCGCCCGCGTCACGCCGAATTTAGAGGAAAAAGGGATGCTCGTGATCGCCGTGCGCGCCAGGCCGCAGGAGATTGACGCCGGGTTGGATTATCTCACCCGCTTGGGCGTCCATTGCGAGCCGTTGGCGCAGGATGTCGTGTGGGATGAGCACCGCTGCACGCACTGCACGGCTTGCATTTCGCTCTGCCCGACGAACGCGCTCTCGGTCAGCCGCCCCGACATGACGGTCTCGTTCGACAAAGAAAAGTGCATCGCCTGCGAACTCTGCCTGAAAGTCTGCCCGTACAAAGCGGTCACGATTCGGATTTAACATCCGAAAAATTCGGTAGAGGTGTCGCCTGTTCCCATCTTGGGAGGGGGTGGGGTGGGTGGACGTTGCAAATTCACCCACCCCTCGCCCCTCCCAAGAGGGGAATGTATCTATGCCGAAAGGATTTGGCCGCCCGATTTACCGGGAATGGGGACGCCGCGAACCGCAAACGGCGACATATCGCGTGACGGTCAACGAGACGGACTTGCAGGTCGTGACTGACGTTGATTTATCCGGCCTGACCGCGCAGCGCGCGCGCCATTATCGGAAAATCATCGAAACGCATCTGCGGACGCAGCCAGAATTTCAGACCTCGCTCGTTCCTGTCGCCGCGCCGGAAGACGCGCCGCGCATCATCCGCGAGATGGCCGACGCCGCCCGCGCCGTTGGCGTCGGCCCATTCGCGGCGGTCGCCGGGGCGATTGCCGAAGCCGTCGGGCGCGACTTGCTGCCGCATTCCGCCACCGTGCTGATTGAAAACGGCGGCGACATTTTCGCGGCGAGCGCGGCGGAGCGCGTCATCGGCATCTACGCCGGAAACTCTCGATTTTCGGGCAAGATCGGCATCAAACTCCGCGCGGCGCAGATGCCGTGCGGCGTCTGCACGTCTTCCGGCACGGTTGGGCATTCCCTCAGTTTCGGCAAGGCCGACGCCGTGACGATTTTGGCGCAATCCGCCGCGCTCGCGGACGCCTGCGCCACCGCCGTCGGCAACATGATTCGCCGGGCGGAAGATATTGAGCAGGGCTTCGCGTTTGCCGCGCACATCGAGGGCGTGTTCGGTGCGGCGATTCTTCTCGGCGAGCATCTCGGCGCGTGGGGCGGCGTTGAATTCGTCTCATTGTCCGGATTATGAAATTGGCAGTCCGCGCTGTCGCGGGAAATGCGCAGCAACCCGCGACGGCGCGCGGGGCTGCCAAAATAGGGGGATGCGAACATGGAAACAGGCGAACGGCTTCATCAACGCTACGAAATTCACGCCGTATTGGGGCGCGGCCTTTCGACGACCACGTATCGCGCCATTGACGCGGAAACCGGGCAAGAATGCTCCATCAAATGCCTGTCGTTCCGCAAAATGACGGAGTGGAAAACGTGGGAACTGTTTGAGCGCGAAGCGCAAATCCTCAAAAATTTGGCGCATCCGAAAATCCCGCGCTACCTCGACTTTTTCATCGAAGAAACCGCGCAGGATGTCGAACTCTTTTTGGTGCAGGAATACGTGAGCGGCAAAAGCTTGGCGCAGCTTGCGCAGGAAGGCAAGCCGTTCGACGAAAAAGAGGCCATCCTGATTGCCCTGAAAATGTGCGGCGTGCTGGAATATCTGCATCATTTCTCGCCCCCCATCATTCACCGCGACATCAAGCCGAACAATATTATTTTGACGCCCGACAACCGGCTGTTTTTGATTGATTTCGGCGCGGTGCAGGCGCGGCTGATGACGAGTTTCAGCCAATCGAGCGGCGTAACCATCGTCGGCACGTATGGCTACATGCCGATGGAGCAGTTTGAAGGCCGCGCCCTGCCCGCCTCCGATATTTACGCGCTCGGCATGACGCTGCTCGCGCTGCTGTCGCGCCAAGAACCGGCGGAAATGGAGAAAATTGACGCGCTGCGCGGCCGCGTGAACATTTCCGAGCGGTTTGCGAAAATTCTGGCGAAAATGACCGCGCCGGATTGCGCGAAACGTTACCAATCCGCGACGGAATTGAAGCATGATTTGGAACGGCTGCGGCGCGACCGCGCCATGCGCCTTTCGCCCAATTCTCGGCGGATCGCGCTTGGCGCGGGCGTCGCGCTGCTTCTCGCGGCGGGCTTTTGGGCATCGCATCGCCCGCCCCGCCCCATTCCCATTCCTGAACGCGCCACCGTCGCGGCGACGCCCGCGCCGACGATCTCGCCAACAATATTGCTGACGCCAACCCCAATATCGCGCATTGAAATTCCGCCGACGCCGATACCGACGCCCGATATGCTGATGACGCCGCTCATCGTGAAAACCGTTCCGCCGACGCCGCAGCCAACCGCAACGCCGACGCCGACTGCGACGCCGCAGCCGACTTCAACGCCGACGCCGACCGGCCTCATGTTTGGCGGGCGGCTGTTGTTCGATGGCAAGCCGATCTCGGACGTGACGACCGACAAGCCGACCTTTTGGTTTCGGGATGAAGACGTCAATAAAGTGCCGAAGACGCTGAATGATTATCAACGCGAAAGCGGCGAATTTAAAATTTGGGGGTTGTCGCGCGGGAATTTTATCGCGATTATCAAGATTGATAAGAATAAGAATAATCCATCGGATTACCCCGGAGATTTGCGGGGCGCCAAGATATTCAGACTTGGAAGCGGCGCGAATCCTGATTTGGAGGTGGACATGGAACAAATTATTCATTTGACCAGTCCGCAGGACAACGACGGGGAAATCGAAGAGCCAACATTTTCCGGCCCCGTGACGTTTCGATGGAAACCGCTCGGCGTCAGTGAATCGTATTATTATTCTCTGAAAATCGTGGATTGTCAAAATAACAATATTCTCAGCGCAATCGCAGAGAATGCGATCACAGAAATGCCCCTGCCTTTCGACGCTCTGAAGCCGAACAAGCCGGGGGAGTGTTACAGTTTCAGCCTCTTCGCCATGAAGGATGGCCGCAATGTCGGCAGGCTGTGGATCCACGGCAG
>CAZCGG010000203.1:0-8120 GCA_964498135.1 uncultured Candidatus Moduliflexus sp.
GCCGCCGCGCCGTCGTTTTGCGCGTAAAACGCCTTGATTTCGTGAAACCCCTGCGTTAGCGACGCCGCGCCGGTTTTTTCCGTCAAACCATGCGCGCCGCCATTATCCACAATCAACGCGCCGTCAATTTCCACGAAAGAAGCGTCGTCCGAAACCGTCGCAAATTCGTACATTCCGGGCGCGGGCGCGTAAAAAAAGCCTTGCCAGGCGATGCTGTAATTTTGCGTGCGATAGAGCATTTCAAGCTGCATGCGCTGCAAGCTGAAATTCAGGTCTTTGATTGCCAAGCGGGGCGTTCCTTCCCATGCGGCGTTTTCGAAATAGCGGCCAATCACTCCGCGCTGCGCGGCGAAAATGACCGCAAGCAGCGCGCTGGCGAGCAGCAAGCCCGTTCCCGCAAATGCGGCGCGGGCGCGGGCATGGCGCGGGGCGCAGAATATTGAGATGAGCATTGATTCTGTCGAGTCCTCTCAGGCGTTAGAAACCGGTCAGGTCTGTAACGCGCAGTGAAAGATATAGCAAATCTAAATGAGATGCGTGCTTGGTGGGACAGGCATTCCTGCCTGTCACGGCGCAGACAAGAATGTCTGCGCCACCGTTGATGGGCGTAATGAAAATGCTTAACGTGCCGCGTCACGGCAGGCTGACGGGCGAGACGGTGACGTTATCCGCCCAGAGCGCCGCGTTCGCCTTGAAATGAACGCGAAATTCCAATTGCGTATGCGCCGAAAGCGAGAAGACTAACTGAAATTCCTGATACTGCCCCGCTTTCTGGAAGTCTTGCGCCCGAATTGTCAAGCGGCTCAGAATGCGTTTTCCCTGCTCGCTGGCGACATCAATTTCCGCGACCGCCCCGTCAGCCTCGATGTCGTCGGTTTTCAGGCGGAAGTTGGCGACATATTTCGCGGGCGCGAACCACCGGTACGGCCCATACATGAGAAAATCGGCGGGCGACGCGGCATCCGCTTGGGCGGCGCGGTTTTTGTTCGCCTGCGCGTCTTCGACGGCCGCGCCGACCGCATGCGGCATGTCTTCGGCTTCAAAGACGAATTGCTGGCGCAGAAACCACTCATCCGGCACGCCGCCGCGCCCCCAATCCGGGAATTTGTCGCGGGCGGGATGATTTGTCACTGGGACATCTTGCTGCCCGTCGGCGGAAATCACGCGCAATTCCCAGTTGCCAAGCTCTTTGTCGGGCGACGTGGCATAGATCAAAAAATCGCCGTCCGGCGACCACGCCGGATAATAATCGTAATTCTGCGGCCGATACGTCAACTGACGCCGTTCCTTGCCGTCCGGCGTGATCAGCCAGATGTCGCCGTTGCCGTCGGCTTCCTGCGACACGAACGCCAACTTCCGCCCGTCCGGCGACCAATCCGGGCGGCATGCGCCGTAGCCGTTCGTCAACCGGCGATCTGCGGATTCGTCCCGCCCAACGACATAAACGTTCCAGCCGTCTTGACGGTTGCCGGTATAGGCGATGCGCCGTCCGTCGGGCGACCACGCGGGCAAAATATTCTCGCCCGGCGCGCGATGAAACGGCGCAACATTCTGCCCGTTCGCATCCATAATGTAAAGCTGCAACGGCGGCTCGCGGTCTGAGTCGAAAATAATCCATTTCCCGTCCGGCGACCAATCCGGGTTGCGGTCTTGCGCCGGATGATCGGTCAAGCGGCGCTGCTCGCTGCCGTCCGCGTTCATGACGTAAATTTCATAATTGCCGTCGCGGTTCGATTCAAAGGCGATCTGCGAGCCGTCCGGCGACCAGACCGGATACTCGTCCTCGCCGGGATTGTCCGTCAACTGCGTGAGATTGCTGCCGTCCACGTTCATCAGGTAAATATCCCAACTGCCGTTCCGGTCAGATTGAAAGAGGATGCGGCCTGTCAGCCCTTTCAGGAGCGGGTTTTGTTGAACGGCGGCCGTCTTTTGCGGCGATTCGGCGGGATCCGCCGTCGTCGCTTTTTCACGGCATGCCGCCAAAAAGCCAAGCAAAATCAACAGGATTGAACATGAAGAAAACGTCGTTTGCGATTTCATTGGAAGAGACCTCTGCGAAATTTTTGCGGCGGGTTCGTCACCGCTTTTTCCTGAAAATCTGAATGCGCGGGTTGATTTTGTCTATGTTCGTAAACACCTCGCGCTTGCCATTTTTGAAAATCGAGCGGTGCGACAACGGCAGCCATTCGTCGGTTTGATATTCAAATAGCAGTTCATAGCCGAACGCCCCGCCGTCAAGCCCGGCATAGACATCATTCCACGCTTGCGCCGCCGCGCCGACATACTCGATGGAGCGGTTCACGACAAAATAATCGGGCGCGACGATTTTCACATCGTTCGCGGTCGGCCATGCAAGATAAAAAGTTTTGTCAAAATGATCCATGCGCGGCAAAAATTCCGTGAGGCCGAGCATGCCGATTGTCGCCTGCGCGTCAAAATGCTCGCGCATCCACGCTTCGACATGATAGCGGGAATCCCGCAGCATCAGAATATCCACCGACAGCGCATACGCCGCGCTATACGCCAAAACCGCGCAGACCACGCCGCGCTTCAGGCGCGTCCATGCGCGGCTCTGCCATTGCTCCGCCAGCCATTTTCCGGCAAAAAAGGTCAGCAGCAAGCAGATTGGTAGCAGAAACCGGTCATAATCGTACATGATCACGCAGATGAACGTCACGTAATACGAGACACCCGGCACGAGCGTCGCCCAGAGCCGCCAATGGCGCGGCCGCCGGAACAATTCCGCCGCCATGCCCGCGACGCAGGCCAAAAACATCGGCCAGCCGAACGCGAACCGAATATTTTTCAGGCTTTGCCAGAGCATGGCTTCGTAGCCAGAAACGGTTTTTCGGTAGAGTTGTTCCTCGTTGCCGGGGCCGGTAATCAGCTTGACATGCTCGACAAATCCGCGCCAATCGAACAAAAAATTTTGCGCCAGCGCGAACATCAGCGCGCCGATGCCGAGAGCCGTCAGCGTTTTGCGGTTGAACAGCGACGCGAACAGCGAGGCCGCCGGATCGCGCTCTTGGCGGTAACGATGATAGGAAATGAGGATCGGCGCGGCCGCGAAGGCGTACAGCCCGTAGGCTTGATCTTTCGTGCAGACCGCCAGCGCGGCCGTTGCCGCGAACAGCGCGTAATCGGCGAAGCGGTGATAGGCGAGAATGCGAATGTAGCAGAGAAGCGAGAGGCCGAACCAAAACAGATACGGCACGTCAACGTTCGTGATTTTGGCGTAATAGACAAATTCGGGGATGAACGCCATCGCCGCCGCCGCAAACAGCGCGGCGCGCCGGTCGAGTAATTCGCAGCCGCAGAGATAGACGACGAACACGAGCGTCGTTCCCATGACAACGCTGAGCAAGCGTCCGGCGTAAAACAGCAGCGTGTACGACGCGAGGCTTTCGATGTTCAGCGCGTTTAAGTGATGCAGCAGATAAAACGGGGCATGAACTGCGGCGAGCAAATAATAATGAACCGGCGGATAATAGTCGTGCCAGCCGTGCGCGAAGCCCGCCGCAATCGCCCCTTTCACCATGCGCGGAATCACTTCGTCCATCGCCCAGCCGAAAAAACTCGGCAAGCCCCACGAAATGCCGCAGAGATTCAAGCCGAAACTGGCGAGCAGCAGGGCGATCAATCCGGCGGAAAACGGGCGCGCGTTCGGCGGAATCGGCGTCCAGCGCGGCTGCTCCGCGTCTTCGGCGCAGCACCATCGCTTGAGGCGCCGCGCCTGCCGGCCCCACGCTGATGCCTGAAATGCGGGAAGCAGCGCGCGGCGGCCGCCGATGCCCAAGCCACATCCGGCGAGGCCGACGCCGATCCACAGAAAAATCAACAGCCGCGTCAGCCCGTCCAATAAGCGTTCAACAGCAAATCGCCAGCGCGTCGGCTCTTGCGGAAAGACGAGCGCGGGCGGAATCGGCTCTTCCGTGCCATGCGGCGGAATCCACGACACTTCCAGCGCGGCCGAGCCGCCGCCCTGCGCGTAGCGAATGCCGATAGGATGAAAGCCTTTGTCCAGAGAAATTGACGCGGCAAGCCGACGATACGGGTGCATCCCTTCATTATTCAGAAATTTCTTCCCATCAATGAAGATGCATGAGCCGTCGTCGGACGCGGTCACGAATTGATATTCCCCCGCCGCCGGAATGTAAATCACGCCCGTCCAAAGAATGCCGAATTGCGCGTGCCATTCCGGGAGTTTTTCCTGCTGGCGCATCAGCGAAAAATGCTGGTCAAGCGTCGTAAGCGCAAGCGTTCCCTGCCATTCCATGTTTGGGAAATATTGGCCGAGCAGCCCGCGATCATGGGAAAGCAGCGCATCGGCGAGAAAAATCAGGCAGGAAAGCGCGAGAAACGCCGCAAACCCGCGCGTGACATGTCGGCGGCGCGACGGCGCGAGCAGCGCGGCGGCAAGCGATTCCGCGGCGCGGCGCATTCTTCGGCGCGCGGGCGCGACAGACAACCATTCAGGGAAGAAGCGCGTTGTCATAGGGCGAGAAAGCCGGTTCATTTGGGCGGGCAGGTTGCCCCGCCCGCGCATTTAGGGGCGGGGAAAACCCGCCCCTATAGGAAAATTCTCAACACACGTCTTATTTCTTCTTCACTTTATCGAGGATTTTATTATTGATCAAACAATTGTACCATTGGTCGGCAATAACGGCGTAGCCCGCGTCATTGAAATGCAGCCGATCCACGTAGAGCGAATTGCCGCCGTTGGCGAAAATCGCGTTGTAGATGTCCACTAAATAGGCCGACGGACGCTTGGCGACGGCATCGGCAATCTCCGCATTCAGCCATTCAATCTGCGAATTCGCCCAAGCGTAATCGGCATCGGTGGCGGCGGGCGGCACGGTGCCTTCGATGACGATGGTTTTGGAAATAATCGCCTTATCCAGCAGGCGCTCAATCATGGCAATCGAGCTATAATTGCCGCGATGATTGATCACGTCGTTCGTTCCAATCATAATCAGCGCGATGTCCGCGTTGAGAATCGCATTGAGAAACCGCTCATCGGTTTCGGCGGAAATTTCGCCCGGAACGCCTTCGTTATTGACGATGACGTTATATCCGGCGGCCTGAAGTTTTCGCTCCAACGCCAACGGATAACCGCCCCCTCCGGCCCCGGTTCCAAACGTGATACTGTCGCCAATGGCCGCAATGACGATTGTGCCTGACGGATACGCGGCAGAAAGAATATCCGAAGAACTCGTATCGTCAGAAGCTTGCTGCGACCCTTTCTCCGACGCGGAATAATTCAGCGCGGGCGCAACCGGATTGGTTACATCCTTCCCGCAGCCGATTAACAAGAACACCATCCCAATAAACGCGATAATTTGCTTCATAAACATCTCTATCTTCGCAAGAACAAGGGTGCGTCCCTGCGAGCTTGCCTCCCGTAAACAGTGCTGTTTTGATTTAAATGAGTCTCAAAGAAACGAAATTCGTTTCTAAAGTTTCACGCAACGTTTTCGTGAGGCATCAAAATTTTTACCGACGTTTTTGTCAACTCTAATCTTTTCGCGCCGTTGCTCGCGTTAATCGGTTCAATCTGGAAGAATCGTCAATTCGCCGATGTTGACGCTATCTCCGGCAGAGGTTTGCAGCCGCTTGTCAGTGCGCGAATCATAGACGCCGAGCCGGATGTCATACGTTCCGGGCGCGAGGCCGGACGGCGCGGTCAGCAGATAGTCATATCGAATCAATTCGCCCGGCAGCCACCTGTTTGTCGGATAACCGCCGCCGAATGGCGTATGATCTTGCTGGAAGAAGCGCGTCGGCGTTCTGCCAAGCCGCTGCGCGATTTTTTCCAGCGTCAGCCGCGTCACCGACGTGTCCCGCCGCGTGACATGCACGAAAATCGTGTAATCCGCCGCCATCGGCGACAACGCTTCCCAAAAATACCGAATCACGGCTTGTTCGCCCGGCTTGAGCGCGTTCGCGGAAAGATGGCAGCCGAGCAAGCGCAGTTGCCCGCCGAAATCCGCATTCAGCCTCGACGACGGGGCAAACGCCGCCATGACGCTTTCCGCGTCTTGGCGCAACGCCTGCGGCAGTTCCGCAAGCAGGGGAAACAGGTGCGTCCAGAGGCCGGAATGCCCTTGCGCGGAGGCGTCGCTTTGACGAAGCAGGCTCGACGCGGCGTCCCAGCGTTTCAGGTGAATGAGCGTTTGCAAATAGGCGGTTTGGATCTCGTCGGCGGTATGCAGATTCTCGTCCCCCGCCATCTCGAAAGCGCGCGCCGCGTCTTCCCATCGTTCTAACCGCGCTGTCGAAACGCCGATTGACTCAAGAAGCTGCACGGGCAAAAGCGGCGTAATTTCAATCGCGTCGAGGCTGATGGGCGCATATCCTGTCGCTTTGGCGCGAAATTCGAGCGTCTGCGCGCGCGGCAAGCTGACCGGCATGGAATAGATGACGTGCCGCCCGAATTTGCCGCGCTGCTGCGGATCAAGCCGCACTATTTTTTCCGCCGCGATGCCTTCCTGCGTTGAATAAGCATCGAGAAACACGGCGATGTGATTCCACGCTTTCGCCGGAATGTCAGGCGAATCGGCGACTTTCATGCGGAAATTGACCTGATAGTCTCCGGCGGGAAGCTCAAGATATTGCCCATACGCGATGTAGCCCGGCGCGTGAACCGCCGGATTGAAGGCCATGGCGCGCCGGTTCGAGAGTTCATTCGCCGCGTAAGCTTCGCCGGTCGTGTGCGGCAAATCTTCGGCTTCGTAGCGCAGCAGCAGCGTGTCGCTTTGCTCGTGCGAAAGGGCGATCTGCGGCATGCGCTTATTTTTTTGCTGAAGAAGTTTCGCCGCGAAAGCGTCGCGGAAGCCTGTCAAATGCCGCCGCGCTTGCTCAAATTCGCGCAGCGCGGCCTGATGGTCTCCGGCCTGCTGATAGGCGCGGCCGAGAACATAGCGCAGCACGGCGTCATCGGGCTGCGCCTGCATTGCGGGCTGCAAGGCCGCAATCGCTTCGGCGGCCTGCCCATTCGCTAAATAGGCATTGCCGACATCCACCGGATCGAACGAGAGCGTCACGCGGCAGCCGAGATAGCGGTGGTCGGACGAATGCGCGTCAGGATTAAAGCGCGGAATCGCGCCCGAATGCGAGCGCACGGCAAACGGATGCAGCGACGCGGAGAAATACGGGAGATATTCTTTGAGCGGAAAGACCGCCGTTCGGCGCTCATTCGGGCGCGAAAACGCCATTGAGACGGTTTGCCCGCTCATCGAAACGTCCACCTGATTGGCGGCGGCTTTGTTGATGACCGTGAAAACGACATGCTGCTGCTGCCGATACGTCCGCAACGCCGCTTGCGTCTCTTTGCCGCCGCGCACGAGGAATTCATACGGGCTGTGATCAACGGCGGAATCGTCAAAAAACGAGAGGCGGTGCAGAATTTCCTCCTTGTTCCACGCGGTCTGCACGAGCTTGGCATTCAGATTGATCGGCAGGGTGTCAATTAAGGTCAATTCGACCGGCAGCAGGCGGAACGGGTAACGAAAGGCGTGCGGCGCGGGGAAAAATGACGCATCGAAGGGATTGGCGAAGGATGGCGCGAGAAACGCGACGCTGACGGCGCAGGCGGCGATAAGCGGCCATACGCCGGACATGGCGGTCACGAGGAACAAAAAGGCCGGATAAATGTTGACGAAATAGCGATTGCCGAACGCGCCGCCGCCGCCGTGATAATTGATCGGCATCATGATGATGTACGCGCCGATGCTCGCCAAAATGGTCAGCAGCAGGAAAATTCGGCGCAGCCGTTCCTTCGAATCCGCGAAAGACGTGTCGCTGCTTCTGCGTCTAAAAAATGGCCGAACAAACCAATACAGCGCGAGAAACGAGCAGCAAAAATACGGAAGAACTCCGGTAAATCGGCCAAATAGGTAATAATAGATATTAAACAACAGCGTTTTCGGATGAAAGAAAAACGCTTTCGTAAAATAATCTTCGCTGGACATGCGAATGCCCTTTTCCCATAAATCTTCCGTCGAATCGAACGGAAATTGCGATACAAATGTCCGACGGTCGCCGGAATACGGGTTCGTTTGGCCGGTATAGCGATATTGCAGCAGAAACAACACGCCGACCATGCCCGCGAAGACGAGGCC
>CAZCGG010000204.1:0-4693 GCA_964498135.1 uncultured Candidatus Moduliflexus sp.
CCGGGAACGATGACCGTCGCTTCTTTGACCGGAACATCCTCGACAAACAGGGCTTCTATCGTATGCGACGCGGCAATTTGCTCGAAAACGTATTCCGTGACCGCTCCCACCGAAATGCCGTCCACTAAGACGTGTTTGACAAGATAATCATTTTCCGGGACGAACGTGAAACGCTGCCGCCCGCCGCGCTCAACCGCGATTTTTCCGGCAGGCGAAATCGAGCCGCCCGTTCCCGCGCTGGCCGTAATGGTAAACGACTTCACGTTGACATCTTCAAAGAACGCCTCAATCGTATGCGAGGCGCGAACGTCAAGAAACGTGTGCGTCGCCACTGCGCCAATCGAAACGCCGTCAACTAACACATGTTTAATGTAATAGCCGGTATCGGCGGCAATCACAAACGTTTGCACGCCCCCCGGCGGCAGCGACACGGAGCCGGACGGCGTAATTTTCCCGCCGCTCGCCGCTTTCGCCAAAATCGTATAAGCCGCCGCCGGTTCGGTATCAATCTGCTGCTCGCGCAGCACGGCGGAAATCGCGGCGGCGTGTTCTTGATGAAACAAGGTCGAATCCGCCTGAAGCACGGCATCCGCAGCATCGGCAAACGTCGCGTTGGTCGGCAGATACCACAAACTTTCGTACATCAGCAGGTCGGCAATCTGCCGCCCTAACATTTCGCGGATTTTCCAGCAGGTCGCGCCCCAAATCTCGCCGTCGCCATGCACGTCGCTCTGCGTCAAATTCGCATAGGTTTTCGACGCCCGCAAATCGCGCAGATGGTCTTTGCCGAGCTTTTTAGCGACATATTCGCCGATTTCCGGGTCTTCGGTCAGGGAGCAGCCGAAATAATCGGCATACCCTTCGTGCAGCGCGCTTGCTTCGGCGGTATTCATCACCGGCTGAATGGCGTCAATCACGGAATGCGTATATTCATGATAAATCACGGCCTCTTCTTTCGCCAAATCGTTCAATTTTTCGCCGTGTCCGAAAAAAAGCGATTTTTTGAGCGGGCTGTAATACGCATTATCGTAATTTGGGCTGCCGGTCGCTGAATTCGGCACATGCACATGCGCGGGCATCGCCCCGGCCTGTTCCGCATAGCCGAAATTTCTGAAAAATTGCGCGGCTTTATTGAGATGATAAAACGCCATCACCTCGTCAAAATGCGCGTTCGCGGGGTCGGCAAATAAAAAATCGTATGCGCCCGGCCCGGTCGGCGTCGCATTTCCCGCGCCGCTGGCGTCATTTTTTATGGCAAAATACGCGCCTGTCAGCGTTTTGCTCTCATTCAAATTGAACAAATTCGCCGTGACGATTTGGGCGTCGCGCTCAGGATTCGCGTTATACAGCATTCCCCGCCCATTCGCGAAACGCAAGGCGTTGAAATAGTCAAGCGGTTCGCCGGTGGCCGCGTCAAGAAACAAGACCCAGTCGCCAAGCGGATTGCGGCTTGATACGCTCACTTGATAGGCGCGGACATATTTGTCGGACGCCGGGAAAATCACCAATTCGGCTTCCGGCGAATCATGATCGCTGCTTTTCAGCGCGGCAAGCGCGGCTTGCACGGCGGCTGATGCGGAAATCGGCGGCGCGGTCATTTGCGCGGCAATTTCCGGGCAATACGTGCCGTTCACCATCTGGACGCGATTCGCCGCGTCTATATGCACGGTGAGATGCGCCGCAAACACGGGAATACGCTCATATTCCTGCTGATAGCGGACATGCTGGACGCCGCGATGCGTTTTCGTTTCAACAAAAATCAATCCGGCGCGATCCTGCGGAATACCGAACAGTTTCGCATTTTTCAGCAGAAACCGCTCCGCGATCTCCTGCGGGCTGCCCTGTTCCGAATCTGAAAGCAGGCCGCGCACGCAGACGGGAATTCCCGTTCGACGATTCCACCGAATGCTGACGTTCCCCGGCGCCGCGTCATACAATGCCTTTGCCGCCGCAAGCGATTGAATGCGGAAGTCTTGCTTGGCTGGCGCGCGCGTTAAATATTTTACTGATTTGGAATCCGGCTGCAACATGGTGTTCTTCCCTTGTCGTCGAACAAAATGTTCTCAGTGAACATGATTTTTGCATATTCTACATGTCTCTGTTTAAGATCAAGAGATAAAGTCAAGCATTTTTTCATGCGTTTTTCCGCAAAAAATACGAGGCTTGCGCAATGGGTTCAAAACGGCAGCCGCGTTTTCCCCCTTTAAGATAGGTTTGATTCTCACGGAAAAGCGGCGGCGCGGCCTTTCACGCAGTCTGCCCGTTTCAACGAGGAGAAACCTCTCTCATTGCTGTAGAATTTCTCAAATCTTCGCTCGGAAATCTCTTAATTATTCACATAAAAGACTTGACAACAAGAGTAGGGTTCTTTATCCTTTATTCAGTGAGGAAGGAGGGGCGTCTTTCCCCTTGATCATTGAGCATCGCGTTGAAGTGCAACTAAACAACAACCATTCAAGGAGGCTCCAGAATGCGAAAAATTTCTGGCATGATGATGGTGCTTTTGGTGAGCGTCATGAGCGTTTCGGCATTTGCCGAACAAGTGACCTACACCGAAGACCAATATTGGCTGTCGGATACTCCGACCAAATACGGGCCGAAAGGGTTATATACCTTGTTCAGCCCGGATACGTATCAAAAAGGCAAATTCGGTCTTGGGTTTTACTGGGATATGACCCGCTTTGCGATTCCCGGCGATCCCCGTTATCCCGTGCAGATGAATTTCACGGTCGGCGGAGCGTATGGCATCACCGATAAAATTGAAGTGTCGGCGTCTATGCCGTATGTGTCATACAAACTCTCGTCTGTTTCCAGCAACAGCCGCGAACTGACTGACATTGCGCTGGAAGATTATGATGACAGCGGCATGGGCGACCTGAGCCTCGGCCTGCGGTTTAAAGCGGTTGAGTTTGGCAAAGGCGCATTTACGCCATTCGTGCAGGCATTTTTGCCGACAGGCGACGCTGAAAAAGGCACTGGCGCAGATAACACGCGCATCCTGCTTGGCGCATCCGTCGGCACGGAACTCGACGGGCTGAACAACACGCGGCTGTACACGCAGTTAGCCTATCAATTTGCGACGGATTACGATCAGCCGCGCAAAGATTTCAGCGAAAATACGCGCCCGTATGAACGTCCGCGTTTCCAGAGATTCGGCACGAACCCGTTCTTCCGCGAATATGGCAATACGTTATGGTATGGCCTGGGCTTTGCGTTGCCGATTAAGGAAAATACGTTTGAAATCTTCTCCGAATTCACAGGATTTCATTCATTTGATGACAAAAATTACATCCCGATGTATGAAGTGAAAGATAGCGGCGCAGTGGAAGAGTTGGATGTGGTGCAGGACGGCGGCATGTTGACCGGCGGCGTGAGAGTCGGCTTCAATAACGGCCTCGTGTTGACGGCTGGCGGCGGCGGGCAATTGTACGGCAAAGAGCCGTTGTATAACAACCCGCATTACACAGTGTTTGCAGGCGTGACGTATAACCGTCCGCATGTTGTGAAAGTTATTCCGACTCCACCGATTCCTGATCAAGAAACCGGGGAAGTGCCGTCGCTCCCTGAACCAATTCCTCCTCGGGACGGTGGCGGGTTTGATTGCAGCACAATCGAGTTGGCGATGGTGCATTTTGAATTTGACAAATCCACGCTGACGCCGGAAGGGATTGCGACCTTGCAGCAGATTGCGCGCCTCCTGCGCGTCTGCGACCAGACAGTAATCGAAGTGCAGGGACATACGGACTGGATCGGCACGGAAAACTACAACATGGGGCTTGGCAATCGCCGCGCCCGCGCGGTGGTCTATTATCTCGTGTATGATGAAGGAATCGATCCTGCTCGCATCGTGAAACCGGAAAAACTCGAACGCGGCATTATCGCGGGCGAAACCTACGGCGAATCGGTGCCGATTGCCAGCAACGAAACGGATTCAGGACGCGCGCTGAACAGACGCGCTCAATTCCCGATCTTGCGTCAAGACACTCGGCTGCTTCAGCAATAGTTTCGCATCGAAGTAAACGTAGAACACCAGAGCCTCACTCGGCTTGCGCCGGGTGAGGCTTTTTATTTGAGAACTTCCGAAAATAATGGCAAGGAGTGTCAAATCTTGATTTGACAGCGAAATCGAGATTTCGCGCTCCGAAAAATCTTATGAAAAAACATATTATTGCGATTGGCTGCGGCACGGCGTGCGCGGCTATTTTCTTTGGATTGGTAATTTTCGCGAGCCAAGAAAGCGCGGGACAGTACGAAAACATGATGAAAATCGGCAAATTTTACATGGATAAATACGAATTTCCGAATCGCGTCGGCGAGACGCCGGTGACGAATGTGTCGTGGCAGGAAGCCGCCGCGCTGTGCGAATCGGTCGGAAAACGCCTCTGCACGGACGAAGAATGGGTGCAAGCCTGTCGCGGGCCGCAGGGGTTGCGCTATCCGTATGGCGCGATCTATGACGGCGCGAAATGCAATGCGGAAAGCAAGATTGACGCGCCGCTGCCGATTGGACAAACTCCGGCCACATGCGTGAGCGGCTACGGCGTCTATGATTTGAACGGCAATGTCTGGGAATGGGTCGGAAATTCGCTGGAAGGCGGCGTCAAAGTGCGCGGCGGCGCGTGGAGCAGTTCAAGCTGCGCGGAATGCGCCCTGCATTTTTGGGATAACGCGCCGATGACGAAAAGCAATCGCG
>CAZCGG010000204.1:4793-8109 GCA_964498135.1 uncultured Candidatus Moduliflexus sp.
GCGGAATGCGCCCTGCATTTTTGGGATAACGCGCCGATGACGAAAAGCAATCGCGGCGGTCTGCGCTGCTGTTTAAGCCAATAACATGAAAGCTGTCAGACACGTTCAACGTGTCTGACAGCTTGGTTCGTCAAAATATCACGTCCCCATTTCCCACGACGCCAAATATTTCTCCTGCTCCGGCGTCAGCGTGTCAATGCTGATATTCATCGCTTCAAGCTTCAAGCGCGCGATTTCGCGGTCAATCGCCTGCGGCACAGGATACACCGTTTTTTGCAAGGATACTGCGTTTTTCAGCATATATTCCGCGCCCAACGCCTGATTCGCAAAACTCATATCCATCACGTCCGCCGGATGGCCTTCCGCAGCCGCGAGGTTGATTAAGCGGCCTTCGCCTAACACGTTGACGCGCTTGCCGTTTTTCAGCGTGTATTCTTCGACAAAATCCCGAATCATGCGGCGCGCGGTCGTCACCGACGCCAAGCCGTCTAAATCGAGTTCAACGTTGAAATGGCCGGAATTGCAGACAATCGCGCCGTCTTTCATCGTTTCGAAATGCTCTCTGCGAATGACGTGAATGTCGCCGGTCACGGTCACGAAAATATCGCCGATTTTGGCGGCTTCGGCAATCGGCATGACCTGATAGCCGTCCATCGTCGCTTCGATAGCGCGAATCGGCTCGACTTCAATCACGACAACTTTTGCGCCCATGCCGTTCGCCCGCATGGCAACGCCGCGCCCGCACCAGCCGTAGCCGCACACCACAAGAGTTTTGCCCGCCACAAGCGTATTCGTCGCCCGCACAATGCCGTCCATCGTGCTTTGGCCTGTGCCGTAGCGGTTATCGAAGAAATGCTTGGTCTGCGCGTCATTCACCGCAATAATCGGATAGCCCAGCACCTTCCCGGCAGCCATGCTGCGCAGCCGAATTACGCCGGTCGTCGTCTCTTCCGTGCCGCCGATGACATGCTGCAACAGGTCTTTGCGCTCGGTGTGAATCGTGGAGACGACATCCGCGCCGTCGTCCATCGTCATCATCGGCTGATGTTCCAGCGCGGCGTGAATATGCTTGTAATACGTCTCGTTGTCCTCGCCTTTGATAGCAAACGTCGGAATGTCGTAATGTTTCACCAATGAAGCGGCCACATCGTCCTGCGTGCTTAACGGATTCGACGCGCACAGCACCACGTCAGCACCGCCGTCTTTCAGCGTCCGCATCAGGTTCGCGGTTTCGGTGGTCACGTGCAGGCAGGCGGAAATTCTCACGCCTTTAAGCGGCTGCTCCGCTTGAAAACGCTTGCGGATTAAGCGCAGCACCGGCATGTTCTGGTCGGCCCATTCAATTCGCAGCTTGCCTTTTTCGGCAAGCGCCATGTCTTTCACATCATATTTCATGCGATATATCACAGAAACGCAGCCGCGCCGAGAAGACACAAGAAACGAAGTTTCCTGAGAAACTTCGTTTCCGCGGCTTCTTCAACGCGGCGGCGCGTCTAAGAATGCTTACGCGCTTATAAGCCGAGCGCGCTGCGAAGATCGTTCACTCTATCGGTTTTTTCCCACGTAAAATCCGAATCGTTCCGCCCAAAATGGCCGTAAGCGGCGGTCTTTTTGAAAATCGGGCGACGCAGATTCAGCGTTTTAATAATGCCTTGCGGCGTCAGTTCAAAAACCTCGCGCACGGCTTTGACAAGCCGCTCATTTTCGATGGTGCCGGTTCTGAAGGTGTCAATCATGATAGAAACCGGCTCCGCGACGCCGATAGCATACGCAAGCTGCACTTCGCAACGCTCCGCGACGCCTGCGGCCACGAGGTTTTTCGCCACATACCGCGCCATGTACGACGCTGACCGGTCAACTTTCGTCGGATCTTTGCCGGAGAATGCGCCGCCGCCATGGCTGCCGACGCCGCCGTACGTATCCACAATAATTTTCCGTCCCGTCACGCCGCAATCGCCCTGCGGGCCGCCCACGACAAACCGGCCGGTGGGATTGATGTGATACGTAATGTGATCGGGATCAAACAAATCGCGCGGCAGCACGGGCAGCACGACTTTTTCAATCACCTCTTCCCGCAGTTCTTTCAAGCCGATTTCCGGGTTATGCTGCGTTGAAATAACCACCGTGTCAATCCGCTTCGGCTTGCCGTCAACGTATTCCACAGTCACCTGCGATTTTCCGTCAGGACGCAGAAATGGCAGAATCTCTTCGCGGCGAGCTTTGCTCAGTTGCATCGTCAATTTATGCGCCAACATAATCGGCAGCGGCATCAATTCTTCGGTTTCGTTCGAGGCATAGCCGAACATCAACCCTTGATCGCCTGCGCCGCCGGGATTCACGCCCATGGCGATGTCCGGCGATTGTTCGTCCAGCGAGGTCAACACCGCGCAGGTTTCATAATCGAAGCCGTAGCTGGCGCGCGTATAGCCGATTTCTCTAATCGTGTTGCGCACGATTTTCGGAATGTTCACATAGCATTTTGTCGTGATTTCCCCTGCAACGAGCGCCATGCCGGTCGTGACCAGCGTTTCGCATGCCACGCGCCCCATCGGGTCTTCCGCCATAATGGCGTCTAAGACGGAATCGGAAATCTGATCGGCAATCTTATCGGGATGACCTTCAGTCACTGATTCTGAAGTAAATAAAAAATTCTTTCGACTCATTCGTGTGATCTCCCTCGCAGCGTGAAAGCGTCATGCTGTGGCAACCATCTCAAGCGTGCGATAATTTTCCGTGCCTTCAGTTCGGATAACGGATGTAAAACGCGCTCACATCGTCGGGGAGGATTCTCTGTTGTTTCGTTGATGTTCAGCATTTCTACAGAATGTTGAGAAACGTCCGCTCTTCTCTTTTCAATCTCTCGAAACATGTCAAGTTTTTTGTAAGCGGCGCGTTCGACTTTTTCCAAAAAAATGCGTGAACGCTTTTGACGAACGCAGATTTTTCCACTTCTTATTATCTCAAAGGTTTTTGTCTTGACAATCCTTCTGGAATCCTGATATATTTTCCATTTGATGTATTGCCAAGCGCAGACGACTTTCACGACGATATTCGAGGCTATGGAGAAAATACTGTTACTCTGCAATGACCGCCATTTTTCAGACCCGATAGCACGGTATTTCATGCAGCAGGGGCATGACATGCTGACAATCCATGACGCGGAAGGCCTTGAAGAAACGCTTGCCGCGTATGTTCCCGATGTAATCATTTTGGACGCATTGCTGCAAAAAAAGAATGGATTTGAACTGTGCGCGTCGCTGAAAACGCATCCTCGCTATAAGCGGATTCCGATTATCATGACATCGGCCATTTACAT
>CAZCGG010000205.1:0-8102 GCA_964498135.1 uncultured Candidatus Moduliflexus sp.
AGCGCGTGTAAATAATCAAATTCGTCGCTTTATCAATCCCCACCGGGCCTTGCGGCTGCGACAGAACGCGCTGCCGCTCATCGAACACCTGCAAAATATTGTACGAGCCGACATCGAGGTTCAGCAAGGCTTCCAATTTTTTCCCCCGGCTGTGAAACAAATCGAGCATGTCTTTCGCAATCGCCGCCAAATTCGATTGCGTCGGAATGTCCAGAATCACGTGATAGAGCGCGGCGGTCGCCTGATCGCGCACAAGCGCCAGCAGCCGCCGTTCTCGCAGTTGCCCTTTCGCTTTCGCCGGATCAATCAGCAAATCGTCGCTATACGCGAGCAACTGCGTCTGAAACAGCGTCGCCCGATGATCTTTGCACCATTGCAGCAGCTTCGAATACGCAATCAGGCTCGACAACGGGTTATCAATCGTCAGCACGTTCTGCGCGCTCAGCGAGAGCTTAATGGACGGGCGTTTCAGGTTCACCACGCTGATGCCGCCGCCCTGATTCACAATGACCAGCCCGTCGCGGTCGGGCATCAGCACGGCGTTCACAATCTGCCCGTTTTCCATCGTCAAGCCTTCCGGCTTTTTATACGTATTCGTAAAGCCGCCGGTCGTCGCTAAAATGACCGTTTTCCCTTGCTGCGCCGCCCATTGCTGGTATTTCGCCATCACGTTCTGGTGCGCGAAATAGGCGGAATTGATCTGCGGGCGTCTCAGCCAAATCGCGTGGCCGAACACCGCGCTCCGGCCTTTTTCCTGCACGGCGAAAATATTCATCGCATAATCGCGCCCGCCGCTGACCGGATAGAATTGGCGGAAATTCGAGAGAACGAAGCGGCTTTCACTCGGTTTTAGGCGCGGCTTGGCGGCATCCATCGGATAAAACTCCTCAAAAAAATCGTCGCCTAACATCGTGCCGTATTTACTGCCCGCTTTTTTCTCGCTTTCCTTGAATTTCCCCCAAATACGGCTGAACAGGTAATCCCATTTCCCCTGTTTGATGTTGTTGATAAGCTTCTGTCTGCCGCTTTCTTCTATCGGCACGTAAATCCGGTTCTGCTCGAGGCGTTGCAAAATCGCGGCATTCGCCGAATTCTGCGGGTCGAACCGGCCTTTGCGGATTTCTTCTTTCAATTTCTGCGCGACTTTGCTCAACACGTAATAGCCGATAATCTGATACGCTTCGTTGGCGGCGGTGTTGACGCCGTATTGCGGCTTGTCGGCGATATACATTTCGCCAATCCCAATCGTGTCGGACAGATGCGCCATATCTACCGGAAAATAGCGCATGAAATTTTCGCCGAGATAGTAAAGAAAATCGTCGCCGTCGCCGTATTTGCGCCACACCGATTGCCGGTGCTGCTGCAAGGCGCGGAAATCCGTGAACGGCACTTCCTTCAAATAGGTATAATACGGAAACGTGCTGATAAATTGCTCTTTCGTCTGGCCGGGATTTTTCTTATAATAGCGTTCGAGGTCGAAACCTTCGGCGCAGGGCGAAAGCAGGCCGATCAGCAGCACCACGCATGCGTAGAATCGAATGATTTTCAAAATCGTAAGCGTCAATCTTACCTCTGCCGCTCTCCTGATTGAGGTGAACAGCAGGAGTAAGGCGCGTTATTTTAGTAAAGTTAAAAAAATAACCTCGCCGTTCGCCCTGAGCCTGTCGAAAGGTGTTCGTGCTTCGAAAAGCTCAGCACGAACGGGAGGCCACCATTCGAAAGGCGAGGTTATTTCTACATTTACTTACGCCGGTTTTTTCCGCAATTGCCAATAGAGCCACGCGCCGGTCACAAGGCCGTAAGCCAAGCCGCCCGCGCCCCAGCCGACATCCAGAAACGCGCGCCGCCCGACATGGCTGACGAGAATCAGGCAGCCCGCCCACGCGACCGTGCGCAGGCCGAGCCACGCAAGCAGGCCGGTAAATTGCTGACTGAGCAGCAGCCATTGAAACAGCGCGACGACCGCGCCATGCAGGATCAGCCCGGTCGCGGGCTCAAAGCCGAGCGAGAGCCACACGAACACGCCCGCCGCCGCGCCGATGCCATTCCAAATCACCCACCAGAACGAGCCGCGAAAGCCTTGCCGCCACAGCGCGATCCAGACAAACGCAGCGCCAAAGGCTTCTAACAAGGACTTTTCGAGGATAATAGGCAGGGGGAAGCCGAGCAGATCAAGCACGCGGCGACCGGCCAGCCCGAAGCCGAACGCCCAGCCGACGCCATGCGCGACAATCCATGACGCGAAAAACATTTCTTTTGTCGGGAGTTTGAGCGGCGGCGCGGGCGCGAATTTTTGCGTCAAAATGCCGTGATGGACATACACCAGCCCAAGCCCGGACATGGCGGCATACAACAAGCCGCGCGCGGCCGCATGGATAATCTGCGGATTCGCAGGCAGCGCGAGGATAAGTTGGATGAGCAACGGCGATTGCGAGAGCATGTCCGCCGCAATCCAACTGCCGCCGCTCGCCAGAATCCACCACGAGATGCCGCGCGAACAGCGGCGCAGCACGAGCCATTGCATGACGCCAATCACGCAGCCGACGGCGATGCGGCGCGCCACCGAGTCAAGCGGCCACGCATACGCGAAGGCGACAACGCCGAACGCGATGGCGCTGTGCATCATCCAACGCGACGGAATCGTGAAATGCCGCTTGAGAATGATGAATTGCGCGACGCCGAGAATCAGGCCGAAGAGCGCGCCGAGGATGAATTGATCGAGATGAACAGGCCAGCCGACAAACAACGACCCCGCCGTCATAAACGCAACGTGTGCGCCCCAGACGGCTGCGCCTCCAGCGAGCGCATTGATCAGCAGCCATTGCCGCCAAATCCGCCAGTTCCAGCTTGATGGGCGCGGCGCGGCCTGCGGCGGCGATTGTCGAGTGGTCATAATTCAAAAACCTGCGCTTGTTCCTGTTTACAAGGGAATGTGAATAAGAAACGTCGTGCCTTCGCCGACAACGCTTTCGCAGGAAATGCGGCCGCCGAGTTTTTGCGTAATCAGATTGTGAACGATATTCAAGCCCAACCCGTTACCTCCCTGTTCGCGCTTTGTCGTGAAAAAGAGATGAAACAGTTTGCCAAGATGCTCTTCGGGAATCCCTCTGCCATTATCGTGATACTGCATGAACAGCAGGCCGCCCTCATGCCGGACGCGGATATGAATTTGGCCGCTCGGCTTGGTTTCAAAGCCATGAATAAGGGAATTCATAATGAGATTGGTGAAAATTTGGGAAAATACGCCGGGATAACTGTCAATCAGCAAATCGTCCGGGCATTCGACCGTAATCGTGTGCTGCGTGGTTTTCAGCGTCGGTTTCAGGCTGAGCAAAATGTCATCAATATAGCGGGCGAGCAAAAATTCTTTTTTGCTTTCGCTGGCGCGATCAATCGCCATCTGTTTCAGGCTGTTCAGCAGTTCGGCGGTGCGATAGAGATTTTTTTCGAGAATCGCCACAGATTCTTTGGCATTCTCGAAGAACTTTTCCATCGCGCTTCGCGTTAACTTGCTGAGGAGAAATTCCTGCTGCGTCTTCTGCGTCAAATCATCAAGATGCGAAACGGCCATGACGGCGATGCTGAGCGGATTGCTTATTTCATGCGTCATTCCGGCGACTAATCCGCCAATCACCGCCATTTTTTCGGCCTGCGCCAATTGCAGCAGCGTCCGGTGCAGCGTCTCCATCGAATCTTGCAACGCTTGATTGCTCTGCTGCAAGGCGAGCGTTCGCTCCGCGACCCGCCGCTCAAGCTCGTCATTCATTTCGCGCGAACGCTCTTCTAATTGGTGCTTGTAGAGGGCGATTTCGATGGCGGCGTATAACTCCTTTTCTTTGATCGGCTTCATCACGTAGCCAAACGGCGCGGTAATTTTCGCTCGCTCTAAAATCGTATCACTGCAATGCGCGGACAAATAGACGATAGGCACGTCATGAATCCGCTGCAAGTGCGCGGCGGTTTCAATCCCGTCCATCTTGCCCGGCAGATTGATGTCCATCAGCGCCAAGTCCGGCAAGGTTTCCGCCGCTCTTTCAAGCGCCTCTTCGCCTGAATGCGCCTGCGCCGCAATGGAATAGCCCATATCGGTCAACATCAATTCAAGCATGCGAGCGATAATCACTTCATCGTCAACAATCAAAATTTTTGCGCGTGGCATACCGCCGAATCCCTTACCATGACTATAGCAATCCTCAATCAGTTGTCATCTTCACGCTTCGACTTCGCTCAGCGTGACCGGTCATGGTGAGCGGCGTCGAACCATATTTAATTTCGGCTTGCTATATCAACTGAAGGCTTCCTGAATGCGGAGCAGATAGGAATCTACCGTACTCAGCAAGCGTTGAACATTCTCAAGATTTTCCGCAACGACGCCGCGCTGCTTTAATGCGGAGATTTCTTCGGCTAACGTGCGCTGCGCGTCTTCTAATGTGGTAATCGCGTCTTCCAAATAGTTATCTTTAATCATGGCTGCTCCGTCGTCAAAGCGAGCGTCCCCGCATCATCCGCGCGCGGGAAGGCTTCGGCCTTGCGACACATCTCCCCAATGCTGTTGTGGTATGGTCAAACGCAAGCCGTTCAACACGTTATTTTCTGCTGTGTAAATGTGTTTTACGCATGCGCCTCTGACCTGTCAAGGGAAAATCAGTCGAAAACAAGATTTCTTCTGCGTTCATTGTCAAAATCAAAGAGGTTGCGTCAGGATGTCCTGAAACGTGAAAGGTCGGCGCATGAAAAAGCGCGCAATTCTCTTGACAGAAGCGGCGGCGTTTGTCAAATTTTCATTCATGCGGGCTGAGGCAAAATTTTGAGGGTATCCTTCGGTTTCGCTCAGGATCACGTATAAATGGGCTAGATGCTAAGAACAGAGAACGCGGAACACATTAACATGACGCTTGAGCAAGAAATCATCACGTGGTTAGAGCAGCAGAGCGTGAATCTCCAGATTCAGGACGCGCCGGGGCGCAAAGCGTTGTTGATTGGCGCAGGATTGGGTGACATGCAAAATGCGGTGATTTTCGGAGACGCAACGCTCGTTTTTTGCCGAAATGTCGTGGAATACCTCTGGAATTACGGCCAGCTTGCGGATGGGCGCGATCCGCTCGTCGCGCTGCTGGAAACCGCGCAAACGCTGGTCGGAACGGACAAACAGGCGCAATGCGCCGCGCTGATTGATCGGCTGCGCGGCGAAGAACGCCAGCCCGCGCAATCGCGCCGGATTCGAGGCGATGTCAGGCGCGTGATGATCGCCTGCGCGACTCTGCTTGCGCTGATTAGCCTGATCGCCATTGGTTATTATGCGATCTCGTCATTCCGCCCCACGCCGCCGCCTGTCACGCCTGCGGCAACGCCGTCGCCGGAATCGCGCATCATGACGACAACAGGAGATGACAGCCCGATTATTCAGACGGAAAGCGGAGATGTCACCATCAATTTTCAACAGGGATTTCAAAATTATTCAGGAGGAACGCCATGACTCAACAACGCAAAGACCGGCGGACAATTCGGCAGCGCGGCGGCGTCATCATCGCCACGCTGACAATCGCCATGATTCCGCCCCAATTCGGCGCAGCGCAGGACGCCACGCCGACGCCAGCCATGAAACTCGAACACACCACCGGCGATCAAAGTCCTATCGTTCACACCGAAAGCGGCAATGTCAACCTGACGTATGGGATTTCGGAAGAACGGTTCGAAGCCTTGTCCGAAGAACTCGCCGTGACGAAATCGGCGTTGAAGAGCTTCTTCAAAATTCTGGAACAAGAGCAAGTGCCGCGTGAAGACCTTGACAGCACGCTGCGCGAAATCGCCGCGCAATATAAGGGATTGTTGCAACGCCTCGAAGTCATTCAGTCCGAAGACGCGGAAGTCGTGCGATTGAAAACGGAGGCGCGGCAGGCCATCGAAGCCGGGAAATTCGATGAGGCCGAAACGCTGTTGAATCAGGCGGAAAAACTCGATATAGACGCCATTCGAAAAGGACAAGAACATATTCAGCAGGAAAAAGAACGCATTCGGCAGGAAGAAGAGGCTGTGGAAAAACGTCAGATGTCCGCCGCCGAAACCAACGCCGACAACGCCCGCTTGCAAGAAATCCGCTTGCGCTACGCCAACGCCGCCGACTATTGGAGGAAAGCCGCCGACCTGCTGCCGGAAGGCGAGCAGAAAAAACGCTCATTGTATCTGTCTAATGCAGGCAATGATTTTTACCGCATTGCCCGCTATGCCGACGCGCTGCCGCTCTGCGAGCAGAGTTTGGCGATTTACCGCGAGATCGGCGACACAGCGGGCGAAGGGAGGACGCTGAACAACATCAGTCAAATTTATTATGATCGAGGAGATTTGACGACCGCCTTGACCTATTTGGAGCAGAGTCTCGCCATTTGCAAAGAGATCGGCGACACAGCGGGCGAAGGCGCGACGCTGGATAATATTGGTCAGATTTATTTTACGCGTGGTAATTATACGAAGGCGTTCAGCTACTTTGAAGAGGCATTGGAAATCCGTCGCGAGATCGGCGACAAAGCGGGCGAAGGGACGACGCTGAACAACATCGGCCATATTTACGATGCGCAAGGCGACTACGCGACCGCCGTAACCTGTTTGGAGCAGAGTCTCGCCATTCTAAAAGAGATCGGCGACAAAGCGGGCGAAGGCGCGACGCTGAACAACATCAGCCAGATTTACCAGGCGCGGGGCGACTACGCGACCGCCTTGACCTATTTGGAGCAGAGTCGCGCCATTCTAAAAGAGATCGGCGACAAGGCGGGCGAAGGCGCGACCTGCTGGAATATCGGTCGAATTTATCAAGATCAGGGCGATCTTGCGAAAGCCAAACAATATATCAGCCGGTCAGTGGAAATTGCCGAAGAAACTGGACATCCCGATTTGGAAAAACGTCGGACGGAATTGGAACGAATTCGCAAGGCTCTGCAAAAACAGGGCGCGTCCGGCGGCGAGTAGGGGCGTTCAATTGAACGCCCCCTGCGTCTTCGCGGCGGCCGCGTCCCGTCAGGGACGCCCGCGCATAGCCCGCCGATTCATCGGCGGGAGATTCATCGGCGGGAGGAATGGCGGGGAAGAGATCGGGGAAATACATCGGGAATCGGGCGGCGTTGCGCCGCGTTCCCGCCCATGAATGGGCGGGCTATTCGCGAACGTCCCTGACGGGACGGCGGCGGGGAATAGCTGTCAGACACCTTCAAGGTGTCTGACAGCTTGCTCGAATCAACCCACCTTGCGGCGGATTCTGCTTTTGAAATGTATCGTTACGAAATGATTATTTATTGGAGCCATGACGATCAGGCGTATGTCGTCGAAGCGCCGGAATTGCCCTGCTGCATGGCGCACGGCGAGACGTATGCGGCGGCGGAATATGCAGGACGCGATTCGATTATGGATCGAAACCTCCGAAGAATTCGGCGATTCGATTCCGGCGGCGAAGGAGCGGCGGCTAATGTTTGCGTAAGAACCGATTCACATCTCATGGCAAGCAGTCAGACGCCTTCAAGGTGTCTGACTGCTTGCTCGAACCTACCGGATTTTCAGCGTGAACCGCTTCATCTCATAGATAATCCGCCCGTCCACAATCAAAAACCCTTCCGCTTCCAGAAAACGCTGCGCGTCGTCAATCGCCGTGATTTCGGCTTGCACCGTCACATGCTTATCCGTCGGAATCACCTGCCCGCGATACGTCCAGTCATGCGGCTTGTTCAAAACCATCGTTTCAAAACGATCGCCGTCGCGCCAGCCCCACCGCTTCATTGCCGCGACTTTCAGCAGTTGCAAAAACGCCTCCAATCCGAGCGATCCCGGCCACACTGGGTCTTGATAAAAATGCGCCTTGAAAAACCACTCGGCCGGGTTGACCGTCTTCACGCCTCGAATAAAGCCCAAGCCCCGCGAGCCGCCATCCGGCACGTACAAATCAACCGCGTCCATCATCCGCAACTGATCGCTCGGAAATGGCGCGGCGCGCGGAAAGTCAAACGATTCGCCCCGCGCCTGTTCTTCTACGGTCGGCTGATACGGCGTCGCGTCGCGCAGCCCGACTTGATTCGCCAACGCCTGCTTCGTGAAAAAGCCGAAATAGGTCGTGCCGT
>CAZCGG010000206.1:0-8052 GCA_964498135.1 uncultured Candidatus Moduliflexus sp.
GTCTGGCATTACGAATTGTGGGATATTCTGATGTTTCAGGCCTGGCTTGAAGCGGTGTCATAATGTCAGGATTTCCGCGCGCCGCGCGATTCGCGGACGATTAATCCCGTCCGTAGCACGGTCGAAGTCGGCGGCGTGTCGAAAGTTCTTGACGCCACGCCAATAAGAGCTTATATTGTATTGTAAGGCGTCTCAAAAGCATATTTGCAATAACACTTGCAAATATAAACGCTTTCAGATGGAGGAAGAGGCATGCGTATTGGCTTCCATAGTGTAAATCATATTTATTGATACGGGTATGATAAGAGACCTGACAGGTTTTCAAAACCTGTTAGGTCTGCGATTGCGTAAGATAAATTTTTGGTAGTGGTATAATTGTAAATGATGCGGCAAGCATGGTTCGACTCCGCTCACCATGACTGTCACCCTGAGCGGAGTCGAAGGGTGACAACGCATCATGTACAGTATGCCATTACCAAATTTTTAATGCCCGCCTCAATAATGATGAAGATGTCGTAAGGAGGAACACCATTATGCGTCGGAAAAAAATGATTGCCAGTCTGGTCGGACTCGCCATTTTGAGTCTCCTGAGTTGCCAACGTTTCGAGCATGAACAACAGACGCTTACCGCGCCTACGGTGGACGACGTTCGGCATGGGAATTTCATCATCGGCAGCCCAGAAATCGTGGGCTGGGGCGGCTATTACATCAAAAATAACACATTTTTTGCCATCAATGTGCCAATCGTCGGCGCGTTGAACATCACCTACACGCTCGCCAACGGCAACAGCTACGCGCTCTTCGTGGAAAGCGTCTCGGCGACGAAAATGGAAATTGGCTTGAACACCATTAATGGCGTGACGGACGCGCTGAACAGCGTCTGCGTCACTTATGCGGACGACGTGATGGCGTTTGCGAGCATTCCGGCGGGCGTTGTGAAAGTGACGCAGCACGGCGCGACGCATTATCAACGGCAACTGACCGGCTTTGTGGAAAATTGGTGGCCGATGGATGCCGCGTTTGCATTCGGCGTGTTGGAAACGCAATTGAAGACGGTCTGTGTTCTGACGAACGGCGCGCTTGGCGTGACGGAAATTTCGGGCGCGTTCCCGAAAACCGCGCCAGTGACGACCACGACGGAGGCGGTCACTACCACTACCACCGCCGCCGCGACCACCACGACGGAGGCGGTCACCACCACTACCACCGCCGCCGCGACCACCACGACGGCTGCGTCAACAACCACAACCACGTTGCCATGCCTCCGCACACTGAGCAACAATACCGCGTACACTAGACTCCGGTATGATGTTGGGCCTGGCGGATGCGCAACATTACCGTATACAGGTACAGAGGGGCCTACTACGGGGGGCATCTCGAATCCTGACATCGTCCTCAACAATAAGAGTGGCGCAACCCTGACCATTACAGTTACAGGTTCGGCATGTGAAGGGATTCAGGGGTTATCTGACAATGCTGAGATACGTTGCGCCTGTATGCTTGGGGTGAATTGTCCGGTAACATTTAGTTGGTAGTATTCAGTCACGTTGACGGATGATGGGGGCGAGCCGGAGTTCCGACAGATGTTCCGAATCAAAGGGATAATTCGGTTTCTCCGGGAAACCGAATTGTTTGCGTTTACGGGCGCGTTTTTGCGCCGCACGATTCGCGGACAATCAATTCCGTCCGCAGCACGGTCGAAGTCGGCGGCGTGTCGGGATACGCCTCTTGCATTGCCACGATGCGCAGCGCCTGCGCGCCCATTTCGCGGCGCGGCACGCGCACGGTCGTCAACGCCGGGCGCACAAGCTCCGCTAAATCGAGATCGTCAATGCTGACCACCGCCATGCTCTCCGGCACGCTGACGCCGTGATCGCGCAGCGCGCCGAACGCGCCAATCGCCACTTCGTCGCAGACCGCAAACAGGGCGGTCGGCGTCTCAGGCAGTCGCAGCAATTGCCGCGCGCCTTCGTAGCCTTCCGACAGCGAATTCATCACGCCGGGATGCGCGATGAGCGTTTCGTCATAGGGCAATTCATGCTCCAATAACGCTTGCCGATACCCGGCAATGCGCTCGCCGCGCCCGCCGATATAGCCGATGCGCCGATGCCCCAAATTGATCAGATGCGTGACGGCGGTTCGCGCCGCGCCAACGCGGTCGAAAATCACGGCCGATAAGTCGGCCACCGCCTTTTCCAAGCAGACGATATTGCGAATCCGCCCGATGATTCGCTCCAATAATGCCTGATTTCTCGGCTCTTTCAACGCGCTGTACAATGGGAAAAAAATCAGGGCGGACACCTCTTCAGGGTGAACATGCTCGTTGAACAGCAACGGGTCGTGCAGTTCGTCGAAAAAGTGCATGAACCGGATATGCAGCCCTTGCCGGTAGGCTTCTTCATAGATGCCGGAAAGAATGTCGCCGTAATACGGGCGGCGCAAAATTTCGCTGCCGCCGCCGAGAATGATGCCTAACCGGCGGCTTGCCTGATGGCGGCTGTTTTTCAATTTCTGCGCGTATTTGTTCGGGCGATAGCCCAATTCTTCAATCGCCTTCAAGACGCGCTGCTTCGTCTCATCCGCGACCGGGCGCGGGCCTTCATTAATCACATACGACACCACCGTCGAAGAGACGCCCGCCGCTTCCGCAATATCTTTCTGCGTGACTGTTTCGTGTTTCATCATGTGCGCATTTCCTTTCCCGCATGTAAATCAGGAGCGCGAAATTTCGATTTCGCCGTCAAATCAAGATGCGACGCTCCTGCATTTTCCTATGCGACAAACCTCAGAATATGCCCTATTCTATTCGTATAGACTAAAATGTCAATTTTTTTGTATAAAAATTTAGAATTCTCTTGACAATTTATAAACCCTCTTTATTTTAGTCTAAACGAATAGATAAACACATCACAACGCGCCTGACACATTTGCGAAAAGATGTCGGGCAAAAAAAGGAGGTGGTCGTTGTCGTTTCAAGCAAGGCGGTTCTGTTATTGTTTTGTCGTAAGCACATCTCGTAAACCTGTTCGGATGTTATGCCGAACGCGCGAAAATTGATGGAGGAATTGTATGAAAAAAGGTCTGTTTGCGTTGACGCTCGGCGCGTTATTGATGAGCATGTCGCTCGCGTCTGCCGAAGAATTGGTGATTAACAGCATGCACAGCGATCCGCTGCCGCAGGAAACCTTTGCGGAGATCGTCAAGAAATTTCAAGAAGCGAACCCAGATATTCAAGTCAAATTGAACACCGCCGCCCACGAAGAATTCAAAAAATCCGTCCGCCTCTGGCTGGCGTCCGATAATCCGCCGGATGTCATCACCTGGTTTGCCGGAAACCGCGCCATGTATTTCGTGGAAAAAGGCTTGATCATGGACATCAGCGATGTATGGCAGGACGCCGGGCTGTTCGAGAAATTCCCGAAAGCGTTCCAGAGCATCAGCTTGAAGGACGGCAAAGCCTATTTTCTGCCGGACACCTATTATTGGTGGGCGATTTACTACCGCAAATCCATTTTCCAGCAATACAATCTGACCGAGCCGAAAACGTGGGACGAGTTGTTGAAGGTCTGCGCGACGCTGAAAGAAAATGGCGTGACGCCGTTTGCCATCGGCACGAAATTCCCATGGACGGCGGCGGCGTGGTTCGATTATTTGAACATGCGCGTCAACGGCCCGGCCTATCACATGGATTTGATGTTCGGCAAAGTGCCGTATTCCGACGCGGGCGTGAAGAAGACCTTCGAATATTGGGGGCAGCTTGTGAAAAACGGATATTATCTTGAAAACGCCGCCGCGTATGGCTGGCAGGAAGCCGTGCCGTTCATGGCGCAGGGCAAAGCGGCCATGTATTTGATGGGGCAGTTCATTTTGGATAGCGTGCCGCCGGAAATCAAAGACGACATGGATTTCTTCCAATTCCCGATTATTGACGCGAACGTGCCGGTCGGCGAAGACGCTCCGACGGACGGCTACATGATTCCGGCGAAAGCCAAGAATCCGGCCGCCGCGAAGAAATTCCTGAAATTCCTCGCCTCCAGAGAATCGCAGGAAATTCAGGTGAAGAAAGTCGGGCGCATCGTGACGAACAGCGACATTCCGTTGGATTTGTATCCCGCCGCGACGCAGAAAGGCATCACGATGATGCAAGGCGTGGACGCCGTCGCGCAATTCTATGACCGCGACACGCTGCCGGAAATGGCCGATAAAGGGATGAACGCCTTCATCGAATGGTGGTACAATCCCGACAAATTGGATGAAATTCTGGCTCGGCTCGACAAAGAGCGCGACCGAATTTTCAAACAAGCGCAGGAAGAAGAATAATCTCTCACGGTAGAGACGCACGGCCGTGCGTCTCTACGGATATAAAACACAATTGGTATTATAGAGACGAGCATTGATTGTTTATAGTGGTGAGCGGCGAGACTTCAAATGTCTTCAAGACATTTGAAGTTTTTTATCAATGATCAACACTTGCCTCTGTGGTAAATAAAGAATATGCCAAGAACGCACATTTCATTGAATCATCATTGGAAATACGCGCCGACCTTTCAGGAAGCGCACCTGTCGCCGAATTATGATGATAGCGGCTGGAAAACCGTCAACCTTCCGCATACCAACATCGAAACGCCCTATAATTGCTTTGATGAAAAGATGTTTCAATTCGTCTCCTGCTATCGCCATACGATCAAGCTGGATTCGTCTTATCGGGGCAAGCGCGTCTTTCTCGATTTCGAGGGCGTAATGACGGCGGCGGACGTCTATTTGAACGGCGAATTCATCGGCGGCCACAAGGGCGGCTACACGCCGTTCCGCGTCGAACTGACGGACAACTTGATTTTCGAGAAGCCGAACGCGCTGGCCGTGAAGGTGGATTCGACGGAGCGCCCTGATATTCCGCCGTTCGGCGGCTCGATTGATTATCTCACCTTCGGCGGCATGTACCGCGAGGCGTCGCTGTTCATCGCGGATCCGGTCTATTTGACGAACGTGTTCGTCCGCCCGAAAGACGCGCTGAACGAGTCGAAAACGGTGGATTACACGCTTTTTATACGCAACACGCTTGCGACCGCGCAGACGCTTCGCGCTGTTGTCAAGCTCAAAGAGGGCGACGCCGTTCTTGCGGCAGCGAGCGAGCAGATCAAGATCGAAGCCAATTCCGCGCAGCGCTTCGATTTTTCGATAGCGAACGTGCGCAATGTCAGATTATGGGAGCTTGACGATCCCGCGCTCTATACGTTTGACGTGACCGTCAAATCCGACGACGGCGCAATCGAAGACGTGTATCAGACGCGCATCGGCTTTCGCGCCGCCGAATTTACGCCGAACGGCTTCCGGCTGAACGGCAGGCCGGTCAAATTGCGCGGCCTGAACCGGCATCAGACGTTTCCGTATGTCGGGCAAGCCATGCCTGCCCGCGCGCAGCGCAAAGACGCCGATATTTTGAAAGAAGAATTGCATCTCAATCTTGTTCGCACCTCGCATTATCCGCAGTCGCGGCATTTTCTGGATCGCTGCGATGAAATCGGCCTGCTCGTTCTCGAAGAAATTCCGGGCTGGCAGCATATCGGCGATCAGGCGTGGAAACAGGTGGCTTGCGCGAACGTGCGCGAGATGATTGAGCGCGACTGGAATCATCCGTCAATCATCCTCTGGGGCGTGCGCATCAACGAATCGCAGGACGACCACGATTTTTACGCCGAAACCAACCGCATCGCGCATGAACTCGACGCCACGCGGCAGACTGGCGGCATCCGCTACATCACGCGGAGCGAACTGCTGGAAGATGTTTATACGATGAACGACTTCGCCCACAGCGGCGGGGACATCGCGCTGCGCGACCAGCGAGAAGTCACGGGGCTGGATTGGCTCGTGCCGTATCTTATCACGGAATTCAACGGCCACATGTACCCGACGAAACGCTTTGATCAGGAAGAGCGGCTTGTCGAACACGCGCTGCGCCACGCCCGCGTGCAGAGCCGCGCCGGAGAGGATGAGACGATTTGCGGCGGCATCGGCTGGTGCGCGTTCGATTACAACACGCATTACAATTTCGGCTCGGGCGACCGCATTTGCTATCATGGCGTCATGGACATGTTCCGCCTGCCGAAAATGGCGGCGCACTTTTACCGCAGTCAGGGCGATCCGCGCCAAGATGCCGTTTTGGAACCGGCGACGCTCTGGACGCGCGGCGAGCGTAGTATCGGCGGCGTGATTCCGCTCGTGATTTTCACGAACTGCGACGCCGTAGATTTTTATTATGGCAAGACGCTCGTGAACCGCTTTTTCCCGGCGAAAGAGCAATTTCCCGGCCTTGAGCATCCGCCGGTGATTATCGATCTTCCGCCGGACGCGCTCGGCGCGTGGGGCTTGACGTGGGAAGATGGCCGTTTTATCGGCTATTTGAACGGCAATGCCATTATTGAGCGAACGTTCGCCAAAGATCCCGTGCCGAAAGCGATTGTCGCTGTCGCCGATGATGCCGCGCTGCAAGCGGATGGCGTTGACACGACGCGCATCGTTTATCGCGCCGTTGATCAAGTCGGCAATCTGACGCCGTTCCTGCATGAATTTTTGAAACTCAGTGTGAGCGGGCCGGGCGAAATCATCGGGCCGCATGAGATCCCGATGATCGGCGGCACGGCGGCGGTGTGGGTGAAAGCCGGAACGCAGCCCGGCGTCCTCACGCTTTCCGCGACCTGCGCGCGCCTCGCCGCCAATGATGTGCGAATCGAGACAATGTAGCGACCTCTCTAACCGATGAAATTTTTATAGAACGCTGATAAGACTGATTTGAGCGGTTTTCCCTGAAAAAATACACGCAACAGGCGCAAATGACGCAAGCGCCGCAAAGCGTTTGCGCCTGTTGCGGCTTTTGCGTTAATATCAGCCCAATCAGCGTTCTCTTCCATTATGCAAAAAAAATTGACGCCCTGGCTCTTTTTGGCGTTTCCGCTAACATTATACGTGCTGTGGGTTATCGGCCCGGCATTTTATACGATGTATCTCAGCTTGACCGACTGGGACGGGCTTTCCAAGCCGCGTTTCGTCGGGCTGGAAAATTTCCGCACGTTATTCGACGATCCGGTCTTCATGACGTCGCTGATGAACAACGTGAAGTGGCTGGCGATTTTTATCGTCATTCCGGTCTGTTTGGGGTTGGCGCTGGCGATGATCTTGAACAAAAACATTCGCGGCGAAAAATTTTTCAAAGCCTCGATTTATTCGCCGATGATTCTTTCTCCGGCGGTGATTGGCCTGATTTGGGGCTGGATGTACGATCCGTCGGGCGGGCTGATTAACACGACGCTCACGGCGGTCGGCCTCAAAAGCCTGACGGCGGGCTGGCTCAGCGATCCGAAGCTCGTGCTGTATTGCATTATCGCGGCGGCGGCGTGGCGGCATACCGGTTACGTCATGGTGCTGTATTTGACCGGCTTGAAGGGGATTCCTGGATCGGTCATCGAGGCCGCCCGTGTAGATGGCGCAAGCGGCTGGAAAATGTTCTGGCACATTCTGCTGCCCATGCTCAAGCCCTCCACGATTATCGTCGTGGTCGTGACGATTATTGATTCGCTGCGGGCGTTCGATATGGTGAACATGATGACGCAGGGCGGCCCGTTCAATTCATCGAACGTGCTGGCGAACTTCATGTATTTAGAGGCGTTTCATAATTACCGGATGGGCTTCGGCGCGGCGGTCGCCGTGATTCTTTTTCTGATCATGTTCGTGTTTATCGTGATTTACCTGCGCGAAGTGATTAAATCCGAAACCGAATCATTCGCGTAATGAATGGCTGACACGTTTTTTAACCCCAAAGGGGTGAAATGTTTATAGAATGAAGATGCCCGTATAAAGAATGAACGCCGAAGGTGTGACATATTTTCCGCATGCCGCATCATGTCACCCCTTCGGGGTTGTCTTGATGTGGGCGGCATTCTTGTGCTACAATCATGACACTCCTTCGGGGTTAAAAGATGGACGTGCGTAATATCACTCACTTATAACCATGTCGCCCCGTTGGGGCTGAAATTGGAGAAAAATTCTATGGCAACA
>CAZCGG010000207.1:0-2608 GCA_964498135.1 uncultured Candidatus Moduliflexus sp.
TGACACTCCTGTTTTCCTGCCGCGCGCGTCATGGCAATGTCATCAACGACTCTTCTCTGTTCTCTCAAAAATCAAGGCTCGTGCTGTTATTGTAAGACTTCAATTCCTGCATAATCTGATCCGCTAAAGTCGGATCGAATTTGATGGCGAAATTGAAGGCTTGCGCGGCTTTTTCCGTGTCATTCAACGCGAGATAAAAATTGCCGAGTTCGACCTGCGCCGCGCCGTACATGATGAACACCCTGTCAATATCCGGATCTCGGGCGATGCGCGTGTTATCCAATATGCCGCGAAACCGGTAGCCGCTCCAGACGTCCTCATCCAACTGATCGCCGGGCTGCTTCACTTTATAGGTGATGCCGTGCGGCAGCAATTGATACGGCAGCAGCAGCGAATGCGCGCAGGAATAATCGAGATAAATCGGGCGTTTGCTCTGCTGCCGCTCAATGATTTCCGCCGCAACCCGCTCGATGTTTTCCGTATGGCGCGCAACCGGATCGCCAGCCGCGAAAAAATCCGGCGGAAGTTCGTCTATGTACCATTTCATGCCGAGATGCGGGACGTGAACCAGCGTGACATCCGGCCGCAGCCGCTCCACGATTTGCAGATACCAGAGCGGGAACGCGCCGCTGTCGCCCCATGTCAATAAAATCGCGTTCGGCTTGAGGGAATTCAGGATATTGCTGGCGTAGTCATGCGCCACGTAATTGCGGCTGCGGTCAACCGTCGCAAACACGCCGAGCGCCTGCGTCGCGGGCAGCAGCAGAAAATGAATGACCAAGACAAGCGCCATAACATGCTGGATCAGGCGATACGGGCGGGCAAGCCAGAGCGCGCCGCGCGCGACCGCCATTGCGCCAAGCCCGATCCACGCCGCGATCACTAAATACGCGGGCGTGTGAAATTCCTCGACGAGAAACACCGTATCTTCCGACGGATCGCTGATGAACACGACAATCACGACGAAAACGGCGGCGGCGAGCAGCAGCGCAACCGTGGGCGCGCGATGCCGAATCACGCCGTACATGAAGCCGATGGCGGCCAACATCGCTCCGACGTAGCCGAATTGCTGCAAGATATTGCACGTTTGAAATTGCTTGAGCAGCAGCGAATGCGCGACAACATCCGCGACGCGGGCGAGGCCGCGCTTGTCGCTACGCCATGCCGGTTGCGCGGGGGGAAGGCCGTCTGACGTTTCCGGCGCGTCGTTCAGGGGCGGCCGGCCTAACGCGTCATTCCACAGCGCGCGGACGGCGTGGCCTTTCGGAGCGTATTTGTAGCCTTCCCGCGAAATGAGCCATGTGAACTGCCGCAGCGTCGTCGCGTGTCCCCAGTTCATCGGCGGATGCGCGGCGGCTCGCAGGGGAATCAGCGCGTACACGCTCAAGCCAAGCCCGAAACAGGCTAAAATCAGGAGCAACGGGACGGCTTGCCTCAAAATGCGCGGCGTGGTGATGAGAACGAGATACGCGGCGGCCACGCTGAATAAGATGATGGTTTGATGATTCCCGAACCCGAACCCGAACAGCAAGGCGACAAGATAGAGCAGCCCGCGTTTTTCAATTTTTTCGGAGCGCGCGCGCGGCTTCGGCTGACAGCGACGCCAATACAGCATGATTGCCAGAATCAGGCCGCACAGAAAGGCGTTCAGGGCATAGACTTCCGCAATCACGGCTTGACGCCAATGCGTGATGGAGAACGCAAACGTGAGCGCGGCGGTCATGGCGACGACGGGCTGAACGACGCGCTCTAACCTCGATTTAGCCGGAAATTCGGTCACGATGATATACGTGATGAGATAGGTCATCAGCGCGGCGAGCGCGGCGAACCACGCCGACATCAGGTTGACGCGATACGCGATTGGCCCGACCGGCAATTTCGAGAAGAGCCAGCCGCAGAGCGCGTACAGCGGATAGCCGGGCGGATGCGCGACGCCAAAGGTCGCGGCAGCGGTGATAAGTTCGCCGCTGTCAAAAAATGACACGGTAGGTGCAAGGGTTTTCATATAGGCCGCGAACGCCGCGACAAAGACGATTCCGCCGTTCGCATAGGCCATCATGCCTTGAAAATCGCGTGAAGATTTCATTGTGTTTCACATCTTTCGATAATTATACCAATTGCGGTAAAATAGATCATATTCGCCGTCGCGTAGGGGCGTTCAATTGAACGCCCCTACGCGATGGCGCGGCTCTCGAACGGCGCCTGACCCACCCCTTGCCCCTCCCAAGAGGGGAATGGTTTGCGTGATGCGCAAGTCCTGATCATATTTTCCCTCGTTCCACGCTCCGCGTGGAATGCCGCATTTTGGACGCTTCGCGTCCCGTTGACGCCGCAGAGCGGCGCGTGGCCGCATTCCACGCGGAGCGTGGAACGAGAATGATATCCCATTGGTAATCTTTGCAAATCTTTCGCCATGCGCGGCGCGGCGGGATTGGCGCGAAGTTTGCAAATACGCAAGCAAAGAGTTGTGCGCGAGCGCCGGAAGTAACGTTTCAAAATAACCTCGTCGTTCGCCCTGAGCCTGCCGAAGGGGGTTCGTGCTTCGACAAGCTCAGCGCGAACGGGAGGCCGCCATGCCGTTCGCCCTGAGCCTGCCGAAGGGGGTTCG
>CAZCGG010000207.1:2708-5375 GCA_964498135.1 uncultured Candidatus Moduliflexus sp.
CTGAGCCTGCCGAAGGGGGTTCGTGCTTCGACAAGCTCAGCGCGAACGGGAGGCCGCCATTCGAAAAGGCGAGGTTATTTTTTACATTTTACAAAGGAATGAAAAACGCTTGCGCGCCCTGATTTTTATGGATATGATGGGAATAACACGACGCATTTGCTGAACAAGGGAGGCAACGATTATGATGACTGAAAGCAGGATGACGCAATGGATGGCTTGGTGGATGCGCTGGGGATGTGCGTTGACGCTCGCGCTGCTGGGCGCGACGGCGGAAATCGGGTTCGCGCAGACGTGTATGCAGAAGGAGTATTATAACTTTTCCGTCCCGTACGTCTTGGATACCTCGAATGGTGGGAAATGGGAAGGCACGACGGCGGTCATCTACAGAACCGGCTTGTCCCGGCAAGGCAGATCGTTGAAATTTGTCGGAAACGCGACGCTCAGCAAACGCAAAAACACCGCGATTATCAATAAAGTTGATTTTTCAAGCTCCCCTGAAGGGCGATTAGCGTTCCGGTATAAATCAAACGTGAGCTTTGAGGTGTACTGTGGCTCCGCCACGAATAAGTTGACGAAGCTTGCGACGATTCCGGCAAAAACGCGGCCGGCGACCGGCATCGCCCGAACGCTCACCTTAACCCCCGCCGCCTGCGGCATCACCGGCACCACTCTCGGCGATCTTTATGTCAAATTCGTCGGCGTCAATATGACGGCGCTCACAAAGTACATCTTTCTCGATAACATTTCGCTGGCAACCTGCCCGCAATTATCGTTCGTGGACCCGGCTACCGGAGAAGACCTTGAAGATATTTCGTTGGCGGAAGGGGGATCCAGAGAGGTGCAAATCTGCATTTACGGCACGGATGACAGTGGCGCCCGCAGTGAAACTGTGCCAATTGGCAAAACCGCGAACATTGATTTGTCGTCCGCAAACTCGTCGGTCGTGAGCATTTCGCCGACCTCGGTGACGATTGCGGGCGGGCAGAGCTGCTCACCGACGACCGTGACGATTGCGCGCGGCACCGGCACGAACACGGTCGCACTCACGGCGAAAACATCCGGGACGTCCGGGATCCAATATTTCCCCGGCACGTTGAATGTCGGCGTCAGCGGCTTGCGCTTCGCGGACACGTCCGGCAACACGATTACATCCATCAGCAGCTTGTATGAAGACACTTCCGGCGGAAAATCGAATTCAGCCGCAATCAAAGTCTGCCTGCCAATCGGCGTGCCGGCGCCTGCCGAAATCACGGTGCTGCTCGATGAATCCGGCGATCTCGGCGATATTGATACGGAAGCAACGGATAAAGATCGCGTTTCGACCATTCCTTCGACCGGCTTAGTTGACGAAGCTACCGGCGAGAGCGGGACGCAAGGCGTGATTTATATCCGCGTCGGAAAAAACTGTTCGGACGATAATATCACCATCACGCTCAAAAACGATAATATCACAAATACCTATTCCAGCGTCGCGCTCACGGCGACGCGCTCCGATATTGCGACTGACACTGCGGAGTTGGAAGTGCCGTTGGTTGACGACGAAGCGCCGGTCGGCGAATGGAGTTGGGAACTGCGCGAGCCGATGGTTTTGACGCCAGGCGGCTCGGTGTCGGCGGCGATTATTACCGCAGGCGGAACAGGATGGACCGTCTCGACGAAAGTTGGCGGCACCACGGATGCCGAGTGTTCAGCCCCCGCGACCGATTATTACAATTCGTTTTCCTCCACAACCGGCCCGATTATCCCCGTTCCGCCAGCCTCCGCCGCCAATGCGCGCAGCGTGACCCTCTCGGAAGCGGCGGCAGAAGTGCCGTTCAATATCGTGTTTCCAAAGCCGATTGATTCGAATGCGATCAACAAAAAGCTCTGCATCTGCGTCAGCGATGGCTCTACAACAAAGTGCAAGAGCGTTCCGATTGTCTATGCCGGGGCGCAGTTTTTCCTGCCGTCCTTTTTAATGACAGCCTCATACGATTGGACGCACAATTTTTATGACAATAACATGGAAGCCGATACGGCGACGGTAGATGATACGTATTCGGATCAGGATACCGACAACTTCAACAAGATCGTGCTGGTGGATTCGAATTTGTTCCCCATTTACACGGCACTGAACGGCGATCAGGAGTTTCCGAACATCGTGATGCGCAACTGGACGAGCGGGACGGCCGTGCGCAGCCCCAGCGTCAACGATTACATGAACCGCAGCGTGGCAACGGTCGGAAATTACCTGAACTACACCAGCTATCTTTATTATGGCTACGGCTCGACAAAAGCGTTGCAAGCGGTCGGCATGAGAAACTACATGGAATGGGTGTATGCGCTTGACCCGGCGAATAACAACTTCCGGCGCTACAAGTTCGTCAAATTGGCCGATGACGTGATGCCGCCGGTGAAAGCGGACGGCTCGCTGTACGGCGATGTGTTGACGCTGGATACGTCCGGCTCGCAAGAAAACATCGGCGATTGCTCGACCTGCAACGCATGCAACTGGTATCTCGGCGACGTGTATGATCTGTTATGCACGAGCAACGCCGCAGCAGAAAAGTCCTGTTGCAGCCCGTCAACCACCACATCGCCCGCCTGCTCGCTCGATGCCGACGGGACAGATAAAGGCAAGGAGACGTGGGCGTTCATGCCGAAACGGCCGGGCGCGTCGTGCGGCGG
>CAZCGG010000207.1:5475-7908 GCA_964498135.1 uncultured Candidatus Moduliflexus sp.
TCCGGCATGGTCTTTGTCCTGAACAAAGGCAACAGCACCTGCGCGCGCGCGAAAGTCGTGCAGTCGAACGGCAGTTTTGACGGCACGTGGCAGCCGAAAACGGCGGACGCGAATATTTGGGATCCGTCGAACATCAACTTTACGCCGGGCGCGAAGAGCCTGGGCGACTTTAACGCGCCGGGCAATAACGCGGCCTGCACGGATTGCCGCGTGCGAGCCTTTGTTGACATCGCGGTGTCGCCAAGCTGCGCCACGAAAGTGTTGAATGACCGGTATAAATACATGACGGTGGATATTTATACCTGTGACAAGGCGAGTTGGGTGCTGCGCGTGCCTGAAATTCCGCAGTCCATAAAAGATCAGGCGTTCCGCATCCCGGTGCCGGGCATTGACGACACGACGGTCACGCCGCCGGCAAAGGGGACGGCGGAATATTTGAAATTCGTTGAGCGGCGCTGGGGCAATATCGGCGCGTATTTGAACACCGTGCCGCCGGAATCGTATGCGGGGTATCGAAATTATACCTCCGTGCGCCAGCGTCCCGGCTACGGTTCGCGGACATTGGGGCTTGCGTCGGGACAAACCGCGTTTAGCAACGCGACTGGCGTGCGTTTCAAAGACCCGCGCGATATTGACGCGTACCGCGATTATTTCGACGTGAAGAACGGCGGGCCGGTCTATATCTTCGTGGCCGATACGGGCAACAACCGCGTGCAGGTCTTCATGAACGCGACCGGTTCGGCGGGCGACGTGGGCGCGGCCGCGCCGATTCGCCCGGTGCGCGTCAACGTCTCCGTCGGCGGCACGGCGAAAGCCGCGGCGGCCGACACCAACGAAATCGGCTGGCGGCGCAGCAACGCGATTCTCGGCGACGGGCGGCGCGGCGATTGGCGCGGCGAGATGACGCAGAATGGAGCTGGGAAATGGGAGGACGAATTCAAGGGCAAAACCTACGGCGCGGGAGAATTTTATTATCCGCACGGCGTGGCGGTGGATCAAGACCCTGATTCGAAAGATATTTACCTGTTCGTGGCGGATACGTTTAACCACCGGATTCAGGTCTTCCGCGACGTGAGCGGCGTGTCCAGCCAGAATATCAACACGAAGAATTTCCATTTCGAGTTCGTGACGCAGTTCGGCACGTATCCGCTTCAGACCGGTGTGGCGAAGACCGCGCCGGGGCCGTTCGCGCTGCGCTATCCGAAAGGGCTTGATGTGGTGCGGTTCTACAATAACTCGTCCTACTTGTATGTCGTGGATTCGAAAAACTATCGCGTAATGAAGTATCAGATCGGCGAGAATCCCGCGGCCGCAAATGGGGCCAGCACAGGCATTACCGAAGTGAAAGCGGTTTCCGGGTACGGGCGTGACAGCTTGGGCTTCAGCAAAAACGTGGATAGCGCCACGAATACGGCGAAGGCCGTAGTCGTTCATGACGAGAATCCCGGATTTCTGGATCCGCAGGATGTCGCCACCGGCTACAGTGGGTTCTTCATCTACTCCAGCCCGGTCAGCAAAGGGACGCAGTTCCTGAATAATTACATGATTTACGTGACCGACGCCGCGCGGAATAACACGACGATCATTCCGAAGCGGGTCAGCGCGCGCGTCTTGCAGATGATTGACGTGCCTTCCGCGTTCAGCTCGATTTCCGGCGTGCCGATTCGCTGGGAAACGGCGCGGAAAGCGGTCTTCAGCACGCACACGGCGAGGATTTGGCGGCGGACGGACTCCACGACGACGTTCCCGTTTAACCTGACATTGGGGCAAAGCCCGTTCGGGTTGAAATTAGGGCGCGCGGCGTTTGAACTGTACAGTAGCGGCGTGTATCACAGCCGGGGCCAATTTAAGCCGACAGGCGGGTCTTCGAGCAACGTGCCGGGCAGAACGGTCGGCGCTGGCGAAACCACCTACAGCTATTTCACCGACCGCCCGTTTGGGGTGAACGCGCTGCATTGGAACACGCTCAAACCGATTGACATCCGGCTGATTGAGTATAAAAGCGCATACACGACGAGTGACATCGCGTATGTGTCGGGCGATAAGGTTGACGTGTCGAAGGAGTTGCGCATCGGTGTCGCGTCGCGCTACATGAGTTTCGGCCAGCCGTATAACCGGGCGTTGAGCTTCCTGAACGCATCGAGCTTTGCGACGGAGTTAGGCGGGCCATGGGATGCGGCATTCGCCGGGCGCGTCCATCTGTTCTGCTATGATAAAGTCGGGGCGTTTAAGAATTATACGATGCTGTATGTTAAACAACGATACAGCGAGCGTTTTAAGAACCCTGCCTCGCCGTTATCTTACAAACCGTCGTATCTCGTGACGCTGCCGACGTCGAATTGCGTCAGCGGCGGTTTCCTGAAGGTTGTGGCGGAAGACAAAGATTTCGCGTACAGCGCGCGAACCGGCACGGCGTTTTACGCGATTAAGTAA
>CAZCGG010000208.1:0-5853 GCA_964498135.1 uncultured Candidatus Moduliflexus sp.
GCGTTTCATAGCCCTCAAATCGAAGTATTTTCGCGGTCATTTGGCGGATGTGGGCGTTATCGTCAACAATCAGAATAGTTGCCATAGCCTCCTTGTCTTAATTATTTAGGACTTACGCAAAATTGTTGAAGACATCCTTCGACTTCGCTCAGGATGACGGGGGGTTCGGCACGTCATGTTGAGCGAAGTCGAAACATGATCTGCCGCAAAATCAAGCGATTCAAGGATAGCATTATTCATTCGCGTTGAACAATTCAGGAGCGTCAAATCTTGATTTGACACGCGAAATCAAGATTTCGCACTCCTAAAAATTACCGTTCCAATGTAATAGTTTTGCGTAAGTCCTGATATTCTCAGCAATCAAATTTCAAAAGTCCTTGAGACGTTTGAAGTGTGATTACATGGAAGGAAAATACGGTCATTCCTATAGTGAATGACGTTTCGCGTTCTTGTCAAGAAAGAAACAAGGAAAAATTTTATAAAAACGGCAAAACGAGCAGTTCCCTTCAAACAGCGAAGAGACGACGCGGAAACATAAAATTCTCTTGACATTGCGCGGAAATTGAGGGAAAATTTTTTGTTGAAGATTTGCGCGCAGCCTTCCTTCGTTTGCTTTTCAATAGAGAGGAGTTGGAGGGCGTTTTCTGAATTTTTCGCGCCAAGGCGCAAAGACGCCAAGGCTGCTGTTCAGACATTCTTGGCGTCTTTGCGTCTTGGCGCGACATCTAAAGATTACTTAAAAAAGGGGGGAAAGAGCATGGTCGCATTGAAGAATGTCAAGATGAAGCCCAAATTAGTCGGACTGTTTTTGGCGGTCGGATTATGCCCGATTCTGCTGGTGGGCGCGTGGAGCGGCATTCAGGCGAGCCGATCCCTGATGGCCGCATCTTATGGGCAGTTGGAAGCGGTGCGCGGCATCAAAAAAGCGCAGATTGAACGATTCTTTGCCGAACGGCAAGGAGATATGGGCGTGTTAGTCGAAACCGTGGAATCATTGCGCGAAGCGGCCTTTGCCAAATTAGCCGTCGCGCAACAGTTGAAAAAAGCGCATCTCGAAGAATATATTGAGCGGATGAAAGGTTCGCTGGCCGCGCTGAAAGGCGATCCGCTCGCGCTGGCCGCCCTGACGGAATTTACCGCCGCGTTTCAGCTTTCTGGCAAAAAAGTCCTGACGCCGGACTGGAATGCCGTTGCGCAGAAGTATGACGGGCGTTTTCAAGATGTGCTGACCAGCAACGGCTGGTATGATTTTTTTCTGATCAGCTTAGACGGGGAAATCGTCTATACCGCCAAGAAAGAGGCGGATTTGGGCATGATTATTCCGCAAAGCAATCTCAGCAATTCCAGCGTGGGGCAGGCGCTGGAATACGCGAAAAGCATGACGCAGGATGAAATCGCCATTGCCGACTTCAACGCGTATTCGCCGTCCGGTGGGAAACAATCCGCGTTCATGGTCGCGCAACTCCGCGATGAATATCGGCAGTTGAAAGGCTTTGCCGCGTTTCAGATGCCGACGGACGAAATCGTCGCCATCGTGCAGCAGCGCGAAGGGCTTGGCAACACCGGCGAAACCTACATTGTCGGCATTGAACAGGAAAAAACCGTGCTGCGGAGTCCGTTCACGACGGGCGGCGCCGGGACGCTGGGCATCGGCGCGGAAATGTCATCGGAATACGCGAACAACGCGCTGGACGGCAAATCAGGGCAAGCGATTTACACGAATGACGCTGGCAAGCTGATTATGGTAGATTACGATCCATGCGAGATTTCCGGGCTGCGCTGGGCGTGCATCAGTAAGATCGAGCTTGAAGAGGCGATTGTGCCGCAATCTCAACCCGGAAAAGACTTCTTCGCCCGCTATATCGAGCAATACGGCTATTATGATTTGCTGCTGATTCATCCGGCGGGAGACGTGTTTTATTCGGTCGGCCGCGAAGCTGATTACGGGACGAACATCTTGAACGGGCAGTTTGCGAATTCGGGCTTGGGGCAATTGGTCAAGCACGTCATAGCGGCGAAAGCCTTCGGCATGGCCGATTTCACGCCGTATGCCGCCAGCAATAACGAGCCGTGCGCATTCATTGCCCAGCCGATTATCAAGAACGACGAGACGCAATTGATTGTCGCGCTGCAACTCTCGTTAGACGCGATGAACGAGGTCATGCAGCAGCGCGAAGGCATGGGCAAAAGCGGGGAAACCTATTTGGTTGGAGCGGATAAACTGATGCGGTCGGATTCCGTGCTTGACGCGGAGTTTCATTCCGTGAAGGCGTCGTTTGCCAATCCTGAAAAGGGAAAAGTGGATACCGAAGCCGTCGCTAAAGCGTTGGCGGGAGAAACCGGACGCAAGAGCATCAAAGATTATCGCGGCAATCGCGTGTTGTCCGCGTATGCGCCGATCTCGTTCGGCGACCATACGTGGGCGCTGCTCGCGGAAGTGGACGATTTTGAGGTCAAAACCCCTGTGTACATGCTGATTCTGACGATTGCGCTCATTGTGCTGGCCGCCGGAATCGCAGTGGCCGGTTTCGCGCTCTCATTAGCCAAAAGCATCGCCACGCCGCTCACGCAAGGCGTTGAATTCGCCAAATCCGTCGCCGCCGGAAATTTGACCAGCACGATGGCCGTTGAGCAGCAAGATGAAATCGGCATGTTCGCCGCCGCGCTTAACGAAATGGTGAAGCGGCTGCGCGAAATCGTGATTGACGTGAAAGGCGCGGCGAACAACGTCGCTTACGGCAGCCAGCAGTTGAGTTCCAGTTCCGAAGAAATGTCGCAGGGCGCGGCGGAACAGGCGGCGTCGGTTGAACAGGCGTCCTCGTCAATGGAGGAAATGGCGGCCAATATCCGGCAGAACTCGGACAATGCGGGGCATACCGAACGCATCGCCTCCAAATCTGCCGAAGATGCCATGTTATCCGGCAAAGCGGTCTTGGAAACGGTTGACGCGATGCGCACGATTTCAGAAAAAATTTTCGTGATTGACGATATTGCCCGCCAAACGAATCTGCTGTCGCTCAACGCCGCAATCGAGGCGACAAAGGCCGGAGATTTGGGGCGCGGATTTGCTGTGATTGCGTCGGAAGTCCGCGCGTTGGCGGATCGCAGCCGCATTGAAGCGTCCGAGATTAATAAGCTTTCCCGCGCCAGCGTGGCGGTCGCCGAACGCGCCGGAGAAATGCTCAGCAAATTGCTGCCGGATATTCAGAAAACCGCCGGGCTCGTGCAGGAAATCAGCGCGGCGAGCAAAGAGCAAAATTCCGGCGCAGGGCAAATCAATCAGGCGATTCAGCAGTTGGATCAGGTGATTCAGCAGAATGCGTCCGTCTCCGAGGAGTTGGCGGCGACGGCGGAAGAGCTTTCCAGTCAGGCCGAGCAGTTGCAAAATACGATGGGGTTTTTTGAGGTCGGCCATATCGAGCAAGAAGAGCGGGGAGGAGACGACGAAGACGCCGCGCCTGCGCCGAAAAAGCGCAAAACGGTGTCTCGCGTCGCGCATCTCAACACGCCTGTTGCGGCCGCGGCTGATGGGCCTCGCGTTAAGGCGACGCCTCCCGCAGGCATCACTGACGCGCAAGATGAAGATTTTGAGCGGTTTTAGGAACTCACGTTACGCAACGTTTCAGTCATTCCCCTCTTGGGAGGGGGTTGGGGGTGGGTTGACGCTGAATTCGCATCACCCACCCCCAACCCCCTCCCAAGAGGGGAGTTTGTTGCAGGGGGAAATTGTCAGACACCTCGAAGGTGTCTGACAATCAGGGGATTTCAGGCTAAAATGCGGTCAATCGCGCTCAGTTCCTCCGCGCTGAATTCAAGATTGTTCAGGGCGGCCAAGTTATCGTTCAGTTGGCTCACCTTGCTCGCGCCGATTAACACCGACGTGACGCGGCCGCCGCGCAACACCCACGCCAGCGCCATCTGCGCCAAGCTTTGGCCGCGCTGCTTGGCAATTTCGTTCAATTGGCGGACGTTGTTCAACACGTCCTCTGTCACGTGTTCCGCTTTCAGAAAACTATTCGGCTTCGACGCCCGCGAATCCGCCGGAATGCCGTGTAAATACCGATCCGTCAGCACGCCCTGCGCCAACGGCGAAAAGGCGATGCTGCCGATGCCTTCTTCCGCCAGCACGCCTTGCAATTCGTCCTCAATCCACCGGTTGAGCATCGAATATTTCGGCTGATGAATCAGGCACGGCGTGCCAAGCTGCTTCAGAATGGCGGCCGCGGCTTTCGTCTGCGCCGCGCTATAGTTGGAAATCCCCGCATACAGGGCTTTCCCCTGCCGCACGATCATATCAAGCGCGGCCATCGTCTCTTCAATCGGCGTGTCCGGGTCTGGCCGGTGCGAATAGAAAATATCCACGTACTCCAGCCCCATGCGTTTCAGGCTTTGATCTAAACTGGCGACGAGATATTTCTTGCTGCCCCAATCGCCGTAGGGTCCCGGCCACATCAGGTAGCCCGCTTTGGAGGAAATAATCATCTCGTCACGATACCCGGCGAAATCGTGCGCGAGGATGCGTCCGAAATTTTCTTCCGCCGAGCCGGGCGGCGGCCCGTAATTATTGGCAAGATCGAAATGCGTGATGCCCGCGTCGAACGCCCGGCGAATCAGCGCGCGGCTGTTTTCGTAGCAATCCGTTCCGCCGAAATTGTGCCACAATCCGAGCGAAATCGCGGGCAATTTCAGGCCGCTCCGCCCGCATCGGTTATAGCGCATTGCGGCATATCGTTGTTCATCTGGCAAATAGTTCATGATGGCTCCTTATATTCCACGTTCAAGAGTTACGCCACATTGCACAAGTAAATCATGGCGGTTTCGTCGCAATTCTCAAGCTTGGGGCAATCCAAGCATTCGCCCCAAATTTTGCGCGGCACGCTGTCTTTATCCACGACAACAAACCCTAATTTCGAAAAAAATTCAATTTGATACGTCAAGGCCAGCACTTTCGGGATGTTCAAGGCGACGGCTTTTTGAATGAGCAACTCGACGATGAGACGCCCGTAATGCTTGCCGCGAAACCCCTCCGCGACGGCTAACGACTGCACCTCCGCCATATCGTTCCAGAGAATCGCCAATGCGCCGCAGCCGACGATTTTTCCGGCGGTTTTTTCTTCAAGCACGACAAACCCTTGCAGCCGCGAAAAGATTTTATACTTGCTGCGCGGCAGCATGATGGCTTTTTCCGCGTTCGGCTGAATTAAGTCATAAATCGCCGGAACATCCTTCGCCGTTGCGTCCCTAATCAAAAAATCGTTCTCTTCGTAAATCGTCATACGCCGTTCCCTCGTTTCGCATTGATTTTTCATATCTTGTTGAGGGCGAGACTTCAGAAGTCTTCAAGACGTTTGAAGTCCTTGATCAAACAAATATGACATTTCTGCCAAAATGGTTGCGCGTCAATAATTTTTCTTTGAATTTCTTCATATTTTCGCATGCGCTGATTGTCATGAAAAATGCAAACAATTTTCTTCGAGATGACAAATTTTATTTGACGCGCAGCCGTCTCGCGCCCTATATCATAATTAGATCTCTTGCATACGTCGTTTTTGCCCCGTTATCCCGTTCGCCCTGAGCCTGTCGAAGGGCGCGCGCAGAAAGGGTTCATCCGCCCTTCGACAGGCTCAGGGCGAACGGGATGGACTTTTTCAAGAGGTCTATTATACCGGCAGTGAGCGAGGCGACGTGGTTCGATGCGCTCGCCGTAAACCGACAAATGCCCCTTGACGCAGCACGTTGAGGCGTTCCCATTATTTTTTCAACGCGATTTCCATAAATGCTATGCGCACGCAAAAAGTTACAATATGGGCGCGGCGGCTCGATTGGCCGCTGCTGTTGACGTTCTGCCTGCTC
>CAZCGG010000208.1:5953-7883 GCA_964498135.1 uncultured Candidatus Moduliflexus sp.
CTCATTTTCGGCTTCTATCACGCGGAGATGACGCTATGGCGCGGCGGGCTGTTGTTCGCGGTCATGCTGCTCGCGCTCGGCGCGATGACGCGGCGCGTCCGCAGGCGCGGCGCGGACGAATCTCCAATCTCTCTCGACCCGCCGCAGCCCGCGCCGTCTCACGACACTGCCGACCGGCAACTGCTTCATGCGATTTTCGAATATTCGCTTGAAGGCATTATCATGACGGATATTCAGGGAACGATTCTCCACGTCAACCCGTCCTATTCCAGAATTACCGGCTACACCGCCGACGAATGCATCGGGAAAAATCCGCGCATGTTGCATTCCGGCTTTCACGATCAGATTTTTTACGCGGGCATGTGGAACACGCTGACGCAGACCGGCGAATGGGAAGGAGAAATTTGGGATCGCCGGAAAAGCGGCGAAGCGTATCCGCAATGGCTCAGAATCAGCGCCGTCCGTTCCGAGCAGGGCGACGTCACGCATTATGTCGGCGTCTTCCACGATTTGACCGATTTGCGCCATAATCAAAGCCAGATGGCGTATCAATCGCAATATGACGCCTTGACCGGCCTGCCAAACCGGCAGTTGTTCAATGATCATCTCGACATGGCGATGACGCAGGCGCAGCGCCATCACGCCAACGTCGGCGTTATGTTTTTGGATTTGGATAATTTCAAGACGGTCAACGGCTCGTTGGGATATACGGTTGGCGACGGGCTGCTGCAAGAATTCGCGCTGCGGCTGAAAGCCAGCTGCCGTCACGGCGACACGGTGGCGTGGTTGGGCGGCGATGAATTCATGATTATTCTGCCCGATTTGAAATCCGGCGAACGCGACAGCATCGAAGTGGCGCAGCGCATTTTGCAGTCGTTTTCAGAGCCGTTCATCATTAAAGGGCATCAAATTCTTTCCAGCGCGAGCATCGGCATCACGATTTATCCCAATGACGGCGACGAGGTGGCGACGCTGGAAAAAAATGCCGACATTGCCCGAAACAGAGCCAAAGAAGAGGGGCGCAACTCCTACGTGCTGTATACGCGCCCCATGCAGGAAAGCGTGGTGGAGCGCATGGAATTGGAGCGCGACATGTACAACGCTTTGAATAACGGCGAATTTCGCATGTATTATCAGCCGCAGGTGGATTTAAAAAGCGGGCGAGTCGTCGGCACGGAAGCCCTTATCCGGTGGCAGCGCGAGAACGAACTCATTCCGCCGGATAAATTCATTCCGCTCGCGGAAGACACCGGGCTGATTGTTCCGCTGGGCGAATGGGTGCTGCGCACGGCCTGCCGCCAGACAAAACAGTGGCATGACGATGGTTTCGGCGAGCTTTCCATTGCGATTAACCTGTCCGCCAAGCAATTTCAAAATGATCACCTGGTTGGGCTGATTCAAAATATTTTGCAAGAAACCGGCCTGCCGCCGCAAGCGCTGTGGCTCGAAATTACGGAAAATACGGTCATGAAGGACGTGAGCAAAGCGGCGGAAATCATGAGGCAGCTTCGGGAACTCGGCGTGCGGCTTTCGATTGACGATTTCGGCACGGGCTATTCGTCGCTGAATTACCTCAAATATTTTCCGTTAGATGAAATCAAAATTGATAAATCGTTTGTTCGGGACATTCCGGCGCGTTGGGATGACGTCGCCATCGCCAAAGCCATTTTTACGTTAGCGCACAGCCTGAACATGCGCGTGCTGGCCGAAGGCATCGAGAACTCCGTGCAACTGGAATTCATGCGCCTGCATGATTGCGATGAAATTCAAGGATTTTTGTTCAGCAAGCCGGTGACGTCGCAGGAGCTTTCAGACATGTTGACTTCAGGGAAACATTTGACGTTTTCTTGAAAACGAGATGGCGGCGTTTTAGTGCTTGACATCTTTCAAGTTGCCGCGCATGATGGAAATGTCGGCAAACACATTTTCA
>CAZCGG010000209.1:0-4184 GCA_964498135.1 uncultured Candidatus Moduliflexus sp.
CGCATAAATGTTGATTTTCTCGATAGACCTCTTGCAAAAGTCCATTCCGTTCGCCCTGAGCCTGTCGAAGGGCGCGCGCAGGAAGGGTTTATCCGCCCTTCGACAGGCTCAGGGCGAACGGAATGACGGGGCAAAAACGACTGATGCAAGAGGTCTAATCTTTGTTATGACGCAAAGACGAAATTTCAGGCGGGCATGGGGTGGAAGATGAAACAATGGGGACGGACGCCGCACGAAGAGAGATGGCTCTACTTGCTGCGATGGGGAATCGGAGTGAACGCGCTTGTCGGCGTCGCGCTGTTTATCGCCCGGCACGGCTTTGACGTGGACGCGGACGCGGAGCGGTCGCTTCGCAACGGCTTGGTCGCGGTGGCGAACGTGTTTGTCTTCGGATATATCACGCAGTTGATTCTCCGCCATGATCGGTGGCAGTATCTCCGGCAAAATTCGATTAAATACGCGCTGACGTTCATCACGCTGATTGATTTTCTCGCGCGCTGGGATCCGCAATCCTTTATTTTTCAACTCTTTATCCTCGTGAATATCTTCCGGTGGATTATCAAAATCGTGCAGTTCTTCGCGCAATTCAACGCCTCGCCGCCGCGCTTCATCGTCACGAGTTTCCTCGTCGTGATTCTCACCGGCGCCGCGCTGCTGATGCTGCCGAAATCCACCACGCACGGCATCGCGTTCATAGACGCCTTGTTTACCATTACGTCGGCGGTCTGCGTCACCGGCCTGATTGTCGTGGACACGGCCACCGCGTTCACCACGACCGGCCAACTTGTGGTGCTGGCGTTCATTCAAATCGGCGGGCTGGGCATTATGACGATCACGGCGTTTTTCAGCCTGTATATCGGCCAAAAGATGAGCGCGAAGGAAAAACTCCTGCTCGGCGACATGCTGGCGACGGAACGGCTCGCCGCGCTCGGCTCCGTCCTGAAATCGGTGCTGCTCACCACGTTCATCATCGAAACGCTTGGCGCATGCATCCTCTATTGGGCGTTTCTCACGCAGACCGTTCATCCCATGTCGCCGGAAGAAGCCGCCTACCACGCCCTCTTTCACGCGATTTCCGCGTTCTGCAACGCCGGATTTTCAACGTTTACTGAAAATTTGCTGGGTTATGCTGAACACATGGGAATCAATCTGACGATTTGCGGCTTGATTATTTTGGGCGGCTTGGGCTTCGGCGTTATTCACAATTTCTATTCGCAGATCGGCGCGAAGGCGCGGCGCGAACGCATCACGATTCACACGAGATTGACGGCGCGCGTGACTATCGTGTTGCTTCTCGCCGGAACGGCGGGTGTGTTCATGCTGGAATATTTCAACCTGTTCGCCGAGTTTGAAGGCGCGCATTCGCTGAAAACGAAAATCATGGCCGCGTTCTTTCAATCCGTCACATGCCGCACGGCCGGGTTCAACACGATTGACATCGCCAAATTGCAGGACGTGACGCTGCTCATCAGCATCCTGCTGATGTTCATCGGCGCAGGCTCAGGCTCGACCGGCGGCGGAATCAAAGTTTCGACATTCGGCATGCTGCTGGCGACGGTCTGGGCGTTTGCGCGGGGCCGCAGCCGCGTCGAGCTTTTCCGGCGCACAATTCCGAATTTAGTCTTATATCAGGCGATTGTGGTGTTTTCGCTGTACCTCGGTATCACGGTCGTCATCTGGTTTTTGCTGATGCTGACGCCGATTGGCGAATCTCCGCTTCATCTGCTGTTTGAAACGGTCTCCGCCTTAGGCACGGTCGGCTTAACCACCGGTGTCACGCCCAAATTGACCACTGTGGGAAAATTGCTCATTATCGCCACGATGTTTTTAGGCAGGGTCGGCCCATTTACCTTAGCCCTTGCTATCGGACAACGGCAACATGTCGAAAGTTACCGCTATCCTGAAGAGCGGGTTGTTATCGGATGAAAAAACGATTCGCAGTGATTGGACTCGGTTTATTTGGCCGCAAAGTCGCCACAACGCTCAGCAAGTTGGGCGCGGAAGTGATCGCGATTGATAAAAATTTTGACGTGATTGACGACATCAAAGACGAAGTAATGATCGCGGTGCAGCTTGACGGCACGGATCGGGCATCGCTGGAAGCGCAGGACATTCGCAGCGTGGATCTCGCCATCGTCGCAATGGGGGAGGATTTCGAAGAAACTCTCCTGACCGTCGTGACGCTCAAGCAAATCGGCGTGCCGAAAGTCATTTCTCGTGCCGCAACCAGCGTTCGCAAAGAAATTCTTGAAAAACTCGGTTGCGACCGCGTGGTGCTGCCGGAAGAAGAAGTGGGGCAAAACGTCGCCAAAGAGCTTATTTCCGGCTTCTTTTTCGACCATATCGCCGTGGGCGACGAATACAGCATCGCGCAGATGCTCACCCCCGAAGAATTTGTCGGCAAAACGATTATTGAACTGAATCTGCGGGAAAATTACCGCATCAATATCGTGACGATTAAGCGGAAAGTGTCGCGCCCCAGCCTGTTTGGGAAAGAAGGCATCGAGCGCATCATCGCCGTGCCAAAGCCGAACGACGCGCTGATGCGCGGGGATATTCTCGTGCTGTTCGGCCATGACAAAGATTTGGGGCGGCTGGCCGCGCTGTTTGAGCAGGAATCATGAGCGCGCGGCCGTTTCCGTCGGAACGCCTGCTGGCGTATGTTTGGGAAACGCAAGCGTTCGCGGCGGTTCCGCTGCGCGCGATAGACGGGCAGGCGGTTGAAATTCTTTGGCGCGGCCGAAAAAATCTGGACGCGGGGCCGGATTTTCTGGACGCGCTGATCCGAATCGGCGGGCGGCTGCGCGACGGCGATGTCGAATTGCACGTGCGCTCGTCGGATTGGCGGGCGCATGGGCATGAGCGCGATCCGCATTACGCGCAGGTGATTTTGCATGTCGTCGTTGACGCGGACGGCGCTCCCGCCCGCGTCAACGGCGAAGACGTGCCGACGCTCGCGGTCGCGCCATTGTTAGCGGCTCCGCTCGACGCGCTGTCGGCGCAATTTCAGCAGGCCGAAGCCGAACGCGTCCGCCGTCTGGAAGCGTGCCAAGCGTCGCTGCGCCGCGTCCCGGTTGACGACTTGCTGGCGAAACTCAAAACCTTTGGGAAAATTCGCCTGCTCGAACGCGCCCGGCGTTTCGGCAAATGGCTGCCGCAAGCGTCTTTTCAGCAGATTTTATATCAAGCCATTTGCGAGGGGCTGGGCTATTCGAGCAATAAACAGGCGTTTCTCGAATTGGCCTGCCGCCTCCCGCTTGACGCGATTGCGGCGCGCCTGCCGGACGCCGACGCGCCGCTCGCGCCGGAGCGCATGCTCTGGATTCAAGCCGCGCTGTTCGGCGCGGCGGGCTTGCTGCCGGACGCGCCGCGCCGCTCGAAAAGCTGCCCCGCGCTGGCACGCGAAATTGACGCCGAAACTGAAGCGCATCTCGTCCGCCTGCGCGAAGCGTGGAACGCCATGCGCCCCGCGTTGGGCGTCGCGCCGATGACGCCCGAACAGTGGCGATTCTTCCGCATGCGCCCCGCCAATTTCCCGACCCGCCGCCTCGCCGTTTTGAGCGAATTGATCGCCCGCTACATCGCGCAGCCGCCGCTTGAGCATTATTTGAAATTATTCACAATCACCGCCGATGTCGCGCCGCGCGCACAAGCGGTCGCGCTCTTCGAACGCACGCTGGAAATCCCCGTGTCCGGCTATTGGAAAGGCCGCATGCTGTTCGGGCGGCCGCGCGCGCCGGAACGGGATCGCGTCTTTTTCGGCGCGTCGCGCATTCGGGACATTTTAATCAGCGCGGTGATGCCGGTCTGCCTGCTGTACGCTCAGCGTCAGGCGCGGCCGGACATGGAAGCGCAGATTTTCGCGTGGCTCGCCATCTTGCCGTCGCCGCTCCCGAACGCGGTCAGTCGGCGCATGACAGCGCATTTGTTCGGCCAGCGCGCCATCCCGCCGCGCCGCCTCCGCCGCGCGGACGTGTATCAGGGCATGCTGCATCTCGACCGCCGCTATTGCTCGCTTGCCGCCTGCCAGCAGTGCCTTTGCTATGGGCAGAGCCGTCAGACACCTTGAAGGTGTCTGACGGCTTGCCGCGCCGCTGCGGTGAATAATCGCTGACATTCTGCGCGGTTTCGCCCATTTCCCCCGCAAAATTTTCAACTTTCCCGCCCGAAATGTTTCTGATCAA
>CAZCGG010000209.1:4284-7626 GCA_964498135.1 uncultured Candidatus Moduliflexus sp.
GGAGAGCGGGAAAGCGTTTCCCGAAACTCCGCAAAAACGGGCGGGTTATGCAAAATCGGCACTTTCGCTTCGCGTATTACGGCGTTTTGACGACGCTGCTCATCATTTGGCTGTTCGCGGCCATCGCCATCGCGCATCTCTATCAGGAATCCGACCTGCTGATTCCCTTGATGATGGGCGCATCGTTGACGATCTTCGCGTTCGCGCAGATCATCAACATCGTCGCGTTCAAAAACGACATGGCTGACCGGACGCAGGCCGAGGCCTTGCTGCGCCAATCGCAACAGGACGTAGAAGCCGCGTTGCAGCGCGAACAGCAGCGCCGCCGCCTCTCCGAAACGCTTCGCGACGTGGCCGCGATCGTGAGCGGCTCGCTGGAGCAAGAGCGCGTGGTTGACCTGATTTTAGGGCAATTAGAGGCCGTGATTCCCTACCACCGCGCTACCGTCTCGCTGCTGAACGGCAGCATGCTCACGCTGATCGCGGGGCGCGATAAAATGGGCGGCGAGGTTGACGCCTACGCCTTTCCGGCGGATAAATACCCCATCAACGCGCAAGCCCTGCGCCAAAAGCGGCCGGTGCTGATTGCGGATGTCGCGCAGGATCGCCGGTGGCATGACACGATTTTTACGCAGGGGATTCGCTCGTTTATGGTCGCGCCGCTGCTCGCGCAGGACGCGCCGATTGGCACGCTGGCGGTCGGCCGCGTGGACGCCATGCCATACACGGACGAAGACGCGCAGACCGTGTTCGCCTTCGCGTCACAAGTGGCGATGGCGATTCGCAACGCCCAGCTTCACGCCGAGCTTGGGCAGCGCATGGCGTTGGAATTGATGACGGCGCGGCAGATTCAGAAAAGCCTGTTAGCGTTCGAGCCGCCGCAAATCGCGGGGCTGGAGATTGCGCGGTTCTGCGAACCGGCGAAGGAAGTCGGCGGCGATTTCTATAATTTTTCGGCCGCGGATGACCGGCATCTCGGCATCGCTGTCGGCGACGTGTCAGGGAAGGGAATTCACGCCGCGCTGATGATGGCGCTCTCTTTCGGCTTTCTTTCGACGGAATCGCGCTATATTCCCGCGCCGTCCGCCCTGATGACGACCATGAACGCCGAACTCCGCCCGCATTCGCAGCATAACACGATGAACACCGCGCTCGGCTATTTGAGCCTGAGCCAAAACGGCGCTTGTCCCGCCGGGGCGTGGCGGCTGCGCGCCGCGAACGCCGGAATGATCGCGCCGCTCATCCGCCGCCGCAGCGGGGCGGTGGAATGGCTGGACGTGACCGGTTTGCCGCTCGGCATGGTGGATGATCTCGTTTATCATGAGCGCGAATATGTCCTGCTTCCCGGCGACGCCGCGCTGCTCGCCACCGACGGCATTGTCGAGGCGATGAACGCGCGCGGCGAGATTTTCGGCTTAGAACGGTTCGCCGAAAGCATCATATCCGCCAATGCCGAGAGCGCGCACGGCCTCCTGCAATCTATTCTCGCCCGCATGAACGGTTTTATCGGCGCCGCCGAGCCTCACGACGACGTGACAATGGTGGTCGTCATGGTAAAAAATTCTTGACGCAGAACCGCATTCATGCCATTTTTCACTCGGAAACTGTTTTAAAAGATTACGAACAGCACGGTAGCCCCGCCCCTACGTGGCGGGACGTTGGCTGAAACACTGCCGGAGCGCGAAATCTTGATTTCGCGGTCATTGCGGTCAAATCAAGATTTGACACTCCTTGAAATATCGCAGCGCACATTCCCGCCGCGTAGGGCGGGGCTACCATGTTGTTCATGACCTTTTAAAACAGCCTCTCAGAACATGATTTCCAGATGTTGGACATCTGTCTTTCATTCATCGCCCTTTTCAGGGCTGAAAAATCATTTTCAATATTAGAGTTGTTGCTCAATAGCGGACATGCCGAGAGATGAACCGTTCGCGGTGAGCGTATCGAACCGCAAGATGCCCTTCGACACGCTCAGGGCGAACGTGGGAATTCTTGACATGCCGAGAGATGAACCGTTCGCGGTGAGCGTGTCGAACCGCAAGATGCCCTTCGACAGGCTCAGGGCGAACGTGGGAATTCTTATTGAGCAACAACTCTATTATTTGACGAAAGGGAGAATGCCATGCAAAAAATCGTCACGCTCATGCTGAGTTTCGGGATGCTGGCCGGGGGAATCGCGCAAACGGCGAAGGCCGATGAACAGGCCATTTCGCAACTTGTTGAGGGCAACACGCAATTTGCCATGAACCTGTATAACGTCGAACGGGAAGGGAAGAAAGGCAACCTCTTTTTTTCGCCGCACAGCCTTTCGGCGGCCTTGAGCATGGCCTACATGGGCGCGCGCGGCGAGACGGCGGCGCAGATAGCGAAGACGCTGCATCTGACGCTGCACAATGACGCGCTGCATGCGGCGTTCGCGGAATTCGCCGCCCGGCTGAACGCCATCAATGCCGCCGGAGACGTGGCGCTGACCGTCGCCAACGCTCTTTGGGCGCAGAAGGATTTGACGATTCTCGACGCCTATCTCACCGGCATCAAAACGCATTACGCGGGCGCGCTCTTTCCGGTGAATTTCGTCGAAGCCGCCGAAGCCGCCCGGCAGGAAATCAATGCGTGGGTGGAACAGCAGACGAACCAGAAAATCCGCGACCTGCTGCCGCCCGGTTCTGTGGACAATTTGACGCGCTGCGTTTTGACGAACGCGATCTATTTCAAGGGGCGCTGGCTGAACGCCTTCCCGCCCGATGCGACGACGGAGCAGCCGTTTTGGACGACGCTGGAGCGCAGCGTTTCCGCGCCGATGATGCGCCAGCAGACACCCGTTGAATACGGCGAAACGACCTCCGCGCAAATCGTGCGGTTTCCCTATTCCGGCGAGACGGTTTCGATGCTGATTGTTCTGCCGAAAGCGAAAGACGGGCTTGGCCGGTTTGAGCGGCAATTGACAGCGACGACGTTCAGGGAATTGCAGCAAGAAATCACGATGCGGGACGTGGAACTGTTTCTGCCGAAATTTTCCATCACGTCCGAATTTTCGCTGGCCGACACGCTGAAAAATCTCGGCATGACCGACGCCTTTTCCGACCGCGCCGATTTCTCCGGCATTGAGGCGCAGAAGCAGCTTCGCATCACGAATGTCGCGCATAAAGCGTTTGTTGAGGTGAATGAGGAAGGGACGGAAGCCGCCGCCGCAACGGGCGTCACGTTCGGCGTCACGTCGGTGCAAGAGCCGCAGCCCGCGCCGGTGTTTAAGGCGGATCATCCGTTCTGGTTCGTGATTCAGGAGAATCAAAGCGGCGCGATTCTGTTCATGGGGCGCGTCGTGAATCCGCTCGAATAATA
>CAZCGG010000210.1:0-7574 GCA_964498135.1 uncultured Candidatus Moduliflexus sp.
TGCTGCCCGCGCCTTCCGCGACGACCTGTTCGGCGGTCAGGCTGCCTTCGATGATCGTATCTCCGATTTTCACGCCAGTCGCGTCGGATGATTTTTTCAGCGCGGCCAGCAGCAGATTCGCGGCGGCGAGCAGGTCGGCGTCTTCATGCGCTTTCGCGGCCTCGACTTCTTCTTTCACCATCCCTTTGCGGCTTTCGGAATCGGGGCGTTCTTCCAGTGCGTCCACCGCTTTTTTCAATTGGCTCTCCTTGCCGAATTTTTTCACAATCAGGCTTTTCACGCCGTTATAGGCGTCCACGACGGCGGTTTCGCCGACTTTCGCCAGCCCTGCGCCAACGGCGGCGATGATTCCTGTGGTAAGCGGATCAAATGTCATAACACGTCTCCCTTGCTGTTAAAGTGATGATTCAATGATTCAACTGAACGACGGCAACGATGTTGTTTTATATTGCCGTAGATTGTCAAATAAAAACAGCGAGAATAAGCGACAGCCATATTCAGAAAATTATTCACAATCTATAATAATGCAATATTGCTATAATATATTATCTATCAAATATATTATAGCAATATTGCATTGCGATTCAAATGCGAATAAGCCACGCCGCAAACAGGCGGCGCGAAGGAAGGAACGATGTCGAGATTCGAGAGGCAACTCGACCAAAACATTTTAAAAGACAACGAATTAGAAGAGGCGCGAACATTGTCATTGACATAAAAATTCTTGGCTGTATGAGGTAGATATATGGTGGGCAATTTCATTCAAGTTAACATAATCCCCATTCTCGGACGTTACCCCTCCCCGCATGCTGGGAGGGCAAAACGCCTTTCTTGCGCCTATTCTTGGCGTCTTTGCGTCTTGGTGCGAGATCAAAAAAATTAGGCGCGTAACATCTCAATTCGCATGTTATCGAGAGGAATAAATATGACGAGCAAAATCAGAATTTGGCTCAGCGCGTTCATCGCGTTGGCATGTTCAGCAGCTCCGGCCTTTTCCCATACAATCCATACCAAAGACGGCAAAACCATCACGTCCCCTGATGTGTGGGAAGAAACGAAAGGCTATTTCCTTGATGATGTGTCGCTGTATGGCTGCAAGCAAGCCGGAATGCCGGTCATACTTGTGAATAAATTAACCGTACTCGAAAATCAAATGCTGCTGACGAAAGAGCAGCTTCTCGCCCGCATCGAGACGCTGCTCGGCGCGGCGAATTTCCAGAAATATCGCGCCATCATCGAAAAATACATCGAACAGAAAATCGTCGTTTCGTATGAAAAAATGGGCAACACCATCAGCATCGAAAAAAGTCTTGTTGAAAAGATCATCTATGACGCCCCGCCCGCCCCAATCAGTTTGGACATGATTCAACGGGATGACGCGGAAAGCCGCCGGGCAATTAAGGCGGAGGAGCAGAAACTCTATCAATTGCTGCAAGAAATCAGGAAAGAAAAGGCGTCCGTCGCCGCAGGCGATCCTGATAAATACGAATATGAACGGGAAGCGCAGAAAATTCAAGCGCGCATCACGGAACTGAAATATAATCCGATTGGGTACTTTTTGCGCTACGCCCCCAAGCGCGTCTCGCTGAGCGCGCCGCTCAAGCCGGAAGAATGTGCTCGCATTTGCGGCGGAACGGCCTCAAAGGTTGAGAAATCTACCATTCGCGATGACTCAGAAGAAGCGACGATTTTTCAGCGCTGCATGGCGCGATGCGCTCATCCGGTCAGCCCGGCGCAGGAACGCGACACGGAACGCAAGGACAATCGGCAAGAAGAAGATGAGTTCTTGAAGGACGAAGACGGCGGGTTTGGAACTGAATAGGCGTTTTTCACCGCAGAGGCGCGGAGAAAAGCCGTCTCCTGCGTTCTCCGCGCCTCTGCGGTGAGCAAAAACGCAAAATCACGAATTCACGCTCTTGTAAACGGCCTGCGTCAGGAGGGTTTGAAGCATATCAAACGGCGCGGCGTGGCCTGATTCAACCGTCTTGGCAATGATGGCGTTCCATGTCGTCTCATCGCGGGCAAGATCGAGAAATTCGCACCCCTGCCACGTTTGGCGCAGAATCAACGCGTCAAACGCCGCCTCAATTGAATTGAGAATCAAATGCTCCACTTTAATCAATTTGGCTTCTGCCAGCCATTCGACATGCGCGGCGACGATCCGCAACTCCCCTAAATCAGCGAGTTCCCGCACGGAAACCCGCCCGTCAGCCGCCTCAACGCGCAGCAAAATATTCCGAATGATGTTAAAATCACGTTTCATAAGCTTGTGAATTATATCGTCCGACGGTTATCCGCCATCTCGCGCAGGCGCGTTTCCATTTTTTCAAGAACTTCGTATTCGAACGTCTGCTGAATTTCCTGCGCGTCAATGTAGCAATAAGGCGCGGCAATGTGGGCGCAACGGCGGCGCAGCGCGACGAAATCGCCCGGCTCTTCCATCCCGGCGAACAGCAAGGGGTAAATCGGAATGGAGGCCGTGTTCGCCAACAGCGTGACTTCATGCGTCACCTGCGCCGGATCGTTACAATCCACGACGGCGGCGCAAGCAATCGCGGCGAGCGCGGAAACCGCCGCCAATGATTCCGTCCCGCCGGGCAGCCGCGCATCCAATTTGAGCGGCGCGTAATGACGTTTTCGCAGCAGCGCGCGAATCGTGTCAAGTTCTGCGGCGCGTTCGGCGGAAAAATTCCCCAAAATCAGCACGATTCGTTTCGCCATCGCGTCGGAAACCTCGCGGATATCCTGATTTTCAATCAGCAATGAAATCAGTTGCACGACGCTGAGGCAATCCACTGTAATCACGCAGTCGTTCTCCTCGTCGCGCTCTTTAAGCAGCAGATTCCATTGCCGCGTTTCATCGTCCGTAACGACGTTCGACACAGACGCGCCATACATCTGGCATCCCGCCAAATCCGCGCCGCAGAAGTTGGTTTCCTGCAAGCGCGCATGGCGCAAATCCGCGTCGCGCAAATCGGCGTGGGCGAAATCCGCGCTGCTGAAGTTCGCCCGGCGCAAATTTGCGCCGCTCAAATCCGCATGGCTGCAATCCGCGCCGGTCAAAATCGCCGCGCTCATATCCGCCCAGCGCATCGAGGCGTGGCGCATGTCCGCGCTGCTGAAATTCGCCCAGCGCGCGTCGGTTTCGTTCAGCAGCGTTTTGGCGAGGTTGGCTTCGCTGAGATCGGCCTCTAATAAGTCCACGCCGTTCAAATCCATGCCGCTCAAATTCGCGCCGCGCAAGCGGACTTTGCTGAGGCAGACCTGCCGCAGATTGACCTGCCGCAAGTCGCTTTCGCTTAAATTCGCGCCACTTAAATTCGCCTCGCTGAAGGTCGCGTTCGCCAATTCGGCCTGCGTCAAATCCGCGTCGCGCAGCGCGGCGTTATTCAGCATCGCGCCGGATAAATTCGCTTTCGTCAGGTCGGCGCGGACAAGATTGGCGCGGCTGAGCGAGGCGTTCTGCAAGTCTGCGCCGCTTAAATTCGCGCCTTCCAAATCCGCCTCGATCAAAAACGCGGCTTTCAATTCGGCTTTGCTCAGGTCAAGGCCGTGCAGATTGACTTTGTTCAAATTGACTTTGCCGAGCTTCGCGCGGTTCAGCGTCGCGTCAGCCAGCGCAACCTCGCTTAAATCGGCCTCGATCAGCGTGGCTTCGCTGAGATTTGCGCCGCGCGCGTTCGCCTGCCGCAGCGTCGCGCCCGTGAAATCGGCCCACCGCGCATCCGCCTGTTCCAGCGCGGCTTCGGAGAGATCAGCCTGACAAAATTCCGCGCCCCAGGCGTCCGCATGGCTCGCATCCGCTCGATGCAGATGCGCCTGACGCAGATTTGCGCCGCTCAAATTCGCCCATTTCAAATCCGCCGCATCCGCCGTCGCTTCTTGCAAACAGGCTTTATTGAGATTCGCCCGGCTCAAGTTCGCGCCAGTTAAATTCGCGCCGGTCAAGTTCGCGCCGGTCAAGTTCGCCCAGCGCAGATCGGCGTTCGTCAGGTCAACGCCCGCTAAATTCGCCTCGTTCAACAGCGTTCCCTGAAAAATCGCGCCGGTCAGCAGCGCCTTGCTCAGGTCAACGCCGGACAAATTCGCGCCGGACAAATCCGCGCCGCGCAAATCCATTTCGCCCAGATTGACCTGCCGCAAATTCGCGCCGCGCATGTTTACGCGGCAGAGCGCGACATCGCGCATGTCAATCTGCCGCAAATCCGCGCCGCTCAGGTTTGCGCCGTTCAAATCCGCGCCGTTCAAGCGGACGCTGCTGATGTCCGCGTCGCTCAGGTCAACGTTCGTCAGGTTCGCGCCGCGAAAATCGGTGTTGCGCAGGTACGCGCCCCAAATGTCGGCTTTCGTCAAGTCCGCGCCCGTCAGATTGGCGTCATTGAGATTCGCGCCGGACAAGTCCGCGCCGCCGACATCCGCGCCGGACAAATCCGCGCCGGACAAATCCGCGCCGCAGAGATTTGCGCCGCGCAAGCTCGTTTCCACGAGATTCGCGCCCGGCAAGGCCGCGCCGCTCAAATTCGCCTTATTCATCTGCGCGTGGCTGAAATTCAGCCCGGCGAGCGCCGCTTTGCAGAGGTTGATTTCGTTGAGATTGGCCTTGCTGAAATCAATGTCCGTCAGTTCAATCTGCGGCATTTGCGCCCCCGCGAGCATCGCGCCGCTCAAATTCGCGCCGGTCAGCAGCGCGTCGCCGAGATGAACCCGGCTGAGATTCGCCCTGCTCAAATCGGCGCGTTCGAGGTCTGCCCCGCGCAGCGCCGCGCCGCTTAAATCCGCGTTGCTCAAATCAGCCTCTTGCAACACACAGCCGCTCAAATCCGCGCCGGACGCATTGGCCCCGCTGGCGTTCGCGCTGCGTAAATCCGCGCCGCACAGCATGGCGGCGGCGAGATTTGCGCCGCGCAGATTCGCCTCGCGCAGATTGGCATCTTGCGCATGCGCTTCGCAGAGCGTCGCGCCCCATAAATTCGCTTCTGACAGGTCGGCGTTTTTTAAATCCGTCCTTGTGAAATCAATCTCTAATAAGTTCTCTTGGCGCAAATTCGCGCCGCGCAGATTGGGAATGATTTCAGGATGCTCGCGCCGCCATTGATTCCATGCGTCCACGCCTGCCTGCAAGCGTTCGAGATCGCTCTGTTTCGCCATGCGCCGGTCTATCGGATGCTGTTCCATAGTCGCCTCGTAAATTTACGTTAGTTAATATGTATGATTAGACGAGACAAACTGTTTGTTGTCAAGAAAATTTTTTTGTCTGTTGACATTTCGGAGCAACTCCGCTTCTTTATGTCTCGTAGTTTCTTTGTTTGCAACCCATTCCTCCGAAAATAATGCTTGACTTTTTTGCGCGGACATTTCAGGCACGATGTATAATGATGTCGTTTTTGTAGCAACCTCACGCGAGTCATTTCAAGGCAGGGAACAATTTCGTTCCGCGAAATTGCGTCTCTGAAAAATCATGTACCCTCTCTCAATTAGAATGTGCGCATCGTGAGACGCATTCCCTGCCAAACGGGGAAATGCGTCCGCAAGAATCTTTTGCATGAGCAGAACGACGAAAATCATAGATCGCTGGAAAGCCAAGCCGCCTTTAGTTGAAAAGGAGGAGGTCTTTTGCGTGTTGCGGCGGTATGGGTTCAGCATCGAAACGAAACGCGGCTCGCATAACATCATCAGCCATGATTTGCTGATCGGCCTGCCGCATTTCGGCATGAACGGCGAATTCTGCCTGCCGGTCCATAATGGCAGAAAAATTAAAGGGTATCATTTAAAACGAATTCTCGAAGCCGTCCGATGCGTCGAACTTGCCGCACAGGATTGCGGTCGAGTCTTTGCCGATGAAGAAGAATCTGGATTTCTACCTGAATATTCGCTATCCGATAGAGATTGTGAATATTGACGCCAATGAGGGCGGCGGAGTGCTGGCGAGCATTCCGTTTTTAGGCCGACACGCCTTTTTAGGCGACGGCGACACGCTTGAGGAAGCCTTAAAGAATCTGGAAGACATTAAAACCTATCTGTTTCAAAAATATCTTGCGCAAGGCGCGCCAATTCCGGTGTATCATTGCCACGCCGCATGACGATTGTTTCAACCACAGGTTGACATAGGAAAGCTGTCAGACACCTTTTGAAGGTGTCTGACAGCTAACAGCAAATCTGTGTTTCAGCAGCTTTCCCTCTTCAGACGCCCCGCGTTCAAGCAGCCTCGCCGCAATGTCGGCATCATCTATGAAAACGCCATATTTAAACAAAGAAGAACGAGAAGTCGGCTCAATCTATTTCCTGCGCTGGTCGGCCTTCAACGGCTTAGGCTTCAGCTTTTTGGGCGATACCGTCGTCACGCTGATGGCGATGCATTTCGGCGCAAGCAACCTGCAACTCGGCTATATTTCGTCGGTCATTCATTTCAGCGGCGTGACGCTGCTGATTTTCCCATGGCTGCTGGCCGGGATGAATATCGCCCGCGTGCAATATTATTCGTGGCTGCTGCGCGGGCTGATCTGTCTGCTGTACGCCGCGCTGTTCTGGCTGACCGGCCAAGCGGCGGTGCTGACGATTCTCGCCATTTACACGATGTTCTGCGTCTTCCGCATGTTTGGAACGGCGGCCTCGTCGGCCATTCAAGCCATGCTTTCCACCCCCTCGAACACGGGGGATTGGGTGGTGCGGCTGTCGAACAGCTTTCAAATCACGCGGCTGCTGTCGCAGGGCATCAGCGTCGTGATCATGTCGTTTTCCGCGCTGTACGGCATGGTCGGATATGCTGCGCTGATCGCGCTCGGCGTGATTATGAACACCGCGTCGGCGTGGCAGTTGACGCGCGTGCCGTGCCGCGAAACCGTCGCGTATCAGCCGGGGAAAAACCTCTTTCACATTTTCGCGGAAAACATGAGGGATCGGGAACGCGCTTTGATTTTATTCGTCAAATGGCACGCGCTGAGCCTAATGATCGCCCTGTCGTTTACGCTCCCGTTTCTTCGCAAAGTCGCGCGGCCTGAGCCGAACCTCATCTTTCTGTTCAGCATTGCCGTGACGCTGGCGACGATTGCCGCCGGATACGGGATGCGCCCGTTTACTGACCGCGTGGGCAGCCGTCCCGTGCTGATTCTCGGCTCGCAGCTGTTAGCCGCGCTCTCGCTTGCGTGGTGCGTCGTTCCGGCCACGCTGCATTGGTCAATCTTCTTCGCGCTCGGTTTTATGACAACGCTCGCGCAAACGGCGGTCACGCTGCTCGTGTCGCGGCTCGAAATCCGCGCCATTCCCGAAGACGACAAAATCGGCTACGTTTCGATGATGAATGCGTCGTCCGCGCTGATTGCCCTGCTCGCTGGTCTGTTTATCGGCTTGCTCGCCGATATCGGCGAGCGATTCGCCTTTCCGGGCATCAATTCGTTCGGCCTCGCCTTTTTCGCGGCCGCCCTGCTTTCGCTACAAGTCAGCCTGCTCAGCGTCTTTTTGAAAGACGCGGGCAGCCTTTCCGTTCGCGACACGGCGCAGATTCTCTTTTCCACGCGCAATTTGCGGGCGTTTTTGGACGTGCATTATTTTCATTTGGCGGACGATGTGAACACGCG
>CAZCGG010000211.1:0-6085 GCA_964498135.1 uncultured Candidatus Moduliflexus sp.
CAAGAGGGGAATGCTGCGTCACGTGAATTTCTAATTATCGAATGAGCGCGGAGGTTCAGGATGTCAAGGAAAAGAACCGATTTCTTATTGACAAATCGGCAAAGAGGCCAGATAAATATATCAGAGGGCTTCAGAGCGTCTTGTAAATTATTGGTAATCGTCTCACGTTTCAGGCAGACACAGGAGGATGGGGCATGATGAAAATTCATAAGATGTTAGGCATTGCCGCGCTGTGCGGCGGCGTGGCGCTCGCGTCGTGCGAGAAAAAGCAAGAGCAGCCGCAACAGGCTGCGCCGACGGCGAAGCCGACGATTTCATCGGAGCAGGTGAAGCAAAAAATCAGCGAGGCCGTCACCACCGCGAAAGACTATTTCTTTCAGCAGAGCGAGCCGTATCGCAAGGAATTAGAAACGCAATTGCAGGAGATGGATCGCCAGATCGAGGCGTGGCGTCCACAGGTTGAGCAGGCCGGGTCCGCCGCCCGCGAGCAGATGAAAGAATCGCTGGCCGAACTGGAAAAGCAGCGCGCCATCGTGCAGCAGAAATTGGATGACTTGAAAGAGCCGAGCAAACAGGCGTGGGAAGACGTGAAATCCGGCGCGGATAAGGCGATGAGCGAATTGCAAAAAGCGTTCCAAAAGGCGGCGGATCGTTTTAAAAAAGAGCCGGAGAAAAAGGACGAGTAACCTTTCGCCCCATGCCGTCCCGTAGGGACGCCCGCGCATAGCCCGCCCATTTATGGGCGGGAATGAAACGGCGGGAAAATGCGCATGCCGCCATATTCCCCGCCGACATATTCCCGCCGATAAATCGGCGGGCTATTCGCGTCCGTCCCTACGGGACGGCATTCATTTATTTTTCCATCTCCATCTGAAACCGGCTCCATTGCAATCCGGCGATCTCGTTGGGGGGCGCGGACGTGAAGAGCGTGGCGGATTTGGCCTGAAAATCAAGCGAACGCAGCACGGCAAGCGCGAGGCAGTTGCCGTGCCGGTCAAGCGCGCCGAGCAGCAGATTGTTCATCTCGCCGCGCGCGAGATGATTGATATAGCCGACATTCGGCAGCGCGCCCTTTAATCGGGCGAAATCGGCGTAGCCGAGCGGCGCGGTCGTGACGAGCGTGAGTTCATTTTCCAGCCGCTCCGCCCATAAAATCGCGTTTTCCGGCTCCGGCGCAAGCGCGGCGGCCAGCGACGCGATTTGCTCCGGCGCAAGGGCGCGGCCGCTCAATAAAATCGAATCGAAGATGCCGATTTCGGCCAGCGAGCAGGTGATTTCCCGCGCGGCCGCGAAATGCTGCCGGAACATCGCGGCGCGGTAATTCTGCCGGAACGCGGACGATTTCGTCCCGCATTCCGCCGCCGGAGCGACGCGGAGAATGCGCGGACGCGCAAAGCGAGCGTACTGCCGCAAAATATGCTCGCATTCGTCGCCGCGCTGCGCGCAGAGAATCACATCCGGCGACACCGCCGCGATTTTCTGCTCTTTGAGCAGGCGTCCGGCGTGTCCGGCGACAAAGCCGGTCGTGTCAATCAGAATTTTTTCCATGCCGCAGGCGAGCGCGGCATCCACCATTTGCCGCGTGGCGAGGAGATGGTGCAGCATGTTCCCTTTCGGCGTGATTGCGCCGACAAACGCGAACCGGCGCAGCGCGGCGTCGCTCAGGCGCGTCAACTCGGCGGTGACTTCGCCGAATCCGACGGTCGTGGGCGGCCCAATCACCGACTGCCCGACATCCGCGTCCACAATTCCGACGCGCAGCCCGCCGCGAAAGAGGTGATTGGCGATTTGGGTAATCAGCGTGGTTTTGCCGGTGTCTTTTTCGCCCATGAACAGGATGATTCGGGCAGATTGAATGACTTCGAACAGGTCATTTGGATTCATAAAAGATTTGCCGAATCACCGTTAACACCTCTCGCAAATCTCGTTCTTGAGATTCGGTCACGACATGAGGAAAAATATGTTTATGATGGGGAAACGTGGCGATGTGGTCATGATGTGGCGAATTATCCCATCTGATCCGCATTTGTCCGCTTGCATCTTGCCAATGATAGGCATATTTTCGCGTTCCATCTATAAAAAGATAATCTTTGACATGTAAAATCGAATGATCGCTGAATTCGATGGACGCAAGCAGCGAACTCGCTGAAGCGAAGCGAGTGAATTGGGTGACGGAATAATTCGAGATAATATCAGCGTAATCCCGAACGATATTATAAAACATGGCGGAGTCTCTCTAAACGTTGTTCCCAGTAGGTTTTCCCTTGTTGCGCGAATTCCCACGCCATTAAATCGTCATACCGTTCGAAATCCTCCGCGCCGCGTTCATATTGTGTTTTAAACGCATGAAGCGGTTGATGATATTTGGCCTGAAAATGTTCAACTTCTTGGGAAAAATCCGAAATCCGCGCCAAAATTTCCGTCGTTAAATAATCCGTGACAAGTTCGTTAAGATCGTGGATCGCCAAATCCCGTAACGTCTGACTGACTGCTTCATTAAGCATGACCGCGCTCATAATCGCCGCCCCTTCCCGCGCAAGATGATGCGCGATGATTTCACAGGCCTGCCAGACGCCTTGAATGCGCCTGACAGGGTTCCAAAATGTTTACACTGACAGCATTGCCAGAACAATCAGCAGCCGTTTCGCCAAATACACCGCAAGCAAAAGGACAAACGGGGAGGCATCGAGCGGCGCGACGGCATTCTGAAACTGCATTTCCAACGGCGATTTGAACAGCCGCTTGAAAAACGCGCAGACCGGTTCGGTCAGGCGGTCAATCAACGGCACACGCATTTGCGACATTGGATGATACGGCCAGAAACAGGCCATGACGCTCAGGAACGCGGCCACGACGACAATCCAGAAATAGATGTTCAGCAGAAAATACGCAGTGTAAAAAATCGCTTGCAACAGGTTGCCGATGAGGTTCATGTTCCGCATCGTCTGCACGACGAACAACCGAAAAAAATAGATCGCCACAATGACGAATAACGGCGTCAAATCAATCGGCGACGTGTAACGCTCCAGCCGGAACGCGCGGCGGAAAAAGCTGAACACCGGCTCGGTCGCCCTGTCAAAAAAGCGCAGCACGCTCGCGGTCGTCGGATCCGACGGCGTCAGCCGAATCCATGAGAGAATCACGGCAATAAAAATAATATAGAGATAGACTTCCAGCGCGAGGTCTATCAAATTTGCGAGGGAAATGATTGGGTTCATAATTTCACCGTTATTTTCCGAGTTCTTGCGAACGCCTGACGGCGGCCTCGACCGCGTTCATAATGGCGGCGGTCACGCCGTCGCGCTCAAGCGAATGGATGCCGGAAATCGAAGTCCCGCCCGGCGACGTGACCATATCGCGCAGTTTCATCGGATGCTCGCCGGTTTCGATGAGCATTTGGGCTGAGCCGTAGGCGGTCTGCGCGGCAAGTTTCAGGGCGACATCACGCGGAAGGCCGACTTTGACGCCCGCGTCAGCCAACGCATTGATTATATGGAACATATAGGCCGGGCCGCTGCCGCTCAAGCCGGTCACGGCGTCCATCAAGCGCTCCTCAACGTTCACGGTTGTGCCGACCGCGTTGAAAATCTCGCCGGTCAGCCGCGCGTCTTCCGGCGTGGCGTGCTTGCCCAGACTAATCGCGGTCACAGCGGCATGAACTAAGGCGGCGATATTCGGCATGACGCGCGCGACGCGGGCGGCGGGCAGAAAATCTTGAATCATCTCCAGCCGCACGCCCGCCGCCATCGAAATCACCAATTTTTTCTCGTCCACGTCGTCCGAAATTTCTTCCAATACGGCCCGAATCATCTGCGGTTTGACGGCCAACACGATGATTTCGGCAAATTCGACCACCGCTTGATTCTGTTGATGAACGGCGATGCCATACGTTTTTGCGATGTAGTCGCGCCGCTCTTCCGAGACGTCGCTCGCGGCGAGATGTTCCGGCGCAACGGCACCGGTAGGGCGCAGCAGCCCGCGAATCAAAGCTTCCGCCATGTTGCCCGCGCCAATCATGCCAATCCGTTTTTCTTGTAACATGAGGTTTTTAAAGTTATGGGCTTAGCCGTCAGACGCCTTGAAGGTGTCTGACAGCTTTCCTGTTGAGGGGTTATTCCGTGATTTCCAGCCGGTTGCCGTCGGGATCGAGGACGCAGCTTTCATAATAGCCGTCGCCAGTGTGGCGCGGCCCATCCAACACCGGATAGCCGTCATTTTTCAATTGCGCGGTCAGCGCGTCAACGCCCTCTTTCGAGCCGACCGAAAACGCAAGATGAATCAAGCCGGTGAACTGCGCGAACGGATCGTTCAGCGTGTCGGGAATCGTCGGCTTTTGCATGATTTCCAGCCGCGCGCCGGACTCGAACGCCAAAAAGTACGATTCGAATTGCTTCGCCGGATTGACGTATTTCTCCCCGGCAGCCGCGCCGAAATACGTCATGTAAAACTCTTTCAACCGCTCAAGCTCTTTTGTCCACATTGCGAGATGTTCAATGCGCATGATTGTTTCTCCATCATCAAGACGATTGAAGTCTTAACGACTTCAACTGTCTAAGGTTAGGAAGGTTGACGCAAAATGTTAATAGACTTCTTGCATAAGTCGTTTTTGACCTGTCATTCCGTTCGCCCTGAGCCTGTCGAAGGGCGGATGAACACTTCCCGCGCGCGCCCTTCGGCAGGCTCAGGGCGAACGGAATGGACTTTTGCAAGTGGTCTAATGATGCGTCTGCGTCAAGTCATGAATCCATTTCCGCGACGCCAGACGATGAATGCCGATGCTCATTTTGAGCAATTCTTCGATCTGCGTCAGCGCAAACACCCAATAAATCGCCATTTTCCAGACCAATCCGCCGAAAAATGCCAACGGCACGCCGAACAGCCAAATCGAACACATTTCAATATACATGGCAAATTTCGTGTCGCCGCCGCCGCGCAGAATGCCGACGATGTTGATCATGTTAAACATTTTCATCCAGAGCGCGGCCGACAAGACAAACAGGCAATTCACGGTCAGCGTTTTGACCGACGGCGGCACGTTGTACATAGCAATCACGAATGGCGCGATCAAGGCCACTAACACGCCGACCAGCACCGCGCCGATTGGCGTGAAAATCGCAAAGCGTTTCGCGTAGCGATACGCCGTGTCCGCATTTCCCGCGCCGATTTGATTGCCGACCATGATAGAGGTTGCGCTCGATATGCCGAAAAAGCAGCTTGCCGCGAACTGCTCGACCGGGCTGAGAATATTCATCGCCGCCACGTCCGCCGTTCCCATGCGGCCATACACGACGCCGTACATCGTCACGGCCATCACCCACGAAAATTCGTTGACTAACACCGGCATCGTCGTGGCAAAAAATTGCCGCAGCACGATGGGCGAAAACGTGAAAAAATCCTGCATTTTCAAGAGCGGGCGCGGCGTTTTGCCCACGACGATGAGCATGATCGCGGTTTCAACGATTCTGGACAAGACCGTCGCAATCGCCGCGCCTTTCACGCCCCACGCCGGAAAGCCGAATTTGCCGAAAATCAGGCAATAGTTCATGCACGTGTTCGTGGCAATGGAGATGATGCTCGTGTACATCGGCAATTTGACTTCTTCCATGCTCCGCAGCACGAACGAATAGAGCATCGGCACGACGAGAAACAGCGCGCCCGGCGCGACATAGCGCAGATACGTCACGCCGACCGCAATCACTGCCGGGTCTGTCGTGAACGCCTGCATAATCAGCGTGGGAAAAAAGAGACCGGCGAGGCAGAACCCCAGCGCAACCGCGCTATTCAAGCCCATCGCAATCGCCGTGACCGTTCCGATGCGCTCCAGATCTTTTTTGCCCCAATATTGCGCGGTGAAAATCGCCGTGCCGCTGCTGATGGCGAACAAGACGATAATCATGATGAATGAAAAGCGGTTGGCCTGCCCGACCGCCGCGATTTCGACCGCGCCAAGCTGCCCCACCATAATCGTGTCCACCATGTTCAGCGAGGACATGAAGATGTTTTGAATCGTGACGGGAATCGCTAATTGCAGGACGGTTTTATAAAATTGACGAAGTTCTGGTTTCATCGCGTTACCCACCCCTTG
>CAZCGG010000211.1:6185-7545 GCA_964498135.1 uncultured Candidatus Moduliflexus sp.
TTTTATGATAAATCTCCCCACCCCTTGCCCCTCCCAAGAGGGGAATATTCATAAAAAATTCCCCTCTTGGGAGGGGCAAGGGGTGGGTAATTTTACCACTCCCAACCTAACATCAAACAATTCAAGCCGCTGCCGATGCCCAAAAATGCCGCGCGGTCGCTCGCTTCGAGCGCGTCGCGGTCTTCCGCAAGCGCGGCGGTCAATGGCAGCGACACCGTGCCGATATTTCCCAAATACGGATACGTGACGAAATCTTTTTCCGGCGGAATGCCGAGCGCGCGCAGAATCGTCTGCTGATGCGCGCTGCCGACTTGATGGCAAATCACCTTGTCCACATCGTCCGCCGCCCAATGCAATTCGCGCAAAAAGGCGTCCCATGTGCGCTTGCCGAGCGCGACGCCGTTTTCCAGCACGCCCACCGAATCCGTCCGCATGTATTGCCAATGCGGGGAATTGACATCCGTATCCACGCCCCACCAGCAGAGATCATGAAATTGCGGCGCGGTCTGCGTCACGCCGCCGACAAGCCGCCGACGGCGATCTTGCGCAAACGAGCCGTCGGTCAAAATCAGCGCGACCGCGCCTGAGCCGCCGGTCAGCGTGGCAAGCGACAGCTTGAACGATTCCATGTCCTGCGTTTGTTTCATGCGATCAATCGAGGAGAGCATGATTTCCCGCGCCGATTCGCATGACACCACCATTCCGGCGCGGATTTGGCCGAGTTCGATGCGGTTGGCGAGGTCAAGAATGGCGTTCAACACGCCGAGGCAGGCGTTGCCGATGTCATACACCGCCGCCGCCGGATTGACGCCGACATAGGCGGCGACGCGGCAGGCGGTCGCTGGCTCGAAACTTTCGCGGCAGACGCCCGCGTAAATCAGCGCATCCAGATCGCCGGGCGCGACGGCGGATTTCGACAGGGCTTTTTTCGCCGCCGCAATCGCGCCGTCTGACAGGCGAAAGCCGGGCTGCCACCAGCGCCGCTCGATGATGCCGGTTAAGGCTTCTAATTGGCCTTCCGGGAGAAATAATTTTTTATAGACCGGCTTGAGCTGCGCCTCTAATTCGGCGGACGTGACCACGACCGGCGCAAGTTCATAGCCGATGGCATCTAAAAAGACTTGAGAATATTTCATGTGACATTCAATTCATCGTGTTGTTCGGGTGGTTCAGTTTTAACAGGACTTACGCAACGTGGTTCGACAGGCTCACCACGAACGGAGGATGATATTGGTGTTTCACTCACCGCTCGCCCTGAGCCTGTCGAAGGGCGAATTTTTTTGCGTAAGTCCTGTTTAAATAAGATTGCGTGAATCGCGCGAAAAAAATTTTCTGCTGCGACGACGGCTTGTTCCGCATC
>CAZCGG010000212.1:0-7539 GCA_964498135.1 uncultured Candidatus Moduliflexus sp.
GAACATTGACATGTTCAATAAAATTGGCAAGCAATTTGTGCGCGAAAAATCATTATTTCGATCCCGCCTTATTCGTACCGCAGCGCGACAATCGGATCGAGCGCGGCGGCTTTCCGCGCCGGATAAAAGCCGAAAAAGATGCCGACTCCGCCCGAAAATACGAACGCGACGCCGATAATCCACGGATTGACGACAATCGGAATGCCAAGCATCTGCCCAATGCCGTACCCTGAGCCGATTCCGGCGGCAATGCCGAGCAGGCCGCCGAGCAGGCTCAACATCATCGCCTCAATCAAAAACTGCGTCAGCACGTCGCCGCCGCGCGCGCCGATAGCAAGGCGAATGCCGATTTCCCGCGTCCGTTCCGTGACGGAGACCAGCATGATATTCATAATCCCGATCCCGCCGACCACTAACGAGACTCCGGCAATCGCGCTGAGCAGAATCGTCAGCATGCCGGTCACAGAGGTGGCGGTTTCGGCAATATCGGTCTGCGAACGGATCGAAAAATCATTGGAATCGCCTGATTTCAACTTATGTTTATCCCGCAGAATCTGCGTGATTTCTTCCTTCGCGGCATCCATCTGATCTTCGGCAACGACGCTGACCATGAGGCTGAACGGCCGCCGATTGCCGCCTAACCGATAATACGCGGTCGTCGCCGGAACGAGCATCGTGTCATCTTGATCAGAGCCGTTCGCGCTCTGACCTTTGGCCGAAAGGACGCCAATCACTTTGAACGGCACGTTGCGCAAGCGAATATTCGCGCCGACCGGATTCTCATTCGGGAAAAGCTGCTCCGCGACGGTTTGCCCAAGCACGAGGACTTTGCTGCGGACTTTCAGGTCATGTTCGGTAAAAAACGCCCCTTGCGCCAACGGCCAATTGCGAATATCCAAATACGACGCCGAGACGCCCTGATAGGAGGTTGACCAGTTGTTCGAACCGGCGATGACTTGGCCGTTGCCGCGAATTTCCGGCGAAATATATTGAATGAGCGTCGTTTTCTTCTGAATCGCGTCCGCATCGTCCAAATCAATGGCATTCCGCGTGCCTGCGCCAAGATTGACCGCCCCGCTGCGATTGAAACTCGGCATGATCATCAACAGATTCGTGCCAAGCGCGGCGATTTGGTTTTCAATCTGCCGCTGCGCCCCGTTGCCGATGGAAACCAGCGCGATAACCGCGCCGACGCCGATAATAATCCCCAGCATCGTTAAAAAGCTCCGCATTCGGTTTCGCATAATGCTTTGAAACGCGACGCGAATCAAATTTTTCCATTTCATGATGTTTGCTTCCTTTGCAGGACTTACGCAACGTGGTTCGACAGGCTCACCACGAACGGCTGATGATGTTGGCGTTTCATCCACCGTTCGCCCTGAGCGTGTCGAAGGGCGAACTTTTTTGCGTAAGTCCTGCTTTGTTGAAAACCCCTCAGGCCGTCGCCGCGGCCGCGCCTGCGATCAGCCGGTTATTGACCGGCTCGTCGCGCCGGAGAACGCCGTCGCGCAGTTCGACAATCCGTTTCGTGTATTGCGCGATGTCCGGCTCATGCGTGACTAAAAGAATCGTAATGCCTTGATTGTTCAATTCCTGAAATAACGCCATCACTTCGGTTGAGGTTTGCGTATCGAGGTTGCCGGTCGGCTCGTCCGCCAAAATAATCGCCGGATCGCTCACGAGCGCGCGCGCGATGGCCACGCGCTGCTGCTGTCCGCCGGAAAGCTGGCTCGGCTCATGGTCGAGGCGCTCGCCGAGGCCGACGCGCTGCAACGATTCGACGGCTTTTTTATACGGATTTTTGACGTGATGGCGGCGGTCGTACAGAAGCGGCAATTCGACATTTTCGACGGCGGATGTGCGCGGCAGCAGGTTGAATCCTTGAAACACGAAACCGATTTTTTGGTTGCGGATGTCGGCCAATTGCCGCTTATTCAGGGCGTTGACATGCACGTTGTCTAAATAATAGTCCCCTTCGGAGGAATAATCGAGACAGCCGAGGATATTCATGAAGGTGGACTTGCCTGAGCCGGACGCGCCCATGATTGCGACAAATTCGCCTTGCTCAATCGTCAGGGAAATTCCGCGCAGGGCGCGCACTTCGACTTCGCCCATGCGATAGATTTTGCGTAATTCGTTGACTCGTATCGTTTCCATAAATATTCACCGATTAAAACGGCGGAGGGCCGGTGGGGCCGCCAGATTTTCCGCTTCGATTGCCTCCCATCAAGGATGATAACACATTCGCGCCGCTCGTTTTCTTCTCCGTCGTCGTCACGCCGGTAATCACCCGGATGCCTTCTTTCAATTCACGGCTCTCCAGAATTTCCGTCACTGTGCCGTCAGACATGCCGGCCACGAAATGCGCGACGTCTAATTTTCCAGCCTCATCCAGATAAAACACGCGGCTCATTTTCGCGCCGCCGTTCGATTGATTTTCCCCTGCGGGCGACGGCTCCCCGTTCCGACGGGTTGGCCGCTTTTCTTCATCATTTCCATCATTTGACGGCGATGATGCGTCTTGTTTTTGACGCGCCGCCGCGAACGCTTCTTGCGAAATTTGCACTTTCAACGCGCTATTCGGCAGCGCTAATGCGTTCTGGCGTTCCTGCACGATAAAATCTACAGTGGCGGTCATGCCGGGCAGCAACAGCCCTTTTTCGTTCAGCGCGTCCACAAGCACCGTATAAGTCACGACATTTTCAACAGTGGCGGGCTGCAAGCGAATCTGTTTGACCGTGCCGATAAACGTTTCCTCCGAATGCGCCTGCACAGTGAAGCGCGCGGCCATGCCTTCTTTGATCTGCCCGATGTCGCTTTCATCTACGGCGGCTTCGATCTGCATGTGCGATAAATCTTCCGCAATCGTGAAGAGCGTCGGCGCATTCATGCTCGCGGCGATGGTTTGCCCGGCTTCAATCGAACGCTCGATGACCGTGCCGGTAATCGGGGAGCGGATTTCCGCGTATTTCAAATTCGTCCGCGCCCGTTTCAAGGCGATTTCAGCCGATTGCACGGCGGCGGCGGTCGTCTCGACGTCGGTTTTTTTCGTCAAATAGGTGATTTCCGAAATATACCCTTCTTTGAAGAGTTTCTCATTCCGTTGATATTCGGTTTGCGATTGGTTGAACTGCGCCTGCGCTTTCGCAAGATTCGCTTTCGCCTCGTTGACGGACGCGGTGAGCAGCGACGTATCCACCACCGCCAAAATCTGGCCTTTTTTCACCTTATCGTTATAATCCGCCAACACCTTTTCGACCGTGCCGGAGACTTGCGATCCGACTTCGACCGTGCCGACCGCGCTCAACGTGCCGGTGCTGGAAACAAGGTTTTCAATCGTGGCGCGCCCAAGCGCGGCAAATTGAAAATCCGTCTCTTGTTTGGAACTGCTGAGGCGCTGAAACGCCACAATTCCCCCTGCGACGAACAGCAGCATGATTCCAAGACTTACGATCCATTTTTTCATGGCATTCACTCCTTACAGCATTATTTACTTGCCTTGACCACAGACGTTTGAAGTCTTCAAGACTTCAAACGTCTCAATGCGCTTCACCAAGAGAGACGAAACGGAAAATAAAAAAGTTTCCGCAAATCGTCATTGCGTGAAAATGTCGCGCGAACGCTCCGCGCCATGACAATTTCGTTGACAAATCCTCTGCGAGGGATTTGATGGATTTGTCATGTTTTGCGTGACGGGAACGACATCACAACATTATGCAGGCCGAGAATGCCTGAATTCCGAGAACAGAGCCGATGTTTCGCGGTCGTCGTGCCGCAGCATGATTGCCGGGCAAAACATCGCGCTCTCCAGCCTATGCGACTGATATTGTTAGGCCCTCCGGGCGCAGGAAAAGGGACGGTAGCCAAACCGCTCATCGAGAAATATCAGATTCCCCAAATTTCCACCGGCGATATTCTGCGGCAGGCCGTGAAAGAAGGGACTGAGCTTGGCAAATTAGCGAAAACCTATATGGATCGAGGCGATCTCGTCCCGGATGACGTGATTATCGGCATTGTGAAGGAACGCCTGAAAGCGGCGGATTGTCGGCAAGGCTATATTTTTGACGGATTTCCGCGCACCGTGCCGCAAGCGCAGGCGTTAGCCGCCGCGCTGCAAGAATTGAAGACGCCGCTCGACGCCGTTATCAACATGGACGTGCCGGACGACGTGGTGGTCGCCCGCCTTTCGGGGCGGAGAACGTGCCGCCAGTGCGGCGCAATTTATCAGCTTGTCAGCAATCCTCCGAAACAAGCGGGCGTCTGCAACGCCTGCGGCGGCGAGTTGTATCAGCGCGACGACGACAACGAAACCACAATTCGCCAACGGTTAGCGGTCTATCGCCAGCAAACATTTCCGTTAATTGATTTTTATACGAAACTCCAGCTTGTGAAGACGATCAACGGCACGGGAACGCCGCAAGAAGTCGCGGCGGCCGCCCTTCAAGCTGTCACCTCATAATCAGCATGTCATCACGTGAGGGCGAAGGCCGCGAGCAACGGCCTTCCGCCCAGCCGCGTCCTGAACATGGCGGGGGCATCATGCCAACAGCACAAGATTTTGTCATCAAAGCATTAGGCGAATGCCGCATTTCGTCGCCGCTCAATCTGCCTGAAACTTTATACGAGCTTGACGAAGCTCGCGTGCGTTACGCCGCCGAAATCCCCAATGAGACCGATGCGCCGGAAAATGTCTCGTTCGAAAAAGCGGGGCCGCGCAGAAAGATTTTTTTTGATCCGGCGGAAACCAAAGCCGCCATCGTGACCTGCGGCGGCATCTCGCCGGGCTTGAACGACGTGATTCGCGCCATCGTCATGCAGTTGTATTATAAATACGGCGTGCGGAATATTTTAGGCATTCAGTATGGCTACAAAGGATTGAATCCGTCGAATTGGCTTGAGCCGCTCCGTTTGCTGCCCGATGACGTGGAGGGGATTCATGAGCTTGGCGGGACGATTCTCGGCTCAAGCCGGGGACACGAAGACCCAGTGGTCATGGTCAACACGCTCGAAAAACTGAGCATCAACATGCTCTTCTGCATCGGCGGCGACGGCACGCTGCGCGGGGCGCACGTCATTGCCGAAGAAGTCGAGCGGCGCGGCCTGTCGATTTCCATTATTGGCATTCCGAAAACGATTGATAACGACATCGGCTATGTGGAAAAAACCTTTGGGTTCGATACCGCCGTGTCAGAGGCGCATCAGGCGCTGCAATGCGCGCATGTCGAAGCCAGAGGCGCGCAGAACGGCATCGGCTTGGTGAAAGTCATGGGGCGCGATTCGGGCTTTATCGCGGCGCATGCCACGCTTGCCAACCTCGACGCCAATTTCACGCTGATTCCTGAAGTTCCGTTCGATATGGTGGGAAAAGGCGGATTTCTCGACATGTTGGAACAACGCTTGAAAAAACGCCATCATGCCGTGATTGTCGTAGCGGAAGGCGCGGGGCAGGAATTTTTTCAGGGCGCGGACGAAAAAGATGCGTCCGGCAACATCTTGCATAAAGATATCGGTGTGTTTCTGCGCGACGAAATCACGAAATATTTCAAAGCGAAAAACCTGCCGATTACGCTGAAATATATTGACCCGAGCTACATGATCCGCAGCGTGGCCGCCAATGCCAGCGACAGCATTTTCTGCGCGCATCTCGGCCGCAACGCCGTGCATGCGGCGATGGCAGGCAAAACCGACATGATTGTCGGCCTGTGGCACGATCTGTTTACGCACGTGCCGATTCCGGTCACGACTTCGACGCGGAAAAAGATTTCGCCAGACAGCTTTTTGTGGCTCAGCGTCTTGGAGTCCACCGGCCAGCCGCTTTCCATGAAATCTCAGGCGTAACGTCCCGCCTTTTAACCTCAATCGCCTCTCCGAACGTTCGGAGAGGCGCACCATTTACCCGTTTGATGCGTCTTTTGTTTCAAATTGCCGCTCGCTCTGAGCGTTTGGAACGCATGATGAATATAGGCGATTCATTGTGAGTTTTTAATTGTTTTCCCAATTTTTCCCTTGACAAAACGGCGTAAAAACCTTGAAAAACGTATTTGATAACATATTTCTCGTTTGCTATAATTTCAACTGATATAAAAACTTCTTATGACTATATTAAAAAATATTGTTGTGAATCCTCGCATTCATTTCGGCAAACCTTGCATTGCAGGGACGCGAATTCCTGTGCAAAATGTGCTTGAACTCATCCGCGAAGGTATTCCGTTTGACCTGATTATACGTGATTATTATAACGATTTGACTCGCGAAGACATTCGTGCGTGTGTCGAATATGCCATTGCTGTCGTGCAATCAGAAGAAATTTCCTTTCACACTCTTGCCGCATGAAATTCCTGATCGATTAAGATGTCTATACATTTACGATTCGTTTTTTGAAAAACGCAGGATATGATATTGTGCTTGTGGCGGAACGAGGGCTTGCTCAAGCGGATGATGAAGAAATCCTTGCTACTGCACAGCGAGAAAATAGGATTCTGATCACTCGCGATAGAGATTATGGAAATTTAGTTTTTGTGAAACATCTGGGAAAAGGCGTGATTTACCTTAGAATTCCGCCTGCGAAGATGGAGCAGGTTCACGAAGAATTATTATCAGTATTGCGTACATATACGACTGAAGAGTTAGAAAATGCCTTCATTGTCGTAGAGGCAACAGGGCACCGTGTCAGAAAATTATTATAAAATTTCTCATTTTCCCCTTGACAAAATCCTCTCAAAACTTGAAAAAATATACAAATTTGGGTAATGGCATACTCTGTACATGATGCGTTGTCGCCCTTCAACTCCGCTCAGAGTGACGGTCATGGTGAGCGAAGTCGAACCATGCTTGCCGCATCATTTACAATTATACCACTACCCAAATTTGATTCACTCTTTTTCATCTGCTTTAATCTTAAACGATATAAAAACTTATGATGACCACAACGACTGAAAAACTTTGGCATGAGATTCGAAAACTTTCTCGACAGGATTTTTCAGTCCTTCTTAAAAGAATGGAAGATGATTATTATCTTGATTGGGATATGGAAATTGAACATGATTTAAAAACAGGCAAACTTGACAAATTGCTTCAATCGGTCAAAGCAGAAATTCAACAAGGTCATACGACAGCGCTGTGAAACATCATACAACGAAAAGTTTTTGGCAACACTACACTTCTTTACCTCTTCGAATTCGAAAAATCGCAGATAAAAACTTCGAATTACTGAAGCAAAATCCTCATCACCCATCATTGCAATTGAAAAAGATTCAAATTCTTTGGTCTGTCAGAGTCGGCTTAAATTACCGCGCATTAGCAATGGAAGAGCATGATGGCGTGTATTGGTTTTGGATTGGAACGCATGACGAATACGAACGATTGATTGGAAGTTTTTAATTTTCCCTGCATTTTCCCCTTGACAGAATGGCGTAAAAACTTCGAAAAACGTGTTTGATAATGAGTTTTTCATCTGCTATAATTTCAACTGATATAAAAACTTATATGACTACAATTCAACGTCAAATTCAGCAAGAATTAAATTTATTGCCTCAAGAA
>CAZCGG010000213.1:0-7390 GCA_964498135.1 uncultured Candidatus Moduliflexus sp.
TTTTGACGGCGTCTGCGAGGATATTCAGCCCTTTCAACACCGATGCGCGGGCTTCTTCACCGAACTTTAATTGCTTTGCCATACGTAATGCTTCTCCTGTTGTGAGTTGATTGGTTCGTTGTTGACGACGATTATTCTAACACGCCGAGAATGTCATCTTCTCGCATGATCAAATAGTCTTGATCATCCATTTTCACTTCATTGCCGGAATATTTGCCGAACAGCACTTTGTCGCCGACTTTCACGTTCATGGCTTTCAATTTGCCATCATCGGCGACTTTGCCCGGGCCAACGGCAATAACTTCCCCTTCCTGCGGTTTTTCTTTGGCGGTATCGGGAATAATGATTCCGCCCGGAGTCTTTTTGTCTGCGGATTCAAGACGTTTGACGATGATGCGATCCTGCAACGGACGAATTTTCATAAATATGTTCCTCCATCTCTGCATGGTTAATCATGAAAGACCTCTCAAGTCACAATCGCGTTTCGTGTTAGCACTCACACGACTTGAGTGCTAATATAGAATACCATAAAAAATCCCTAAAAAAACGCAAGTCCTGAAAAACGTCGAAAATGATGATTAAACGTTATTTTTGATAATTATCTTCATTTTTCATCATATTTCAGTGTTTTTCATGATTTTTTTTCAAATGGCGATCAAGGAGAGTTGTCAAGCAACTCGGCGGAATTGATAATTGCGTAACATGAGCAGGACTTACGCAGACCCCGCCCAACCCTCCCCTCAATCAAGGGAGGGAGACAATAGAAAAATCTCTCCCCTCCCCTGATTGAGGGGAGGAAGAGAGCGAGGTACGTAAGTCCTGTCGTATTTTAATGAGGTCTCATGCGGCATCAGTCATTTTTCATCTTGACAAATTTTTTTATTGCGTTGAAGATATATGTGTCAAAATTGACGCCGTCCCGGAAATCAGTCGCCGGGTTGAAAATGAGGTCGTGGCATTTTTTGAAAGGATTCTCTATGTTCAGGCAAGCGTCTCAGGCCGCGCAGGTCGTGATGATGACCGATGAAAGCGGCATTTACGATAGATTAGCCCAAATTTTATGCCGGACGTTTCGCGTCACCGTGATCCATGCCGCCGAGAAATTGACGCCGGAGCTTGCGCGCGAGGCCGCCGTCGCGCTTGCGGATGCGCAGATGCTCGCCTCGCTCGGCGTTGAAGCGCGGTCGCCGCTTTTTGAGGCGGAAAGCTACTGGATGCTTTTCGCAAAAGAGGACGCGGTGGATTCCGCCATGCTCACGACGCTTGCTTCGCGCTTGTATTACATCGTTCGCGCCCCTTGGCGTCCTGAAGAAATCGCCGCGCTTGTCGAACGCGCCGCCGAGCATTATCACCTGCGGCGGGCGTATCAGCAGCTTGCGCAGGGCGACCGCGCGGAGCAGAGTTGGGGAGCGTTCATCCAAACGGAAAAAATGGCGACATTAGGGCAAATGGTCGCGGGGCTTGTGCATGAAATTAACACGCCTTCCGGGGCGATGAACGCGGCGAGCGTGAACATGAGCCACCATCTCGCGCTCTTTGTCAAGCGTTTCGAGGAATTGCTTCAGCAGTCGTTTCCGGCTACGGAATTGCCGCGCCTGATGCGGATCGCTGGGGAAATGCTTGATGCGCTGCAATTGCCGCGCAGAACGACTGAAGAAATCCGCACGGAGCAGAAACGCTTGACGGACATCCTGAAACAGCATCACATTTCAGAGAGCTATAAATTCGCCAAAGAAATAGCGCGGATGGGGTTGGCCGCCCGGCTCGACGAGTTGCTTGCGCTCTCGGAAACCGGCTCGCTGCCGACGTTGATGGCATTTTTTCTCGATTGGTATCGCATTATTCACTCGGCGCAGGACATTCGATTGAGCAACGACATGCTGACGCGCATTATCCGGGCAGTCAAATTTTACGCCTATCCGTGGCAGGAAACGCCTGAGTTTGCCGATATTCACGAGAGTTTGACGCTCGCGCTGACGCTGCTGGCGAATAGCCTCAAGCGGAATATCCGCGTGCTCAAATCCTTTGCCGCGCTGCCCCCAATTTATTGCTATCCCGGCGACTTGAGCCATGTCTGGATTAACCTGCTGCAAAACGCGATTCAGGCGATGAATGGGCGCGGCGACATCCGCATTGACACGTTTCTGACCGATGCGTTTCTCGGCGTCAGCATTACCGATTCTGGCTGCGGCATCCCTGCGGCGGTTCAGCCAAAGATTTTCGACATGAGTTTCACGACCAAGCCGCGCGGAGAAGGAACGGGATTAGGATTGTTCATTGCTCGTCAAATCGTCGAAAAACATGGCGGCGCGATTCACGTCGCCTCTGTGCCGGGCAACACGACCTTTGAAGTGCGCTTTCCGCGACAACTCGCCGAAACTCCCCATCGCATTGACAGGCTCAGTCCGCGTCCATGAGAAAAAAATGCCCCGATTTGCTCGGTGCTTCCCGTTGCAAATAACTTGACAACTGGATTTTCTTTGCAATACAGCCAATTTAGACGCATGCGCAACATGAAAATGCAGGAGCGTCAAATCTTGATTTGACGGCGAAATCGAGATTTGACGCTCCTGATTTACATGGGAGCAATGAGTTGTGGCGAAGAAACTCAGTTTCTTGGGACAACATTTGAAAAGGAATGCGATGAAACGGTTTGCTGATTGGCACATCACCTCAAAATTATTTTTGGCAAACACGCTGATTTTTCTCAGCTTGGTCGGTATTGTCGTTGTCGCGTTTTTTTCCACGCAGAATATCGAACGCAGAATTTCCGGCATCATCACGCGCGAGTTCTCGCAGGTCGTTCGGAACGCCGATCTTGCGCGAGAATTGAACAGCCTGTTTACGCAGGTGAACAAGATCATCTTTTCCGGGAAGTTCGAACAGGTGGAAAAAAACCGGAATGAGTTGTTTCAACGGGCAAAGGAGATGATTGAGCAGACGCCGGATTCGGTCTTGCGCGAGGCGTTGCAGGCATACATCAATCACGTGAGCGCCCTTTTTCTCAAACAGGCGTCATTTCAACGAATGACAACGGAACAGCAAGTGCGCATTCATGCGATGGATACGGGCTTCGCCGCTCTGCCGGAGCTTTTGCAGAACGCGATGATCAGGCTGATGATGGAAGGCAAAAACGTGTCGCTGCTTGAATCGCTTCACCGAGACCTCCCGTGGTATCGAGGAACGCTGCTGCGTCTTGAATGGCTTCTGACCATCGGCAATCAGCCGGGCGAGGACTCTTTGGCCGAAAACGCGCAGCCGACCAGTATTCCGCAGGCCGTCGCGCTGGCGCAGGAAATTACGCAGCGGCTCGCGCAGTTTTCCAGCTTCGAATCCGCCGTTGATCAAGAGCTTGCGAACATTCGAGAGGCGTTGGCCGCCTTTCAGCAAGCGCTGCCCGCGCATGAACAGGCATTGCTCGATTTTCACCGGCAATTCGTTGAGACGCAAACTTCCGCGCAACGCATCTTAACCGCCATCAAAAAACAAGACCTCCAATTTTCGAATATCGTTAGAGAGACGCAGGAACGCATCGCGGCCGTCACCACGTCTTCGATGATGCTGATTGCCGGGCTGTTTGGCGTCATGTTCATCATCATGATCCTCGGCTGGATCAGTATGCGCTGGATGCTCAAGCCGTTATGGCAATTGACAGTCGTGGCGAACCAATTGGCGGAAGGAGACATCGAATGCCGGTTCGATGAAATTGCCCGCCGCGCGGCGCATGATGAAATCGGCCTGCTGGCTGCGTCATTCGGCAAACTCATTCAATATACCCGCGACATGGCCGCCGTTGCGACGGAAATCGCGCAAGGCAACCTGTCGCACGTCACGCATCCGCGCTCCCCAAAAGACGTGTTAGGCCTCGCGTTTTTGAACATGTCGGCCTATTTGAACAACGTCGCGGCGGCGGCGGCGGCGATTGCCGCAGGCGATCTGCGTTACGACATCAACGCTCAGAATGATCAAGACGTGCTGGGAACGGCTTTTGAGCAAATGCGCGCGCTGCGCGATTCTCTGCGGGAAGTGCAGGAAGGAACGATTCAACTCAACGCGGCGGCGGAAATGCTCGATATTGTCAGCGACCAGATCGCCTCGATGAATCAGCAAATTTCGAGTCAAACGCAGGCCGTGTCGTCGCACAGCGTACAAATCAGCGAGAACGTTGACGCGCTCGCCGTCTCTGCCGAACAGATGTCCGCCACAGTCGGCGAAATGGCGGCGAACACGGATAAAATGGCGGAGGTGGCGAACATAGCGGTGCAAAAAATTTCCTCTGCGAGCCAGATGATGGTCGAACTCAATACGCGCGCACAGGAAATCGGCGAATTAAGCCAATTGATCACCCGCATTTCTCAGCAGACGAATCTGCTGGCGTTAAATGCGACGATTGAGGCCGCCCGCGCCGGAGATGCCGGAAAGGGGTTTGCGGTCGTCGCAAGCGAAGTCAAGGAGCTCTCCCGCGAAACGTCCACGTCGGCAGAACACATCATTCGGAAATTGGACGCCATCCAACTCAGTTCGCAAAACACCGTGACCGCCATCTCGGACGTGGCGAAGATTATTGCCGACATTCGGAATCTCGCCGCTTCGACCGCCAGTGGAATCGAAGAGCAGAGCGTTTCCACGAATGATATTGCCGGACGCATCGGCGAAGTCGCGCAGGGAAGCCAGCAGATCGCCCGCTTGATTTCGGAGGTCGCCGCCATGTCGCAGCAGACCTCCGAAGGCTCGGAAAACGTCCGCCAAGCCGCCAAAGAATTGGCAGCCTTATCCGAACGTCAGCAAGGGCTGCTCAAAAAATTTCAGATATAGCCAAGTGAAGCATGACGTGTATTTTTCGCGCCAAGCCGCAAAGACGCCAAGTGTTACGGCGTTTGGGGCAGATCGTCCGGCAACGGCGAGCCTTTCAGGGCGCGCACGGCCAATTGGTCGCAGCGCTCATTTTCAGGATGCCCTGAATGACCGCGCATCCAGTGAAATGACACCTGATGCCGCCCGCACAAGGCTAAAATCTGCGTCCATAAATCCACGTTCAAGGCTGGCTCGTTCTTGTTGCGCATCCAGTTGTTCGCTTTCCAGCGCAGCGCCCATCCCTTCGTCATGCTGTTGACGACATACTGCGAATCGGTGTAAATCTCGACCGCGCACGGCTCAGTCAGGGCTTCCAACCCGACAATGACCGCCCGCATTTCCATGCGGTTGTTCGTCGTGTTGCGATACCCGCCGGAGAGTTCGACGCGCTGCCCGTCTTCTACGATAATCGTCCCGTAGCCCCCGTTGCCGTAGGGATTATTGGCGCATGCGCCGTCCGTGTAAATTGTCACCGTTTTCATCGTTCGTCCTCGTCATGGTAAGATAAATGATTCATGTTCTGCCATTCATGTTCAGCCCCGGCGAGGGCGAAATGAATTGTGGCGTAACTGCTCAGGTTTCAAGGTCTCTGTTCCTGTCACGCCGCGAGAGTCAAGGGAAAACTGAAATAAACTTGACAATGTTGGCGGGCTGCATGTTGTAATAATCGCGTCTTGTCCACAATTCATTCAACGATGAACAGGTTCATGAGAGAGGAAGCGCATGATGAGAAAAAGCCTTGTGTACGGAGCATTCGGCCTGATGTTGTGCGGCGCGGGCATGGCCGCCGCCGAGGATTCGCGGGAAGTGCTGACGCAGATTTCCACGCTTGACGCGCTGATGAGCGGCATTTATGACGGGCAATACACGGTGAAAGATGTCAAACAATACGGCGACGCGGGAATCGGCACGTTTCAAGGGCTGGACGGCGAATTGCTGATGCTGGACGGGACGATATATAAAATCTCCTCCGACGGCGCGGTCAGCGCGCCGGAGGATTCCGCGCTGATCCCGTATGTTGCGGTCACGTTTTTCGATGTGGATCAGGAAAAACCGTTGGCGGCGGGGTTAACGTTGAAAGACTTTCCAGCGGCGGCAGATGCGCTGCTCGCCACGCCCAATTTGTTCTACGCGATCCGCATCGAGGGGACGTTCCAGAAGATGAAAACGCGCAGCGTCCCGAAGCAGGAAAAACCGTATCCGCCATTGGCGGAAGTGGTCAAAAAACAGTCGGTGTTCGAATTCGAGAACATCGAAGGCGTTATTATCGGGCTGCGCTGCCCTTCGTTTGTCAAAGGGCTAAACGCGCCGGGCTATCATCTCCATTTTCTGACCAAAGATAGGAAAGCGGGCGGCCACGTCCTCGATTTTACGGTCGTGCAGGCCATCATAAAAATTGACCAGACCGCCGAATTTTCGATGATTATTCCTGAAAATCAGGATTTTTATCAACATCAATTCGCCGAGGAAGACAGCGCCGCCCTTCAAAACGTGCTGCAACCCCCAAAATAATTTGAAGTCTCGTTCTCACAAGCCATTAAAAATCAATGCTCATCTCAATAAAAACGATAGGACTTACGCAGACCCCACCCAACCCTCCCCTCAATCAGGGGAGGGAGACAAGAGAAAAATATATTCCCCTCGCCTGATTGAGGGGAGGGAAAGGGTGGGGTGCGTAAGTCCTGAACGACATGAAAAGAACACCTGTCATTATAGATTGCGATCCCGGACACGACGATGCGGCGGCGATTTTGCTGGCCGCGCGTTCCCCAGAAATCGAGCTGTTAGGCATCACGTGCGTGGCCGGAAATGTCGAAGTGGAAAAAACGACGGCGAACGCGCTGCATGTGTGCGGCTTGATTGGCCTGCGCAAAGTGCCGGTGGCGAAAGGCATGGCGCAGCCGCTTTTCGGCGAATTAGTGACCGCCGAGCAAGTGCATGGCAAAAGCGGCTTGGATGGCGCGGAATTTCCGCCGACCGATTTGCAATGCGATCCGCGCCATGCGGTGGATTTTCTGATTGAAACTATCATGAATTCCCCCGTCAAAATCACGCTGATTCCCACCGCGCCGTTGACCAATATTGCGATGGCGATGCTGCGCGAGCCGCGCATCTGCGAGCGAATCGGCCAGATCGTCATGATGGGCGGCTCGATGGGAAAAGGCAATGCCACGCCGTCGGCGGAATTCAATATTTACGTTGACCCCGAAGCCGCGAGCATTGTCTTCGATTCGGGCGTTCCCATCGTCATGGTCGGTCTCGACGTCACCGAAAAAGCCCTGATTACTGCCGAACATATTGCGAAAATCCGGAAGCACGGCACGATCATTGCGAACACGTTTTCCCGCCTGTTGTCGTGGTATTCCGCGAATGTCAATTCGCTGTGCGGCGACGGCGCGGCGCTGCACGATCCCTGCGCCGTCGCGGTGGTCTGCGATCCGACGCTGCTGACGACCGAATACATGCGCGTAGATATTGAAACGCAGGGCAAATTCACGCGCGGCCGCACGGTCTGCGCGCGCGGCTTTTCCGCCGG